>CAZJQE010000047.1:0-3825 GCA_964548505.1 uncultured Candidatus Saccharibacteria bacterium | reverse complement strand
GATATGGAATCAAAAAGAATTGATGAAATTTCATATTTTACTTTCACTTCTTGTGCTCTATATTTTGCGCTACCTAAAGAACCAATGATAACGGCCGACAAAATTCCTAAAATTGCTATCATTGGTAAGATAAGAGCAATTACGATTACCCATACGTAAGTTTTTTTATTGGGATCATTATACACAACAACTGTATCTGCAATTTTGTCATGTAAACCTTGCTTCTTGTCTGTAAAACCAACCATTATGTAACCAATCATTAAGGTGAGATAAGAAACAATCTTACCAACTGTTTCTCGTAAAATAATTTGACCCAATTTTGGCTTTTCTAGATTTTCAGAAAAAACTTTAATACCTACTGCTTTTTTACCAAGTGTTGCTTTATAATTATAAGTCATAAAAATATAGTAAGCCCAAGAAGTTAGTATGCCAAAGATTTGACTTATTATTGTAACAATACTTTCAGGAACTCCTAAAAGTGCACCGACTATCCCTAAAATAAGCCCAACAAAAAAACCAATAAAAAATAAAACAATACCATCAATAAAAACTGCCGCCCATCGAATCCAAAAACCTGCATATTTTACTGGAACTTGTTCCGCTTGTGGCATATTACTCCCCCCAGTCGGTGGAGTAGGCAAAGTATCATTTAAAGTATTCACTGGTACTCCAACTGGTTGATTAATATTATTAACATTGGCTTCTTTTTGTGTTTCCATTTTTTATAAAATTAAATAACTATTACTAATACCCTAATATTAATACTTCATGAAGTATTAAACAACTGCAAAAACAACAAGGGTTACCCTTGTTGTTTTTGAAAACCAAAAAGATTATTTCTTCTTTTTTGGTTTTTTTGCTTCTTTCTTATGACTATTATTTCCTTTTGCCATAGATTAATTATATCACCCGGTAGTAGATTTTAGCAATGTAATTTTTATAAAATTACGCACTTTGTGCTTTGCTAAAACTCACTACCGGGTATCACAAAATTATTTTTCTAAATCAAGTATTTCATCAATTCGAATTTTTTCTACAAACTCTGGCACGTGAGAAACAAGGATTAAAGCACCTTGGTATTTACTAATTGCCTCCGCAATTATTGGAATATGACGAAAATTTATATGATTCGTCGGTTCATCTAAAATAAGCAACCCCGGACGTTCGAGTACAAGTCTTGCAAACGCGACAAGCCCTTTTTGCCCTTCAGAAAGACTACCAACTTTTGTATTAATTAATTCTCCTGTTATTAAAAAACTTGCTGCTGTAGCGCGCATATGTTCCTCGTTAAGTGGTACTCCTCCTGAGAGCATTGCGCTTGAAAGTGATTCATAGACAGTATGACTGAAATTTAAAGTTGAAAAATCTTGTCGATAATACCCTACTCGAATACCTTCTAAAATTTTTGCTCCGGAAGATGTGTTATTTGCTAAATGTTCCAATAATGTACTTTTCCCGATACCATTTGGACCCTTTAAGAGTAAATGCTGATTTTTCTTTAATTTAATATTTGCTTTGCGTTTTGTAAGTTTCCCGGTTTTCATGCTCATTGTAGAAAAAGAACTAATAGTAATAATATTTCCATTAATATCTTGTTGGCACGGAATTGTAAAAGACCTGATTGTTTTATCTTCCTTGCGTACATCTACCATGTCCTCTTCCAATTCTTCTGCTTTTTCTCGCATTCTTTTTGCAACCAATCGAAGCTGACCTCCTTTATGGGCAAAGACATTCGCTTGATCTTTTTTTGCCTGAATTTCTTTTGCTAATTGAGCATTTTTCATATTTTCTTTTTCCACTCGAGCTGTTATTTCTTTTAGTACATTTTTATAGTTTCCTACATATTGTTCAACTTTACGTGTATAAATATCGAGATATAAAACTCCATCAGAAAAGGCATTTAAAAAATCAGCATCATGAGAAATAACTACTACTGTTTTTTTATATTTAATTAAAAAATCTGTCAGATGTGAAATCCCTGCATGGTCTAAATTATTTGTCGGTTCATCAAGTAATAACAAATCTGGATCTTGAATGAGAGCTGATGCAAGCAGTATGCGTGCCAATTGTCCACCAGAAAAAGTTTTTAAAATTCTATCATGTAGCTTTTCATGGCCTTTCAAATTTACCACTTCAAGTACTTCATCAATACGTGGATCTATATCATAAATTTTCTTATCAAAACATTTTTCAAAAAATTCTCGTACGGTTAAACTTAAATCATTTCTATCTATTACTTGTTTTGCGGTAGCAATAGTAAACCCTTGCTCCTTGTTTATTATTCCAGATTCTGGTTTTAGTGCTCCGGTAATTAATCCAAAAATTGTACTCTTCCCTGCACCATTTTGCCCCATGATAGTAGTCTTTGTTCCAACTCGTAGCGGAAAAGAAACCTCATCTAATATTGGCTTATTGTGTCCGTATTCAAATGAAACCTTATCAAATCTTAAAATTACTTCGTTTTTTGCCATAAAATTTTTCAAATAAAAATCCCGCCCCATTGGCGGGATTTTTATTTCTACAATTATACGCGAGATACTCCTGTAGCAGCTGGTCCTTTTTCACTTTGAATAACTTCAAAAGAGACGGTATCGCCTGTTTTTAGTTCATCAAAAGTAACACCAACTAGTTCTTTGGAATGAAAGAAAAGATCCTTTGCTTCGCCTTCGCGAGCAATGAATCCAAATCCTTTATCCGTAAGAGTTTTGATTGTTCCTGTCATATTGTGATTTTAAATTATTTTTGCTTGAAACTTCGACGTTGTTCCTTGTGTCTTTACACGAGATATAGTATAACACAATATTAAAGATATCCCTAAGGGGATATTACTTTGACTTTTTAGCTAAAAAATAGATACTCGGTCCAAAATAAAAAGACGCAAGAATTTCTTGCGTAATTTTTTCAAATTTAACAATGAGTTCTATTGGAAAGATTCTTTTAATTAGTGGAAAACGAAAATTTGAAGCACTTAGTACTTTAACTATTTCAAAATTATTTGATTTTAAAATTTCTATAATTGTCTTGGGATTATGATTCAAAAAATTAACATTGTCTTTTACCGCTATGTTTATTGGATCTCGAGAGAATATTGTACTGGCATCTCTTCTTCTCCTTAGAATTGACAGCGCTCTGTTTTTAAAATGAAGTTTATTTGGTATTTCCAAAATAAAATATCCTTCAGGTTTTAATATCCTACTTATTTCTCCAATTGCAATACCAGCATAAAAAACATAATGAAAGGTTCGAACACATAAAGCTGTATCAAAACTAGCATTTGGAAATGGAATACTTTCAATCGCCCCGACGGCATATTGTGCTTTTTTACTATCAAAAATATCTTCCCTTTCTATATTCTCGCGAGCTTCATTGATTTGGTGTTTTGAAAAATCAAACAAAACAAATTCATTCCATTTTTTTTCATAAAGCAAAGCCATACGCCCCATACCAGCCCCAATATCAATAATTTTCTCATGAGAACCATTTATCATAGAAAGAAGTTTAGAAACAGCAATTTTGTCACTCTGGTCTTCGTAATCTCTCCCCTTCCAAAAATCAGAATATTCATAACTATCATAAGAAACCGAAAAATTTTTTTTATAAATACTTTTTAGTCTTCTAAGTAACATCTTGCTATAATAGCATAAGTGATGTCTAATATGCTAGTACTTTGTATCGGTTTTAAAAAGGCATGTCCCGTATAAAATTTTTGGGAATTTGACATAACCACATAATGTTACCTTTAAAATTTTGTATGGGGTGCAAAAAAACTCATTTTATGGTATTTTATTGTACATGCGTCGGTGGTAGAGCGGTCAATTACAACAG
>CAZJQE010000046.1:0-4542 GCA_964548505.1 uncultured Candidatus Saccharibacteria bacterium | reverse complement strand
TTCTCATATATTTATATCTTATATGAGTTGCATTTCAAACAAGAATCTTCATATGGAAGAAAATGGACCAAAAATTGGTTTAAATGACAAGACTTCAAATAAAAATGAAGAGGCACTTCCAGAATTAGAACTAAAAGAAATAAAGAAATCAGAAAAACCAATCAACAAAGAAATGGATGAAACGAGAGAAGTTGAATGTGTTGTTCCCTGGAATAACTATACAATTGTAACACTGAAAAATTCAAATAAAATTTCATTTTTTGATGAAAAAGTAAAAAAGCTTGAAGATTTTAAAGAACCACTTAATCGTAAAGAAGTAAGTATAACGTGGGTGGATAAAATCTTTCGAGAAAAAATAATAAAAAAACAATATATTTCTCGTAATTCAAGTAATTACAACAAAGAATATAATTTATTTATTGATGAAGTGCCAAGCAATATAAGACCTTTTGCAGAATTAGCCCTTAAAAAAGCTGAAAATACTAACAGTCGTGATCATTATTTTGAATTATCAACAACTTATGATAAATTCACAATTCCTACTTCAAGAATTTCTATTTTAGATAAGTATATTATTTTTTCTGGAAAAGAAGGAATTTATTTTACCCTTAAAACTGAAAATGAAAATGGAATTGTCCAAGCACCAAGAAATTGGAAAAGAATTGAAGCATATGACGAAATTCCCGTAGAACTGGAACAATGTATCAAGAAAGCAGTTAGAGAACAAGAAAATTACAAACAGCTAAATGAAAAATATTCTGTTCTAATTACAGATGTAGGTATTAACATAGAAAAGAATGAAGAAGCTGAAAGTAGTGCACCTGTGTTTTCTGACCGTCTTCCTTCTGTTGATAAAAATATTATTACTGACCCAAGCAATAAAGATATTATTTACTATTGTTCCAGCAGTAATCCAAAAGATATAGTAAAATTAGATTTAAGCAAAGAGCCTAGTACTTGGGCACCTGTCACAGCTGAATTTCCCAAAAAATATGAGGAAATAAACAATCTGCAACTTGACCCTTCGGGGAATTTCTTTCTTTTTTATTCAAAAGAAGATTTAGTGATAATAACCAAAGATACTTTGCAAGAAGTAAAAAGAGTTCCAAAACTCACTCAAGTAAATTTTGATAACGAAGGAAACATAAGAGCAGTGGATAAAGATGGATTTTTAGTTATTCTTGAGCCTAATTTCAAAGTGTTAGAAGAAGAAATAAATAAGAGAAAAATATCTAAAATAGCATCCGGAGTTAATTTTTCTGACATTTTTGATTCTAAAATTCAAAAACAAAAAGAAGAAAAAAGTATGGATAAATTCGATGAAGATATAAGTGAGTATTTGAAAAATAAAACTCAATAATTTTAATTAGTATTTTATCTTGAAAAAATAAGCTTTTTTTGCTATATTTTTAATATGTCACTAAATATCGGCACGGAATAATTACAACACGACGTGACCTAAATAACCAATTTGGAACAAAACAGATTCCATTTGAGTTTACTCTAACAATATCTCCACCTCGTCGCGAGCGCATCATTCTAAGTCGTAATGAAAAGGGGAGAATACTTGGATCTAAACCACCGCCAGTCCATTTTTAGCGAGTATGTTAGATCTTCTATTCAAACAACTCTTGAAAAGCAGACATTCCTAACGCAGCAAAAATATAGAAAACAAATTCTTCAATTGGAATTGATAAAAATGTTATCCCAGAGAGCTGATTAAGGAACCATTCATTTCTAATAAATTCAGGGCTAAGATAAATGGCAAGTAAATATACAGGAAGAATGGTTATTAAAATAAAAATTCCAGTTAAAAATGCATATTTTAGAAAAGAGGGTTTTTTAATTGCAATGATTACTGCTCCCAAACTAGATCCAATAACTGTAGCCCAGAAAGAATGAATTTTAAATATATAAAATAGGCCAAGAAAGAAAGTGAAGGCTATAATTGTTATGTAAATTTTTTGCGAAAGTGAAAATTTATTTTGTAGAAGTTTTTCATCTTTGGATTTGAGAAGTGAGTAAATAGAAGAAATAGCTCCAACTAAACCAAAACCAAACAAAATGTCTTCTATTTTAATGAAGGAGTTGAAAATAAAATTAGGATGCCACCAGTCAGCCATATACATTTTTTGAACAAATGGTAGCCCTAGCATCGCACCTAGAATACTCATGCGAACCATCCATTTTCTACTTTCCTTATTAAAGAAAAAAAGTGGCAACCAAAGTATTAAAAATATATAAAGTCCGATTAAGAAATACAAGTGTTCTATGAAAAACATAAAGTTATTTTATCAGATAATTTTTTATAGCTTCAATTAATTCTGGGAATTCTTTTCCATCTCCAAAATGTCCTCGATTATTGAATTCTTGATAATCAGTATCAAGCTTTTCATGTACAAATCTTGCTTCTTCAATCGGAATAAAAGGGTCATCAGTTGAGTGAAACTGAATGATCCATTTTTGGTTATTTTTTATATTATCCCATTGCCAAGGTGCATCATAATATCCAGCTTCCTTTTCATTTTGCAAACTCAAATCTGTATAACAAGCACCGATCAAGACTGTGCCAAAGAGTTTATTGTTTTCAGCATATCTCATGGTCGCTTCTGCTCCCGAAGAGTGCCCTATCAAGATAGTATTTTCATCTGCACCCAATTCTTTCAAATATGGAAGCCATACCTTCATACTGGCAAGTACCGGATCAGGAAAATCAATATTAATTACCGAGATTCCTAGTTTTTCAAGTTCCTCCTTTAAATACGGTCGCCAACGGTCTTGAAAATTATCATTCCCGTTCCCCGGTACAAATATAGCTTTGATATTATTTTGCATAAGATTTTCCCTCGGGTGGTTCATTTTTATTTACCAACAATTTATATTCTTCGGTATATATTTTGGTTACCTTGAATTTGCCGTAAGTAATATCTTTTTCAGCGTCTATTGTTTGGCTTAAAATTTTAGCATGCCCAACATAATTCCATTTGCCGTGAACCTCTTCAACTAGAAAAACTCTAGTTGGATAAAGATTGTACATTCTTTTTCCTTTAACTTCAAAAGGGTAAATTTTGTCAGCTTTAAAATGATCTGGCTTATTAGAGCCAAGTTTTAATTTCAATGTGTCGTTTATTTCTATTAGTTGTCCCATAATTATTTTTTAATTAATTAAATTATATCACTAACTAAAAAATCTTTGAACCATTTGGAACTTTTCTTTCAGGTTGAGTCAAAACCACATCTCCATTTTCATCAGGGAATCCAGTCGTTAAGCATTCAGACATAAAAGGACCTATTCTTTTGGGTGGAAAGTTAATTACTCCTACAACTTGTTTCCCTATTAATTCTTCTTTTTTATATAGTTTTGTAATTTGTACACTAGATTTTTTTACTCCAAATTCTCCAAAATCAATGGTTAATTTATACGCCGGCTTTTTAGCTTCAGGGAAATCCTCGACACTTATGACTGTGCCAACTCGTAATTCTATTTTTTCAAAATCACTCCAGTTTATTGTTTCCATGGTTTTATTATACCAAAATGATGCTTTTCCAGCACCATAATGTTACTTCATTGCCTTTCATGGCCATCTTGGTAGAAATTCATACATTTTGGTATAATTTATTTAATGAATAAAAAAGAAAAGATAATATTTTTTGGAGGAGCTATTCAGGGTTCTCTTAATAAAGAAGAAACCACTGCTATTTCCAAGCAATTTTTAGAAACAATCAAAGAAAGTGGTTTTCAGTTGTTTACGGAACATACTAAAGAATTAAATTTTTTCAAATCACGTGAATCGCTCGAGAAAAAATTTGGCTCTTTACCAACAGATGAATTGGAGTATAGAAATTTAGTTCGTAATAAATTAATTGAGGGAATTGAGGGTAATATCTGTGGGGCAATTTTTGAAGTTTCTACACCTAGCTTAGGCACAGGAATAGAAATTGCTCATGCATATTTAAGACCTAAGTTAGGATTACCGCCAATTCCTATTTTGGCTTTATACAGAAAAGATTCTTGGTCAAACAAATTATCAACAATGATTCGAGGGATTTCAAAAGAAATTTATCCAAATTTTACAGTTTATGATTATACTTCCATAGAAAATGGGAAACTTGCAATTAAAGAATTTTTAAAGAATTGTAATAACTTATAGATTTGCAATACTTATTTAGTAACCTAAATAATTTTGTTCTCTTGTGTTAGGTTTAGGATCAATACATTTTTCCTCTATGACTAAAAACTATAAGAAGTTTTTATGGATTAAAATAGGATATTTTTCATGTTATAATTAAGCATAATGAAAAAACATAGCAATATAGTAGAAATGATATGCGTTCCAATTATCTTAAATAAAAAAGGTGAAGTGTTGCTAGTGAAATCACCAAAATGGAAAGGTCAAATATCTGTGCCAGGTGGGCACGTGGAGCTTGGAGAAACAGTGTTTGAGACTGCTTGTCGAGAGGGATTAGAAGAAACAGGATTGAAACTTAAACCACTATATTGTGTAAACATAGAAGAATTGATAAATCCACCCGGTTTTTATA
>CAZJQE010000045.1:0-4660 GCA_964548505.1 uncultured Candidatus Saccharibacteria bacterium | reverse complement strand
TCCCAATACTTTCATATGTTTTCCTACCCATAATTACAGAATGTCCTTTTGTAGTCTCTCTGAAATATTTCATATCCATGGGTAAATCCCAAAGAAGCTGGTTATTTTTCCCAAGTTCATTATTTTTACCAATAGCAGCGATGAGTGAAAGTATCATTATTTTATTATATCAAGGCCAGTAATAGGTTCGCTTGGTTTAAAATGCGGAGCAAATGCCTGATAGATTTCATCTACCAGAGTTTCATCTTTTTGTTCTGCTCGATTGTAAATATTTTGAGGTAAAACTGGGAAAATATTTGGGTGGTCATTTTTTCTACTTATCAATTCTTTTGCTCCCGCGTAATGCGTGTCATAGATATGAGCATTTGAAATAGAGTGAGTATATACTCCTGGTGTAACGTTGAGTTCTTGTGCCAAAATATACATGAGTAGTGCAAAACCGAAAGTATCAAAAGGGCAACCAAGCATCATGTCATTTGATCGGATGATATTATGCAAACAAAGTCTGCCACCAATTATATTTACCGTAAAAGCAAAGGGACATGGTGCATTTTTTTTATAAGTTGCCTTTAAATCTTTTCCATAAAGTCCATCATCTGTCGGGTCCCAAGTTATTACCACTCCTTGTCTTGAATGTGGCTCTTCTTTCAAATGTTTTATTAATTGTCCGAGCTGGTCTCTGCCAAAGTGATTGCGCCAACGCCAACCATAAGCAGAAGTGAGAGTGCCATCTTCTTCAATAAATTCATCCCACATTTTTGTATATTTTCTTAAAAATTCGGTATTTTTTTCTCCTTGAAGAAACCAAATTTGTTCAGCAATAGGGGACTTTATAGGGTTCTTTCGAAGGGTTAGAATAGGAAAGCCATCTTTTTCTAAATCAATTTGAAAGGTAAGGCCGGGTAAGATTTTTATCTTATGTCCTGTTCTTTCATTATATTCTTCAACTCCTTCTTCCATGATTTTTTTTATTAAATTTTGGTAGACTGTGTCAAAGGTAGTCATATTTTGAATTATATAATACAATTAAACATTATGGAAACAAAGAAAGAAATTAAATATCCATATCTGCCAGCAGGGGTAAATATTTTATATGTTCCCGAAAGTAATATTTTTATGTCTCAAGCAAAAGATGAGGCAAAAAAATCTAATGACCAAAGTATGCCGAATGGCTCAGTTATTGTTTCCGATGGAGTAGTGGTAGGTAGGGCCTCAAATAAACCAGCCCTTTCAAATCAGAAACTTTTAAAATTACATAAAAAATATTGCATAAGAAGAATGTTAAATATTCCTTCAGGACAAAAATATTGGTTATGTCCTGGATGTGCTTCCCATGCCAATCATGGAGAATACAGAGCAGTACTCGATGTCCAAAAGAAAAATATTAATAATTTAAAAAATCCAGAACTATATTTATGGGGACATTGGTGGTGCTGTGAGCCATGCTGGAATAAGATGCTAGAGATTGGAATTAAAAAAGTCTTCCTTTTAGAAGGAAGTGAAATATTATTTAATATAAATAATCCAAACAATATAATAGGAAAACAATTAAAATAAAAAAACTCCCTAAGGAGTTTTTTTATTTTACGAGACCTGCTTTCTTGAGAGTTTTATAAATTCCATTTTTTTTCATTGTTCGCATCCCTTTGGTAGACACTTCAATTCTAACCGACTTACCAAGTTCGGGTACAAAAACTTTCTTCTTTTGAAGATTTGCATATTTGCGTACTTTGCCGGTTGGATTGAATTTAGCAGCACGAGTGCGGTTTGAATATCCGCCTCCGACAACTGAACTCTTTTTTGATATTGCACATGATTTCATAACGAATCCATGCTATCATAAAATTTATATGAATGCAACGGATGCGATTTTTTATATAGCAATACTCATTATTTCGGTAGTGATACATGAAGTATCTCACGGATTTATTGCAGAATATTTTGGTGATAAGACAGCACGTTTTGCTGGACGACTCACATTAAACCCAATAAACCATTTAGATCTTTTCGGGTCTATTTTATTACCAGCACTTTTAGTTCTTTCTCATTCCCCATTTTTAATTGGTTGGGCAAAGCCGGTTCCATATAATCCAGATAATTTAACAAAAAAAAAATGGGGGACAGTGGCTGTCGCTTCCGCGGGAGTGTTGGCGAACTTTTTTCTAGCACTTTTATTCGGTTTGATTTTACGTTTTTCAATGGGGATGAATTTACCTGTGGGTTTTCAATTTATTATTTCTACGATTGCAATTGTAAATTTAAGTTTGGGAATATTTAACCTTGTGCCAATTCCACCTCTTGATGGGTCTAAAATTCTATTTAATCTTCTACCTCCTTCCTTTAATGAGATTGTCAATTTTATTGAAAAATATTCAATGATTTTGATCATTGTTTTTATTGTATTTTTATCAAATTATCTATTTCCAATATTGGCATTTTTGTTTCACCTAATTACAGGCCTTGCCCTGTAGTGAATTTTAGTGATGCGCTATAGCGCTTTTTTTATGTCACCAAAATCTACTACAGGACTTGCAAATTTAGAAGACTTGTAGTAAATTGTCTTAGTATCTTATTTGGAGTCTTTGGACTCCTTTTTTAGAAACGGAATAGAAATATGCCAACAATCAATCAACTTATAAAAAAGAACCGAACAAAAGTTACCCGAAAATCAAAAACGGTGGCTTTGGCTCGTGGATTTAATGTCCTTAAAAATAGACCTGTGTACTACCCAGCTCCATTCAAACGAGGAGTTTGCACCAAAGTTACAACAACGACCCCAAAGAAACCAAACTCAGCTCTCCGAAAAATCGCAAGAGTGCGTTTGACGAATGGAATGGAAGTAACTGCTTATATTCCAGGAGAAGGGCACAATTTACAAGAACACTCAGTGGTAATGCTTCGCGGAGGACGTGTGAAAGACTTGATTGGAGTAAGATATCACATTGTTCGTGGAGTACTTGATACTCAAGGAGTAGAAAAGAGAAGACAAGGAAGATCTCTCTATGGAAATAAGAAACCAAAGAAAGATGCTAAGAAATAAAATTTTCCACGCCATAGGCGGGATATATAAAATAAAAATAAAATGCGAAGAAAAATAAAAAACAAAAATATAGTAGCACCAGACTTTATGTACAACTCCCAGAAATTGGAGAAGTTTATAAATTACATTATGTGGTCTGGTAAAAAAGAAACTGCCCGAAAGGTAATGTATAAAGCTTTTGAGACGATCAAAGAAAAAACAGGCAACCCAAACCCACTTGAGGTTTTTGATCTAGCTATGAAAAATGCTGGCCCTCTTACAGAAGTTCGTTCAAAGAGAATCGGAGGTGCAAACTACCAAGTTCCTCATGAAGTCCGCTCTGAGCGAAGACTTGCTCTTGCTATGCGATGGATTCGAGATGCTGCACGATCAAAAAAAGGACAACCAATGCATTTGAAACTCGCTGATGAACTTATCGCAGCTTCTAAAAATGAAGGTGCTGCTATCAAAAAAAGAGAAGATACTCACAAAATGGCAGAATCCAACAAAGCATTTGCGCATTTTGCTTGGTAGACCCGCACACTCAACATTGCGATGTGGCTTTGCCACGCACCTTTGGTGCATCGCAATATTGAGTGTGCGGGTAAACCCTAAACTAAACTTCTTTTTATTCTTTCTTTTAAAAATCTTCTAGCGTTACCTCGTAATTTTAAAGCTTGCTCTCGCTCGCGAGCGTCTTTTTCTATTTTATATGCTTCGTAATAAATTAATTCAAATGGCCGTCTCAACTTAGTAGAAAATGATTGACCAGATTGGTGCTCTTTCAATCTTCTTTTTAAATCATTTGTGCTTCCAATATATAATTCTTCATCTTTCTCACTTTTTAAAACATAAACGTAAAACATATATAAATAATAACACGAAATAACACAATTTTACCCGCACACTTAAATTGCCATAACTTTTTTGTTCTGCTAACAGAACTTATTAACTAATTTTATATTTTCTACTTCTACACAAGTGTTAATATTTTTTTATATTGAAAAAGCAGAATAATGGCAAATTAAGTGTGCGGGTGTAGCATGTGTATAAACAGGACTTGCCAAGGTGCCTCGGGGGGGGTATTATTAGGGTATTAATAAATTAATTAAAATAAAAATTTATGGTAGAGTCAACACCAAATTTTAACAAACAAGAAAATAATGAATCTCTAGATATTAGAAGATTTAGAATCTCATTTAATGAAGAAGATAATAAATATATAATATTTGAAACAGGGATAGGTGACACAAAGAGTGTTTTGGATGAATTAAGTAAAGAAGATGGAGAATTGTTTTCTTCCCCTAATGGATTAAAACAAGAAGGAAAATTTACTCCTCAGTACACTATAAGAAAAGAAGGTAAGGTTATTGTGCAAGAGTATGGAGTCACAGAAAAGAATGGTGATAATTATGTTATCGATGGTACTTTACAAAACATAAAAGACTGGGTAGAAAAAAATATAAAAGGAGAAACTGAATGGCAAATTAAAGAAAGAAAATAGTTTTTTATTTGCAAAATAGTAATATTTGTTATATATTGTAAAAAGCGCACTAGGCGCTTTTTATTATAAAATTAAACAAAAAATTTATATGGAGAGGGACTACCCACTAGAAAAAGTTAGAAATATTGGAATTATTG
>CAZJQE010000044.1:0-5620 GCA_964548505.1 uncultured Candidatus Saccharibacteria bacterium | reverse complement strand
CAGAAGACACAAGTGGCTCATTGGTAACTGCAAAAATATTTTTCCATCGTGGGTCATTTGATGCTTTTGTTAAAATTTCATTTACTTCTTCGCGAGTTGTATCTCTTTTAGAAAGAAAAGTAATATCTACTATTGAGCCCGCTGGGACTGGGACTCGCATTGAAATCCCATCGAATTTCCCTACAAGGTCAGTAAAGATTTTTGTAACTGCAATGGCGGCACCGGTCGAAGAAGGAACAATATTTTGAGCTCCAGCTCTCCCTTCTCTTAAATCTTTTTTACTTGGACCATCAACAAGCGCTTGAGTTCCAGTATAACCATGCACAGTATTCAACATTGCTTTTTCAATTCCTAGGGCTTCGTGAAGAATTGCAATAATTGGTGAAGCCGCGTTTGTCGTACAAGATGCATTTGAGGTAACATCTGAAGTTCCAAATTTATCTTCATTTACACCGAGAAGTATCATTTCTCCTTTTATGCTTTCGTCTTGGCCCTTTTTAGCTGGAGCTGAAATTACAACTTTTTTTGCACCAGCTTTTATGTGTGCATTTGCTTTATCATAAGTAGTAAAGAATCCAGTTGACTCAACAACAACATCAACCCCGAGAGTACCCCATGGAAGCATGCTTGGATCTTTTTCAGCCAAAATTTTTACTGTTTTTCCATCAATAACTAAATCAGTTCCTGAAACTTCAACTTTGTGATTCCAATCTCGATATACAGTATCGTGACGAAGAAGATATGCAAGACTTTCAATCGAACCCAAATCATTGACTGCTACAATCTCAATCTCAGGCTTATCCCAAGCAACCTTTAAAAATGCTCTTCCAATGCGACCAAACCCATTTATACCTACTTTTATTCTTGCCATATTTTTATATTTTTTAATAAATTTTAATACCTTTATTATAACACCTCCATGAAAAATAAAAAATGTGTTAAAATCAGGATATGAAAATTCATAGATTTATTGGTGATTTTGATTTAAATAAAGAAAATATTGAAATAACTGGTGAAATCGCCAAGCAAATTCGTATTGTTTTAAAATTAAAAATTGGTGAAAAAATAGAGCTTTGTAACAATCAACACTTTTCCGCGATCGCAGAAATATGTAGTATTGGTAAAAATTTTATTTTAGTGAAAATTGATACTTCTGCCCTGCTTCGCCAAGGCTTCGCAGGGCAAAATACTGCAAAAAAAGTTATTCTTTTTTGTGCTGTTTTGAAAAAGGAAAATTTTGAATTAGTAGTACAAAAAACAACTGAATGTGGAGTCTCAAAAATAATACCTGTAATCACATCTCGCACCGTGAAAACTGGACTCAATATGGAACGCTTAAAAAAAATCGCGCGTGAAGCAAGCGAACAATCAGGACGCACAGATGTGCCCGAAATCTATGAACCTATTAAATTTACTGATGCAATAAAATTAATAAAAGAAAATAATTTAAATATCTTTTTTGACGCTTCAGGAGAAGAATTTGATTCACTTTATAACTTTCAACTTTTAACTTTTAACTTATTCGTAGGTCCCGAAGGTGGCTGGACTCCAGAGGAAATAAAAATCGCAAAAGAAAATAATTTTGAAATTGCATCTTTAGGAAATCTCACATTACGTGGAGAAACAGCCGCAATTATTGCCACATATTTAGTTTCAAATTTAAATAAATAATATTTTTAAAATTGTGATAATATAAAAATAATGGAATCATCTAAATTCGTCCATCTACATACGCATTCTCATTACAGTCTTTTGGATGGGCTTTCTAAGCTTGAGGATTTGGTGGGTCTTGCTAAAAAATACAAAATGCCAGCACTCGCTATTACTGACCATGGCAATATGTACGCCACTATTGAATTTTACAAACTTGCAAAAAAAGAAGGCATAAAACCAATAATTGGCGTTGAAGCATATATAGCCGAACGTTCTCGACTCGACAAAGAAACAGGAATTGACAACAAGCGCTACCACTTGACCTTACTTGCAAAAAACAATGAAGGATATAAAAATCTGATTCGGTTGGTTACTTTGTCTAACTTGGAAGGATATTACTATAAACCCCGAATGGATAAAGAAATATTGCGAAAATATTCAAAAGGAATAATTTGTCTTTCGGGATGTTTGGGTGGAGAACTGTCCCGAGCCCTAGCAAACAAAGATGAAGAGAAAGCTGAACTAATCATAAAAGAACATCAAGAAATTTTTGGGAAAGAAAATTATTTTCTAGAAATTATGCGTCATCCTACCGTACCAAACGATAAAGATGTTCGAGAAAGTATCATAAAACTCGGCAAAAAATTCAACATCCCCGTCGTTGCTACTTTTGATTCTCATTATCCACACAAAGAAGACGCCAAAGCCCACGAGACACTGCTCGCAATTCAAACAAATTCTGACATAAAAGATGAAAATAAATTTTCTTTTGGAGATGATGATTATTCTTTTGTAAATGGAGAAACTGCCACCGAGATTTTTAAAGATGTTCCTGAAGCTCTCACGAACACTTTAAAAGTTGCCGAAATGTGTAATGTAGAACTTGAGCTTGGAAAATGGGTATTCCCTGATTATAAAATTGAGGGTGATAAATCTTATGAAACGAAAATGCGAGAACTGATCGATGAAGGATATAAAAGAATCGGAATTATAGAAACTCCGGAAATAAAAGAACGCGTAGAATACGAACTTGCGATAATTTTTAACAAAGGATACACCCCGTATTTCTTGGTAGTTGGAGATTTACTTCGTTATGCAAAAGAACATAATATCTTAACTACCATCAGAGGGTCCGTCGCAGGCTCAATGGTTACATACCTCCTTGGAATTACAAATGTAAATCCTATTGAATACAAACTCCCCTTTGAAAGATTTCTAAATCCTTTCCGTCCCAGCCCTCCCGATATCGACATGGACTATGCCGACAACAGACGCGACGAAATGATTGAGTATGCAAAGCAAAAATATGGTGAAGATAAAGTTGCCCAAATTGGTACTTTTGGAACAATGATGGCCCGTGGTGCTGTACGCGATGTCGCTCGAGCCCTTGCACATCCATATACTATTGGCGACCGAATTTCAAAAATGATTCCTATGGGTTCTCAAGGAATGCCCATGACTATAGATCATGCCATGGAAATAGTACCTGAATTAAAAGCAGCCTATGAAAAAGAAGCTGACACAAAAGAAATTATAGACCTTGCAAAAAAATTGGAAGGTTGTGTGCGACACATTTCAGTTCACGCCGCTGGAGTTGTGATTGCTCCAAAACCTCTTTATGAATATGCTCCAACTCAGTTTGACCCTAAGGGTGGAAAAGTAATTACTGAATACGATATGTATAGTATTGAAGAAGCTGGACTTTTAAAATTCGATTTCTTGGGCATTAGAAACTTAGCAATTTTAGGAGATGCGGTTTCACTTGTGAAAAAATTCTACAACGTTGATATTGATCTTGAAAAAATTCCACTCGATGATAAAAAAACTTTTGCTTTACTTGCTTCAGGTCAGACCGAAGGGCTTTTTCAATTAAATGGCGCCGGCATGACAAGATACTTGAAAGAATTAAAACCAACTTCAATCCACGATATCAATGCCATGGTGGCACTGTACCGCCCAGGTCCAATGGAATCTATCCCTGAATACATTAAACGTAAACATAACCCAAGACTTGTAAAATATTTAGACCCGAGAATGAAAAAATTCTTGACTGAATCTTATGGACTAATCGTGTACCAAGACGACCTTCTTTTCTGTGCCCTTGAAATGGCAGGCTACAACTGGGAAGAAGCAGATAAATTCCGTAAAGCTGTCGGTAAAAAAATTCCTGCCGAAATGGCCGCTCAGTATGAAAAATTCACGAAAGGTATTATTGATAACGGACAAACCCCTGAATTTGCTGAAAAACTTTGGAAACTTTTTGAACCATTTCAAGCGTATGGATTCAATAAAGCACATGCAGCATCCTATGGCCGAGTCGCATATCAAACCGCATACATGAAAGCACATTACCCTGTGGAATATATGACCGCCATTCTTACCGCAGAATCTGGAGATGTTGAAAAAATTTCTGAAATAATTGATGAATGTAAAAAAATGAATATCCCGGTTCTTCCGCCAAATATCAATGAAAGCTTTGGTGGGTTTACTTGTCTCCCAGACAATTTGAGAGAACCAATCAGTGATAAAAATAAAAGTAAAAAAATTCGCTTTGGACTTTATACTATAAAAAATTTAGGAACTGATATTTCTGATGCAATCATAACTGAACGAAAAAATGCTGGAAGATATAAATCAATTTCAGATTTTCTAGACAGAATTAAACATAAAAATTTAAATAAAAAATCAATGGAAGCAATGATCAAGTCTGGAGCCATGGATGAATTTGGAGACCGTGGAGTACTACTTGGAAATCTTGAAGACATGCTTGCCTATAATAAGGAACTCGGGAAACAAGCTCAAAACCAAGTTTCTCTCTTTGGTGGAATGGCGGAAGATTCCGCTCCAACGTTTAAATTAAAAGCAGGCCAAAATGCAGGCCAGGCTGAAAAATTAATTTGGGAAAAAGAATTGTTGGGACTTTATATTTCTGGACACCCACTCGATAGAATTCGAGACAAAATCGAAAAGCGAGATATGAATATTAAAAAAATTAAAGAAGAAATCGGAAACGGCATGCCGATAACAATTGCGGGAATTATTGAAACAGTCCGCCAAGTAATTACTAAAAATAATGACCGAATGGCATTTATAAAAATTTCAGATTTTACTGATTCTATTGAGGCCGTAGTTTTCCCAAGCACATTTTCAAAATCAATAGATATTTTTGTGCCAGAAAAATGCATTGCCTTAACTGGTAAAGTCTCTCTCCGCAATGGTGAAAAAAGCATCATCATCGAAGGAGTGAAAGAGGTCTAAATTTGAAAATAAAAAAACCCAAACGAGTCAACAACTTAGATGATTAAGTTGAATAACGCGTTTGGGTAAATGGCTACTTTTGAGCTGTTTTCTTGGTAAGGTTATCACCGTAATCCGCCAGGATATACTTGGGGATGATTCTTTCCCAAACTGTTCCGTTTACCATAATACACCTCCAGGCTTTAACTTTAATTGGAGTAAATGGCAAAATCTGCGTAAAAACACCATCGCTTTTTCCATTAGTCCAGGAAGCAGTTTTTTTAATAATGTCGCTTGCCAGAAATGAATTTGTGTACACTTTAATATCGGGAACACCGTCGCCATTGGTATCAACGTTAAGGACAACTTCGCCGTTAAAAATCGAATTGATTCCGACAATAACTCCAGTTTCTTCTTCATTTCCGAAAACTCCGAGATTAATGACTTTGTTCACTCCAACAGTTATACCAACTGTCATGATGATCAGGACAACAGTCCAGATGATTCTTTTCTTTTTCATGATAAATTGTTTTAAATGATTTAAAAATAGTGAAAATTACAAATAAGTTTTGCTTAACTATCATTTTTTATCAGACAGTATAGCTTCCTGAAAACCAACGAATTGATATCCAAAAAGCTATACTGAAACCAAAAATCATGAATGTTTTAAAGGTACTGAAGATTCTTGTTTGAAATGCAACTCATATAAGATATAAATATATGAGAAATA
>CAZJQE010000043.1:0-5774 GCA_964548505.1 uncultured Candidatus Saccharibacteria bacterium | reverse complement strand
AGGACATCGGCTTTTCAAGCCGGTAATCCGGGTTCGATTCCCGGTAGGGTCACAATTTGTAGTATAATATATTTAATATGAAAATCGTAGAAGAGATACTAAAAACAAGATTACCAAAGACAAATTTGCTGGTATTAGATGCTATAAAAAATAGGTTTAGTCCGCGAGTTTTTTCTTCAGATTCTATCCCCCAAGAAAATATAGAAATAATTCTTGAAGCAGCTAGACATGCACCTTCAGGCAGAAATTATCAACCTTGGTTTTTTTATTATGTAAAACAAGGAACAAAAGAATATGAGAAATTATTTACATGTATCCCAGAGAGAAACTTTTGGGCAAAAACTGCTCCAGTTATCATTGTAGCTTGCTGTGACCCGACAGATCCGAAAGAAGTAAAAAACCGCTGGGCCCTTTATGATCTTGGCGCTTCTGTCATGTCTCTTATTCTAGAGGCAACAGAATTAAAATATAGTTGTCGCCAAATTGGAAGTTTTGATTGGGGAAAAACTAAACAAGAATTTTCTATCCCTGACCCATACGAGCCTTTTACCTTAATTGCTATTGGGAAAATGGGGACAGAAGATGATTATCAAAAAGCCGATAAAGAAATCGTTGAAAAGGAACTCGTGCCAAATCCTAAAAAAACTAAAATATCAGAAAATTTAAAAATACGAGAAGAAAATTAATTATGATTAAAGCTATTATTTTTGATGCAGATGGGATGATTGTTCACGGAACAAGATTTAGTTCAAGACTAGAAAAGAAATTCAATATAAGTAAAGAAGTAACAAAAGAATTTTTTGATGGGGTTTTCAAAGATTGCGTTGTCGGTAAGGCAGGTTTAAAAGAAGAATTAAAAGCATATTTTCCAAAATGGGGCTGGAATGGAACCTTGGAAGAAATCTTAAATTTTTGGTTTGATGAAAAATACAATATTATTGAAGAAAGATTTTTCCCACTTATAGAGGAACTCAGAAAAAAAGGGCTAAAGTGTTACCTTGCGACAAACAACGAAAAAGAAAGAACTGATAATTTAATAAATGAGCGTGGTCTTGGAAAGCATTTTGATGATGTTTTTTCTTCGAGTTTTATTGGAGCAAAAAAGCCTGAAAAAGAATTTTTTGAAAGCATCTTGAAAAGTCTCTCAGGTATCGAAAAAAAAGAAATCTTATTTTGGGATGATGATTTTAGAAACATTGAAGGTGCAGAATCATTCGGTCTAAAAACTCAAATATATGCCGATTTTGCTGAATTTCAAAAGAAAGTAGAAAATTTATTTTAAAAATAGTTATCCACAGATAATTTTATATTAAAATGTTATATACTTAATATAAGTTAGTAAGATTTTATACTAACTTCTTATTAAATTAATATAAAAAATATGAGCACTAAACCATTGAGAAATTTTTTAGAGATTCCCTATGATGACTTGGAAGCTATGAATTTAAAAGCAATAGAAAAGGCCGAGAAAGTAAACCCCGCCACCCTAGAAAAGGAATACCGTGCATATTTACAAAAAGAAAAAAGAATCAAAGCGGTAACTCTTTGTTTTACAGACTTAGAAGGAAGATTCCATATGCTTGATTATGATAAGAAATTTTTACTTGATGGAGCAAGCAACTTAACTTTCGACGGATCTTCCATTCGTGGATTTTCTCAGCAAAGTGAATCCGATTTGCGACTCATTATTGATTGGGCAAGTATTCGTTTCCTTCCTTCGGATGTTTTTGGTCCTGGAAAAGTTATTATGTTTGTAAATGTACTCAATCGAGACCGAACTCCATATGTTTCAGACTTTCGTGGCCAATTAAAAAATTACGGGGAATTGTTAAAGAAAAAAAGTGGTTTAACTGCTTTTGCTTCAGCGGAAGTAGAAGGATTTTTAGTTGATGGAATTAATGCTGAACAGAAATATAGAGAAAATGGTTTCGAACTTATTTCAACTGGAGGATACTATCATTCCTTGCCACTTGACCGGTTGCGTCAATTTATCGACCGCGTAGCCGAAGCACAACGCGCTATGGGTTTCAAAAATGAAAAAGACCATCCTGAAGTTGCTCCTTCGCAGTTTGAAATAAATTTCTCATACTCTGATGTTGTACGAGCTTGTGACAATATTCAGCTGTATAAACTAGTCTGTCGTCAAGTTGCAAACAACTTGGGAATGACTGCAACATTTTTACCTAAACCATTTATCGGAATCAACGGCTCTGGAATGCACACAAATGTTTCACTTTCAAAAAATGGTAAAAACATTTTTTATAGTGTAAAAGGTAAAGAAGGCCTATCGGAGATAGCTTGGGATTTTATAGGAAGAACTCTTAATCATGCGCCAGAAACTTGTCTTGTATTTAATTCAAGCGTAAATGCATATCGCAGACTTGACCCGCATTTTGAGGCACCCAACCAAATAAAGGTGTCCCCTATCGATCGAGGTTCAATGATACGCATTCCTGTTGGAAATGAAAAAACTACTCGTATCGAAATTCGTTCAATTGCTCCTGATGCCAACCCATATCTTGCATTATTCACAATTTTAAAAACTGGACTCGAAGGAAAAAAATTAGTAAAAGATACAGACAAAAGAGACCGTCTCCGATTTTTACCAGACAATATCAACGATGCTATAAAACTCTTTAAAGCTAGCGATTTTATGGGAAAAATTCTTGATACAGTGAATCAAGAAAAATATGCTGACTATAAACAAAATGCTGCTGACCGGAGCCCTAAGGCACTAGGAACATCTATAAAAACTTCTGAGATAATCTATCACCACGAAATAACAAACCAGGTCCTTTGGTATAAATTCTAATTTTAAAAAAGACCTTATGATTATGCTATAATTTCTGTGTGAAATTCTTATCAAAATTATTCAAAACCATCGTTGCACTTATCGTTTTACCTTTTTGCGTAGGTATTGTTATGGCCTTATGGCAAATAATTTTAGGTAGTGGTTCTGCATTGAATATTTGGATTGCAAATTTATCTGGAGTACTATGTTTCGTTTTAATCTACTTTTTATTACCTGAACCAAAATGGCTATATGTATTGGGACACGAACTCACTCATGCTCTTTGGTCATTCCCTTTTGGTGGTAAATTAAAAAAAATGAAAATTGGCTCTAATGGAGGCCATGTACTGGTAACAAAATCGAATTTCTTGGTTTCCCTTGCTCCATATTTTTTCCCTTTATACGTATTGATTGTCATAATTATATTTATAATTGGAAATTTAATTTGGGATTGGACACCTTATATATTATTATTTTATTTTTTTATTGGTTTTGCTTATACATTCCACATAACCCTCACTTTTAGAATATTAAAAATTAAACAACCCGACATTGTCGGAGAAGGCTATATATTCTCAACTGTTGTAATATTTTTGGGCAATATGCTTGTACTTTTAATAGGTATTCCCCTTCTAACCAATAAAATAAGCATACCTTCCTCATTAAATTTATGGATAAATAATTCAATACAGATTTATCAATATCTAACTAACTTAATAAATTTATAAACAAAATCTAATTTTAGTCAATGAAAAAATTCATCCACTTGGGTGTATACTTTTCTAATATGATTCAAGAAAATAAAACCAAAGTTGTAATATTGGCAGCCGGTATGGGAACAAGAATGTTACCTTTAACAAATGATATTCCAAAGGTACTTGTGAAGACTAACGGAAAAGAATTCTTATATTATGTTATTAAAAATCTAAAAAAAGCTGGATATGAAAACCTATGCTTGGTGGTTGGTTATAAAAAAGAAAAAATTGAAGAATTTTTAAAAAGAGAAAAAATTGAGGCAAAAATAATAGAGCAAAAAGAACAAAAAGGCACTGGGGATGCGGTGCTCTGTGTAAAAGAATTTGTTGGCAAAGAAAATTTCATTGTTTTAGGTGGAGATGGACTTTGGAGTCCGGAAGATTTCGAGCAAATGAACAAGAGCGATAATTATAATTATATCTGTGGCATAGAAACAGCGACACCGGAAAAATATGGCGTTTTAGAAAAAGAAGGCGAATTTCTAAAAGGCATAAAAGAAAAACCAAAAGAATATTGTGGCAACTTAATCAGCACGGGGCTTTATAAATTTACGCCAGGAATATTCGACTCACTATTAAAAGTAGGCCTTTCACCTAGGGGTGAGCACGAACTAACAGACGCTATTGCTCTATTGGCCCAAGAGCAAAAAGTAAAAATTCTAAAAGTAAAAAACTTCTGGAAAGACTTGGGTACAATAAAAGACATAGAACCGATCAGTAATTTTATCCGAGAGAATTGGAAAGATTTCTAAAAGAATAATAATTCTTTTAGAAATTTGGGTTTTTTACACATTTTTACATATGTAAAAAAATGGTGTGTAATAATGACTTCATGGCAAATTCACATTATAAGTAGTAAAATAAAATATATTTATATTATTAATATTAATCAAATAAAAGCTAAAAAAATAAACTTTTATTTTGTACGTGATGAAGAATCCATTTGAGAATGCAATGTCACAACTAGACAAGGTCGCAAAGATTAAAAAATTTAATCCTGAATTTATTGAAAGACTTCGACAACCCGACCGAGATGTAAGAGTAACAATTCCAGTGAAAATGGATGACGGAATATTAAAAATTTTTGAGGGATACAGAGTAGAATACAACAATGCATTGGGACCTTATAAGGGTGGAATTCGTTATCATCAAAACACTGAAATAAACGAAGTTAAAGCACTCGCCTTTTGGATGGCTATCAAATGTGCAGTGGCAGGAATTCCAATGGGTGGTGGAAAAGGTGGCATAACTGTTGACCCAAAGAAACTTTCCAATGGAGAACTAGAAAGACTTTCTCGTGGCTGGGTGCATAGAATGTCAGATATCTTGGGTCCCAAGAAAGACGTACCCGCTCCTGACGTAAACACCACTCCAGAAATTATGGCTTGGATGGCAGATGAATTTAGAAAAATTACTGGCGACAAGACAGGAGCAGTGATTACTGGGAAACCTCTTAAAAAAGGAGGGTCTGAAGGTCGAGGTACAGCAACAGCTCAAGGAGGATTTTATGTTTTTGAAGCATTAAAAAAAGAATTTAATTTGAAAGATAAATGTAATGTTGCAATCCAAGGATTTGGAAATGCAGGATCATATGCGGCACTTATCTGGAGTGAAGCAGGACACAATGTAATTGCAGTTTCTGATTCAAAAATTGGAATTTATAATAAAGATGGAATCAATGTTAAAAAAGCAATGGAATACAAGAAAAAGACTGGTTCCCTTTCCGGTTTTCCAGGAATAAAAGAAATTTCAAACGAAGAATTATTGGAAGTAGAATGTGATCTTTTAATACCAGCTGCTTTTGAAAATCAAATTACTGATAAAAATGCAAACAAAATAAAAGCAAAAGTAATACTCGAACTTGCAAATGGTCCAATAACCCCGGAAGCTGATGAAATATTGTTTAAAAAAGGAATACCTATAGTGCCCGACGTACTAGCGAATTCTGGAGGTGTGACAGTATCATACTTTGAATGGGACCAAAATCTTAAAGGCAAACACTGGACTGAGAAAGAAGTTTTTAAAAAATTGCGACCAATCCTAATTGATTCTTCAAATAAGATACACAATAATTCAAAAAAATATTCTACCGACCTTCGCCGAGCAGCATTCATCTTGGCACTTGAAAGAATTGAGAAAAAAATGAAATAAGCAACTAAATCAATTTAGTTCAATTCTGGTGTGTTTATTGTACCAAGTCCGAACCTATTTTCAAAACAAATCACACT
>CAZJQE010000042.1:0-6217 GCA_964548505.1 uncultured Candidatus Saccharibacteria bacterium | reverse complement strand
AAAAAGTGCCAAATCTGTCGGGATTAATACTTTTTTCTATGATGAAAATAAAAAAGATTTAGAAAGTTTAAAAAAATTTCTTGATAATAATGTATAAAGTATAATGCATCATATATACCACACAGAAGGAATAATATTGGGAAGTTATAATTACGGGGAAGCTGGAAAATATTATTCTATCTTTACTCGTGACTTAGGACTGGTAAATGCCAGTGCACAGGGCGTGCGAAAAATATCTTCGAAATTACGTTTTATCTTGCAAGATTTTTCTTATGTAAAAGTTGATTTAATTCGAGGAAAAGATTTTTGGAGAGTTACTAGTGCTTCGAAGACAAACAAGCTCGAAAATATTTCTAAAGATTCTTTCAAAATTCATATTTTTGCAAACATTACAAGATTACTCAAGCGTTTACTTGCTGGAGAATATCCCAACGAAGCACTTTTTACTGATTTGCTTAATGGGTTATTTTTTTTAGAAAATGCAAAAAGAGAAGAATTACAAAACATCGAAGCGATTATTGTTCTTCGAACTTTAAATAATCTTGGCTATATTGGAGATGATGCCTTATTAAAAAATATCATGAAATCACCCTTTGAAGAAAATCTTATTTTTGAAGCTAAAAAAAGTAGAACAAAAATTTTATCTGAAATCAATAATGCCATTCGTGAGACACACCTTTAGAACTCTTGGTAGGAGATTTCAAAATGACTTCTAGAATGGTATAATCGTTATTATGCAAGAAGAAGGGGAAAAGTTGAACAGAATAGAGGATATGAAAAGTAAGCTTAATAATAAAAATTATGAAGCTAGAATGGAGCATCATAATAGTTTTGTATTTAAATTAGATAAAGATGTTCCAGATTCATGGGATAAAAAAGGGGAAGAATATAATTTTAAAGATAATATTTTTAAAAAGACATCTATGTTTAAAAAATTTTTTATTTATTCAATAATTTTTTTTACTATCTCAATTGCATATGCTTCTTATATGTTTCTTGCTGGTGGAAACACTGTTTCAAACAACAATATTGAGATAGCAGTACTTGGCAATACTTTTACTGCTGGCGGGGAAGAACTTCCACTCCAGATAGAAATTACAAATAAAAATAATTCAGCCCTAGAGTTGGCTGATCTCTTAATTGAATATCCAAAAAGTTCTTCTGATGACTTAACGGGAGAAACTGAACGTTTACGTGAGTCGCTCGGCACTATTCCATCCGGAGGAGTAAAAAATGATAATGTAAAAGTTACTCTTTTTGGAGAGCAAGGAAGTGTTCGTCCAATAAAAATTTCTCTTGAATACAGAGTAGAAGGTTCCAATGCTATCTTTGTTAAAGAAAAACCGTATGAAGTTACAATCAGTTCTGCTCCTATTGATCTTTCAGTCGATGCACCAACAGAGATAAGTCCTAATCAAGAAGTAGTGTTGAATGTAAAAGCTACACTTAATGCCACAAAGGCAGCATCAAAAATACTTGTAAAGCTTGATTACCCTGTTGGTTTTCAGTTTACAAAAGCAACACCAACACCCTCTTTTGGTAATAACGTATGGAGTTTAGGAGATTTAGCCCCAGGAACAGAACGTGATATTTCGATCGTAGGAAAGATGGTTGATGTTTCTGACGGAGAAGAAAAAACTATTCATATATTTAGTGGTTCTGAAAGTGATTCCGACAAATCAGCTATTGGAATTGTTTTCAATTCTTTGGGTCATACAATTTTAATTAAAAAACCTTTTATCGAAGCAAAATTAATTATCAATGGAATTTATCAGAGAGAGTATGCAGTAGATTCAAGTACCACTGTGTCTGGTATTATTAATTGGAAAAATAATTTAGATACTAAGATAACTGATTTAGAAATTAGCGCAAAAATTTCTGGGAATGCAATTAATCACAAGACAATAAATGCTAAACAAGGTTATTATAATTCTTCAATAAGTACAATTATTTGGGATAAAAATTCAATAAATGATTTTGCAGAAGTAAATCCCGGGGACTCTGGTTCTATTGATTTTTCGTTGTCTCCAATTTCTCTTTTTTCTGGATCTTATGGAATGTTATCAGAACCAACTATTAATGTTGATGTTTCTATTTCTGCCAAACAACCATTAGAAGGTAATCAGGTTCAAAATTTAGACAATTCTGAATCTAAAATAATAAGAATTATTTCTAATATTGGGCTTTCCGCAAAAGTTTTATATCATTCTGGTGTTTTTGCAAATACAGGAGCCATGCCTCCAAGGTCAGAAAATGAGACTACTTATACTATTGTGTGGACACTTTCGAATACTGCAAATAATATTTCAAATACACAAGTGCATTCTACTTTACCTGCATGGTCCAGGTTTGTCGGAACAATTTCTCCACCATCTGAAGATTTGAGCTATAATCCTTCAACAAGAGAAATAACTTGGAACGTTGGTGGAGTCCCAAAAGGGACTGGTATCACAGGGGGAGAGCGAGAAGTAAGTTTCCAAATTGGGTTCACTCCTTCAATATCCCAAGTTGGATCTATGCCAACATTAATAAATGATACAACTTTGACTGGACACGATGATTTTGCTAATGTGGACGTAAGAGTAAATAAAACACCACTTAGTACTTTATTAGTTGATGATCCAGCGGCTTCTCCTTCTGAAGGAAAAGTGATAAATTAAACACAAATGTCAGAAAAAAATAAAAAAGAAGATGCAAAAAATACAAATGAGCTTATGGAAAAAATAGTATCGCTTTGTAAAAGGCGTGGTTTTGTTTTCCAAGGTTCAGAAATATATGGTGGACTTGCAGGGACTTACGATTGGGGACATTACGGTATAGCACTCAGAAATAATATCCAAAATGCTTGGTGGAAGAAATTCGTAGATTTTAGACGTGATATGTATGGCATAGATGCGGCAATTTTAATGCGTCAGGAGGTATGGCAGAATGCTGGACATGTGGAGAATTTTGCAGATCCTATGATGGAGTGTGAAAAATGTAAAACTCGTTTCCGTACCGACCAAATCGAAAGTAAAGAAAAATGCGAAAATTGTGGAGGAAAATTAATTGAAGCACAAAAATTTAACATGATGTTCCAAACTCGTGTTGGGGCATCGGAAGACTCAAGTGCGATTTCATATTTGCGTCCAGAGACAGCACAGGGGATATTTGTTAATTTTAAAAATACGGTGGATGCCTTCCATCCGAAATTACCTTTTGGCATGGCTCAAATTGGGAAAGCATTTAGGAATGAAATAACTCCAAGAGATTTTATTTTTCGTGTTCGAGAATTTGGACAAATGGAAATAGAATATTTTGTTCGAAGTGAAGATTGGGAAAAATATTTTGAATATTGGAAGGGTGAAATGCTTGACTGGATGGAAGAAGTAGGTATCGATATGTCAAAAGTGCATGAAATAGAAATTCCTGATGGAGATAGAGCACACTATTCATCACGCACGGTTGATTTTGAATTTGAATTTCCTTTTGGGCAGAAAGAACTTTTTGGGCTTGCATACAGGACTGATTTTGATTTAAAAAATCACAAACTTGATTATATAGATGAAGAAAAAGGAGGTAAGGGTGTTCCTCATGTGATAGAGCCGACATTTGGAGTGGAACGTGCATTTTTGGCAGTAATACTTTCGGCTTATGTCGAAGATGAAAAGGAAGGAGAAGTTCGCTCATATTTAAAATTTAAACCTAATATGGCACCAGTAATTTGTGCAGTTTCCCCACTTCTAAAAAATAAACCCGAACTTGTAGAATATGCAAATACTAAAGTATATGCACCACTGAAGCAAACATTTGGACGGGTGGCATGGGATGATAATGGCAATATCGGGAAACGTTATCGCAGACAAGATGAGATAGGTACACCGTACTGCATAGTCGTCGATTTTGATACACTCACTGATGATACTGTGACCGTGCGAGACCGAGATACGGGAGAGCAGGAAAGAATAAAAGTTGCCGAACTTTCTAAATTTATAAAAGAGAAAATAAATTAAAAATGAATGAATCTGGGTTAAAAGATAATTTAGAGTTTGAACAAAAGGTACAAAGATTTTACCAAGAAATACTAACTGATTTTAGAAGAAGAGAGTATGAGATTAGTTCTTCAGAGGCAGTTTTCTTGAAACAAATAGTGAGAGATGTTATTAAAGAAAATAATAAAATCAAGGAAAATTCTAAAAAAACAAATAAAGAAACTATGGATTTAATGCCAATTCATCCAGAAGTTAAGGAAAGATTCTTTTTATATTATTATGGAATAAGTTATCATTCATATTTAGGTACAATAGATTCTTTGCCAGATGTACAAAATGATGAAAGAGAAGCCAAGTTCTTTAAGGATATTTTAGAACTTCGCAAAGATAGGGAATTAATGTAAAATAAAAATTATGCAAAAAGGGGTTGATTATCCAGCGATAACTGTTTCATATGTATGTCATGATGGCAAAGGTAATTTCCTTATGAATAAAAGGGGTAAAAATGCTCGAGATGAAAATGGTAAATGGGATTTTGGTGGAGGAGGATTGGAATTTGGTGAAAAAGTTGAAGAGTGTCTTTTAAAAGAAATCGAAGAAGAATTTGGCACCAAGCCAATCGAATACAGGTTCTTAGGATATCTAGATATGTTGCGTAGTCATGATGGAAAGAATACTCATTGGGTTTCCCTTGAATTTTTAGCACTTCTTGATCGCGGGAAAGTAATAAATGGTGAACCAAATAAATTTGATGAAATAGGATGGTTTAGATTGGATGCACTACCTGAACCACTTCATCCAGCCGTGTCGATGATTTTAGAAAAATTTAGACAACTATTACCAAGATAATTAAAGTATTAAAGTAGAATTAAATTATGAAATACATAAAACGAGTTTTGAAAAATGGCTTGAAAGTTATAACGTTGCCGATGAAGGATAATCCTACGGTGACTGTCTTGGTGCTTGTGGAAGCAGGGTCAAAATATGAAACGAAAGAAATAAATGGTATATCACATTTCTTGGAACATATGTGTTTTAAGGGAACAGTGAAAAGGCCAAGGGCGATTGATATATCTAAAGAATTAGACTCAATTGGAAGTCAATACAATGCTTTTACTGCACAAGAGTACACGGGGTACTATGCAAAATCTGACGCGAAACATTTCAAGAAAATTTTTGATGTAGTTTCTGATATTTATTTAAACTCTACTTTTCCGGAAGCTGAAATGCAAAAAGAAAAGGGAGTGATAATTGAAGAAATAAATATGTATGAGGACCTGCCGATGCGTCATGTGCAAGACATGATGATGGAGCTTTTATATGGGGATCAGCCAGCTGGATGGAATATTGCCGGAGAGAAAAAGAATATTACAGGGATGAAGCGTGATGATTTTATAAATTACAAAAAGAAACATTATTTGCCGGAAGCGACGACGCTAGTTGTGGCAGGGAAAGTTAGCGAAAAAGATGTAATGAAAGAAGCTGAAAAAATATTTGGAAAAATTTTACGTGGTAAAAAAGAAAACAAGAAAAAGACAATTGAGCATCAAAGGAAACCTGAAGTGCTAGTAAAATGGAAGGAAACAGACCAAACGCATTTTGTGCTTGGGGTGCGAACATATGATTTATTTAACAAGAAGAATAATGTGCTTTCAGTGTTAGGTGGAGTACTTGGTGGTGGAATGAGTTCAAGGCTTTTTCAGAAACTTCGCGAAGAGATGGGGGTTGGGTACTATGTGCGGGCCTACAATGATGCATATACTGATCACGGGTTTTTTCAAATCTCAGCTGGAGTGGATAATAAAAGAATTGAAGAAGTTATAAATGCAGTACTCGAAGAATGTAGAAAATTAAAACAAGAACCTGTAAGCGAAGAAGAATTAAATAAAGTAAAAGAATGTTTAATAGGGAATATGAAGCTTTCTCTTGAATCCTCAGATGACATTGCAAACTTTTTTGGAGGACAAGAACTTTTAAAGAAAGAAATTAAGCAAGCAGAAGAAAAGGCGAAAGAAATCCGAAAAGTAACAGCTAAGGAAATACAAAAACTTGCGCGGGATATTTTCAAAAATGAAAAACTAAATCTTGCCCTCATTGGCCCTTTTAAAGAAAAAGAAAAATTCTCAAAAATACTAAAGTTTTAAACTTGACGTATATTAAATAATATGTTATTCTTGTGACTAGAAATTGAATGTAAATTCTGGGCTGAAATGCAACTTTTCTAATAATTACTTTTAATAATACCA
>CAZJQE010000041.1:0-6646 GCA_964548505.1 uncultured Candidatus Saccharibacteria bacterium | reverse complement strand
GTTCTGACAAAGAAGGCTCTTATGTAATAAAAGCTATCTGTCCCAACATAGATAGTGAAATTGGGGGATTACGTTTTTCTTTTGGTAAAAGTACAACAAAGAGAGATATAGACTACACTATTAAATCTTTATCGGAAATTTTGGCTAAATTAAAAAAATGGTACCCCGTAGTAGATTTTAGCAAAGATTAATATCACGCTTTGCATATTGCTAAAATTCACTACGGGGTGGTATTATTAAAAAATGGAACCACAAGAACAAACAATACAAAAACCAATAAGGGAAGAGGAGCAACCAATACAAAAGATGCATCCACATTTTTTAGCTTTTGTAGGTTATTATTTTTTCGGAGCTATTTTTACCTTAGTTGGAATTATTACTATTTTTTATGTTTTAATTTTAGGGACAATTGTATTTTTAATTGGTGTTTTTGTTTTATTGATAGGAGAAACTTCCCGCCGAGCAGAAACTTTTTATGTTTGGGAAAATGGAGTTGAAAGGGAATACAAAATGTTTTCTTCATCACATAAATTTGTCGAATATCGCAATATTCAAAACATGGAAGTAAATCAAAGTTTTTTACAAAATATTTTCAATGTTGGAAATATCAAATTCGATACTGCAGGTTCAGATTTAATTGAGGTGAGTTTTAATGGAGTAGAGAATCCACACGAAACAGAAAGAATTATCCAAGAAAAAATGCAAAAAGATTAAATATCTCAAAATTTTGAAAAAATAAAAAAAGTGATATAATAACGGAATGGACGTTAAAGAATTAAACAAATCACAATTAATATTACTTGCTATTCTAATTAGCTTTATTACTTCTATTGCCACAGGGATTGTGACAGTAACGCTTTTACAACAAGCACCTTCTTCGGTTACTACGCCCATAAATCGTGTTGTAAAACAAACAGTAGAAAAGATTGTCCAAATGGAAGGTAATAATACTACTCAGACTGTTGTAATAAAAGAAGAAGATTTAGTAGTTGATGCAATTGCAAAAAACAAATCAGCTGTATTTACTATTACCAGGGAAGGAATAGATGAAAATGGAAAAACAATTGAAGTTCCAGTAGGAAGAGGTTTTATTGTTTCCAATGACGATACCATTGTTGCAGATGCAAGTTTAGTATCTGATAAAGAAAATTATTTTGTAAGCAACGACAGTGGAAAATTTAAAGCTGAATTTATTTCAACTGACAAAAAAGGATTTTCTTTTCTAAAAATAGGAGTTCCGCTTGATGAAAAAAACAAGCTAGCCTATACATTGCCTACTTTTGGAGATTTAAATAAAATGAAAACTGGACAGAAGATTTTAGTGATTGGTAATACCATAGCGTCTTTTATGTATGATGGATCTTCTGATTTGAAAATCAGTACTACAAAGGGAACCGCAGGGGGACTTGTATCTGATTTAGATGGTAATGTTTTAGGTATTTCTTTGAATGGTGCTGACGTTTCATTTGTTTCAATTAATGATATTTTAAGCGCCTTAAATCCTAAAACTGATACACCAAAAGCTTAATCGAATCTTCATGAAGTTATGTTTTACTTTATAAACTTTATAACTTTTAACTTTATAAATTTCAACTATTTATGCCACCCTTAAACAAATTTACAACTAAAGCAAAAGATGCAATTAAAAAAGCTCATGAGCTTGCTATTGAACGTGGGCAGAATCATGTTTCTGCACTTCATTTGCTTGCCTCTCTACTTCTTCAGGATGAGAGTATGGTTAATTCTATTTTAGATAAACTAGAAGTAGATACCATGCTTTTGACAGATTCAGTACTTGAGTCAATCGAATTACCAGAATCACATAGTACTCTTTCTCCAGCTTATCAGATTTATTTAAATGCTGATTTTGCACAAGTCATAGAACATTCAGTAAAATTAGCAGAATATTTAAAAGATGATTTTGTTTCGACTGAACATCTCTTTATTGCAATGCTTGAAATTCCAGGAGATGGGAGAGAGATTTTAGCGCGTCACAGAATTCAGAAAGACCCAGTTTTGAAGGTTCTCGAAGAATTAAGGAGTCAAAATATCACTGATATAAGTGAGCCAAAAAAATTTAAATTAATTTTGAAATATACCAGGAATCTTACAAAACTTGCAAAAGAAGACAAGCTAGATCCAGTTATTGGTCGCGACAATGAGATTACTCGCATAATGCAAATTCTTTCTCGCAGGACGAAAAATAATCCAATCTTGATAGGTGAAGCTGGAACTGGAAAAACGGCAGTGGTAGAGGGGCTCGCTCAACGTATTGCGAAAAATAATATTCCAGAATCTCTGAAAGATAAAGAGCTTGTTTCCCTTGACCTTGGGTCTCTTATTGCAGGTACAAAATATCGTGGAGAATTTGAAGAAAGATTGAAAGGTATTATGAAAGAAATTGAAAAAGCAGATGGAAAGATTATTCTTTTTATCGACGAGATTCATACTATTGTAGGAGCAGGTGGTGGAGAGGGAACCATGGATGCTTCGAACATGTTAAAACCTGCACTATCCCGCGGAGAGCTTCGAGCAATTGGTGCTACTACTCTAAAAGAGTATCAAAAGTATATTGAAAAAGATCCCGCACTTGCACGTCGTTTTCAGCCGGTTTACATTGACGAGCCATCTGTTGAAGATGCTATCGCAATTTTACGTGGACTTAAAGAAAAATATGAACTTTTTCACGGAGTGCGTATTACTGACGATGCAATAGTTTCAGCAGTTAATTTTTCTACTCGTTATATTACAAATAGATTTCTTCCTGACAAAGCAGTAGATTTAATTGATGAAGCTTCTTCTTCACTTAAAATAATGCTTGAAAATAAGCCACCAGTACTTGAAGAGGCACACCGAAAAATTATGCGTTTGGAAATTGAAAAAGAGGCTCTCAAGAAAGAAATCGAAAATGGCAATAGTGATGACAAAATTATTAAAAACAGAGTTAAGGATATTGATAAAGAAATAGGTAATTTACAAGAAAAGACTAAAGAACTTGAACTCAAATGGCAGAATGAAAAAAGTACCGTAATTGAGATTCGTGCCATAAAGAAAGAACTTGAAGTGATGCGACTGGACGCTGAGAATGCTGAAATGCATGCAGATCTTACTAAGGCCGCAGAAATTCGTTATGGGAAAATTCCAGCCCTAAAGAAAGAACTTGAAACAAAATTATCTCGTCTTCAGAAATTACAAAAATCTAGAAGAATCTTGAAAGAAGAAATTACTGCTGAAGATATTGCCAATGTTGTTTCAAGATGGACTGGGATTCCACTTCTAAAAATGCTTGAAGAAGAACGAGCAAAATTGGAGAAAATGGAAGAAGAATTAGGGCATAGAGTAATAGGTCAAGATGAAGCTATAAAACGTGTGTCTGACGTTATTAGACGTTCTCGGGCTGGTATTTCTGACCCAAATAGACCAATTGGTTCTTTTATTTTCTTGGGTCCTTCAGGGGTTGGAAAAACTGAACTTACTAAGGCTCTAGCACAATTTATGTTCAACGATGATAGGGCACTTATTCGAGTTGATATGTCCGAATACATGGAAAAACATTCTGTTTCAAAACTTATTGGATCACCTCCAGGATATGTCGGTTACGATGAAGCAGGGCAACTTACCGAAGCTGTGCGCCATAGACCATATGCCGTGGTACTTTTCGATGAGATAGAAAAAGCACACCCAGAGGTATTTAATATGCTTCTTCAAGTAATCGATGAAGGAAGACTTACGGATGGTAAAGGAAGAGCAGTAAATTTTAAAAATACAATTATAATCTTAACTTCGAACATCGGTTCTCAATTTGTTGAAAAAATGGAATCAATTGGATTTTCAAATAATTCTGATCGTCAAGATTATAGTAATATGAAAGATAAAGTTCTTGAAGCATTGAAAGACAATTTTCGTCCAGAATTTTTAAATCGTCTTGATGAGATTGTTGTGTTTGATGTGTTACCTGAGCCAGCAATTTTAGAAATTGTAGGACTACGGGTACAAGTTGTCAGAGATAGATTACTATCAAAAGATATTGGGTTTAAAATTTCTGATGAAGCACTAAAATATTTAGCAAAAGAAGGATACAATCCGCATTATGGAGCAAGACCACTAAATCGTTTAATTCAAAACAAGATTTTAAATCCCGTTGCTTCATTTATAATTTCTAATGGAGTGAAAAAAGGTGATACGGTAGTTGTTTCAGTAAAAGGAACTGAACTTGTAATTGAAACCCAAAAGGGCAAAATAAAAAGTAACATAAGTTCTCGTCAAAAAACTTCAACTAAAACGTAAACAAAAAATCTCCAGCATGTGCTGGAGATTTTTTGTTTTATGAAATCTTACTGAACTCAGTATTTGTTGGAGCAAGAGTGTCTGGGTCTATTGCTCCTTTTTCTTCTTCAAATACAAGAGCAAATTCTGGAATATCAACACGGACACCTTCTTTGTCGATGACTATAGGCATAATTATTTTATTTAAACCACTTGCATTATTTAATCCAAAATATCTATGTGCAGGAGTCGCACCATTTAGAATGTAGCGATAAGTTCTTGTTAAGATTTTATTTATGAAAGGTGTATCTTTGTGTATAATAATTTCTTCTTCTCCGATTTCAATAGAACATCGATGCACTCCTTTACGAATAATTCCTTCGTCCCACAAATCTCGTAAAGCCTTTTTTACATCCGGGTCTTCCATAAATCCAAATCTAACTTGTGCTGAAGTTACTCCATTCCCAAAATTCACAATTTTATATCGATCTTTTAGTACGAATGGAATTCTTTCTTGGTGAATTGTAAGAATTATCAGATATTTTGGAATTACCCCACTTCTCTTTAAATAAATTCGGAGTGTGGCTGGTATTCCATCTTGTAACTCATTAACTGGATGAGAAGAGAGAAGTACTACCATTCTGTCTGATTCAACAATATTTCTAGGTCTTTCATCTTTTAACACACCCTTATAACGTTCAAGTTTTCGTTTTAAGTCGATATACCAACTGAGAGATTTTTTTCCACCGTAGGTTTTGTATGCTATGCCAATAGTATTTCTTCCCCATTGCCAGATCCACATTATAGAAAAAATTATTATGCCAATAATAATTGGGACATACCCACCATGGAAAAACTTAACAAAGTTTGCTCCCAAAAATACGATATCGATGACAATGAGAACTCCACAGATAGGAATAGAAACATAATCTGGCCATTCAAATTTATATTTTGCTACTACAAAAAATGCCATAGTGGTTATTGCCATAGTTCCAGTTACGGCAATACCATAGGCAGCAGCAAGATTTCCTGAATTTTTGAAAAATATTACGAGCAGTGCACAACCTAGAAAAAGCATCCAATTTATGAAAGGCATATATATCTGACCACCCATGTCTTTATTTGTATGCATAATTCTAAGACGTGGGAAAACACCCAATGCCATTGCTTGATATGTAAGTGAAAAAGCCCCAGATATTAATGCTTGACTTGCAATAACTGTTGCCAACGTTGAAAGAATAACCATCGGTATTAGTGCCCAATGAGAAACAAGTGAATAAAAAAGATTGCCTCCTGCTATGGGAGTAGAATCAAGTAATCTTGCCCCCTGTCCTAAATAGTTAATAATTAAGGCAGGATATACGAAAAAAAACCATGCTTTTGTTATTGCCTTTCTTCCAAAATGACCCAAATCAGCAAATAATGCCTCTGCCCCAGTTACACACAAAACCACAGTACCAATAATCCATATCGAATTTATACCCTCCCTCAATAAAAAACGTAATCCAAATAGTGGATTAATACTTTGAAAAATTTCGGGACTTTTAAATATATAGGGAATAGAAAAACCGACAAGAGAAATTAACCATAGAACCATTATCGGACTAAACAACAAAGCAACTTTTGCCGTACCTTTTTTTTGGATAGCAAATAATGTAAAAAGTATAACTAAAGTTAGTGGAATGATAAGATTGGCAGTGTTAGGGAGAGCAATAGCAAGTCCTTCTACTGCAGACATGACTGAGATTGCAGGGGTGATGATGCCATCTCCATATAAAAGTGCAGCACCGAATAAGATAAGAACGCTGATTGTTAAATATACCTTTTTTGGAATTTTATAATGATTATTTTTTATTAAACCAAGAAGCGATAAGATTCCACCTTCGCCATCATTGTCGGCTCGCATAATCAAGATGACATATTTAAAAGTAACGACAATGAGGAGAGTCCAAAAAAATAGAGAAACTGCACCGAGCACGTTTGGTAAATTAGTTACAATAGGATTGTGTCCTAAAAATGTTTCTCTTAACGCATAAAGGGGAGATGTAGCTATGTCTCCAAAGACTACTCCCAGGGCAAGAATTGCAAGCACAATACTTCCCTTTGTTTTTATATCCATTGAGTTATCTACACCTTGTGATTTTTTTCGATTTAAAATTTCTCTAATGGTTTTCATATTAGATTTATTTATTGCAATATAGATTATATTCCAGATGCTAAATAAATGCTAGCTCATAAAATCACCCAATATTTTCAAATTGGGGTTATTTATTTCTGGTGCGTCGGGTAGGATTCGAACCTACGTAGGCCTAAGGCCGACAGATTTACAGTCTGTTGTAATTGACCACTCTACCACCGACGCATACAGATAAAATAACAC
>CAZJQE010000040.1:0-7074 GCA_964548505.1 uncultured Candidatus Saccharibacteria bacterium | reverse complement strand
CTGATAGTCCTTACGACAAGGAAGCTTTATTTGAAAATGGAATTACATTTGAAGAAGTAAATGCAGGTAAAATGCGAACATATTTTTCGCTTAAAAATATTACCGATATTCCAAAAACTTTTTTTGGAGTCATAAATGCTATCTATAAAGTATTTACTATTTATCCTGATGTTGTTTTTGGGAAAGGAGGTTATGCTAGTTTTCCGACATTACTTGCGGCGAGGATTTTAAGGATTCCAACAATTATCCACGAATCAGATTCTCGACCAGGTAGAGTGAATGAATGGGCAGGTAAGTTTGCAAAAAAAATAGCAATTTCTTTTAAAGAAGCAGTAGACTATTTTCCAAAAGATAGAGTTGCTTGGACTGGGCAACCAATAAGAGAAGAAATTGAATACAAAGGAGACCGTAATGAAGCCTTGGATTATTTTAAATTAGAATCAAATTTACCAGTAATTTTTATTTTAGGCGGTTCTCAAGGAGCAGAACTTATAAATAATACAATCCTAGATGCTCTTCCTCGTTTAATAAAAAACTATCAAATTATTCATCAGACTGGAGTCAGAAATTTTAAATTAGTCACTGATAGGTCTAGTGTACTACTAGCTGAAGATAATAATAAATCAAGATATCTGGTACATTCATTTTTGAATCCTTTGGAAATGAAAATGGCAGCTGGTGTTGCAACTTTGATAATTTCACGTGCAGGGTCTACTTTATTTGAAATTTCAGCCTGGGGTGTGCCTTCGGTACTTATTCCGTTTACCGAATCAAATGGAGATCACGCAAAGAAAAATGCATTTGCCTATGCGCGCACAGGTGCGTGTACTGTGATAGAAGAGATGAACATGACTGCCAATATTTTAAGTTCTGAAGTTGAAAGAATAATTGAAGACAAGCAAACTTTAGAACATATGGCAAATTGTGCGAAGAGCTTCAACAAGCCTGGAGCAGCCGAAAAAATCGCAAAAGAATTACTTGATATCTGTTTATCTCACGAATCCCGTTAGAAGTAGAGGGTCGCTGTGAGCCCTCGCGACTTCTAACGGAACGAAAAATAAAGTTTTTACAAGGACGGTTCTTAAGAAATTTCCCCAAGGACCTTCCTTGTGCTAAAATAGAATAATGAAAGAAATTATTCCGGGAAAAGTTGTTACAAGATTTGCGCCATCACCAACAGGTTTTATGCATGTGGGGGGTGTTCGTACTGCACTATATGCATATTTATGGGCCAAGAGAAACAATGGCACTTTTATCTTGCGTATTGAAGATACAGATAAAAAAAGAGAAGTTGCTGATTCAATTGAACACATAATGAAATCTTTAAAATGGTTCGGAATAGATTGGGATGAAGGTCCTGATATTGGTGGTACTAATGCTCCCTATAAACAATCTGAAAGATTAGAATCATACAAAAAATATGCGCAAATTTTAATAGACAAAGGGCTTGCGTATCCTGATCCATATACCGAAGATGAATTGGATAGTTTTCGAGAAAAAGCAGAATTAGAAAAAAGGGCATTTTTATATCGAGAACATCGTCCAGAAACTTTTGGAGTTTGGGATGGAACAAAACCACTTCGTTTTAAAGTGTCAGAAATAAAAAGTTACCACTGGAATGATTTAGTGTATGGAGATTTGTCAGCTGGTCCTGAAGCACTCGATGATTTTATTTTAATAAAAAGTGATGGATTCCCGACATATAACTTTGCTCATGTGATTGATGATTTAAAAATGGGTGTGACACATGTAATGCGTGGGCAAGAATTTATTTCTTCTGTTCCAAAATATTTATCTCTCTATGAAGCACTTGGGATTGTACCACCGCTATTTGCAACCTTGCCACCAATTATGGGGAAAGATGGAAATAAAAAACTTGGCAAACGTGATGGGGCAAAAGATGTGCTTGATTATGAAGCCGAAGGATATTTACCTGAAGCAATGATAAATTTCTTGGTATTACTTGGTTGGAATCCAGGCGGTGATAAAGAGATCTTTTCTAAAGATGAACTCATTAGCATTTTTGATATTTCTCGTATCGGGCATTCAGGAGCTCAATGGAATGACGAAAAGCTTGATTGGATGAATAAAGAGTACATAAAAAAATTAACAGTTGATGATTTAAAAAATAAAATATATAAATGGTTGCCTGAAGAATTAAAAAATGAAAAACTTCTTCCAATTATTTCAGATAGAATTTCAAAGTTTAGTGATATAAAAAATATGATTTCAGCAGGGGAGTTGGACTTCTTTTATAAACAGCCTGTATATGATAAAGAGAAATTAATTTATAAAGATACTCCAATTGAAAAAATCAAAGAGAACTTATCTTTAGTTATTAATGCCTTAAAAGAAATATCCGAAAATGATTTTTCTAAAGAAAATATTAAAATTTGCCTTAATGGAGTTACTTATAATGTTGGGAAAAGTGGAGAAGTATTACATCCTGTACGATATGCATTGTCTGGCTTAGATAAATCACCAGATCCATTCACGATTGCTGAAATTTTAGGTAAAAATGAAACATTGGCAAGATTACAAAAAGCAATTTAGCTACATAGTGATAGGGTTTTTATTGATAACCCCGATGTTTTTTTCTATTGCTCAAACGGCAGATGATTTAAATGTGAAAATTAGTCAGAAAAATACTGATATTTCTAAGTTAGAACAAGAGATAGCACAATATCAAACACAACTTGATAGTATTGGTAAACAAAAAAGTTCCTTAAGTGGTTCTATAAAAGAACTTGATTTAACTCGAAAAAAACTTGAAACAGATATTTTACTTACTCAAAAGAAAATTGAAAAAACAAACTTAAAAATACAAAGTCTGAGTTCTCAAATTGGAGTAAAGGAAGGATTGATTTCAAATAATAAAATTGCCATTTCAACAGGAATAAAAAATATTAATGAATTTGAAACTGGTGATCTAGTTGCGATAATTTTATCTGACGGAACTTTTACTAGTTCTTGGAATGATATAGATAATATTTTATCTATTCAAGATACTATTATAGGAAACATTGCAGAATTAAAACAAGTAAAGGGACAACTGGAAGATACAAAAAAAGAAACAGTAGATGCTAAAAATGAATTATTGGCGCTCAACAAGGAACTCGCTGACCAGAAAAAAATAATTGTAAACAATACAAATGAAAAGAAAAAACTTCTTACTCAAACAAAAAACAATGAAGCAAGTTACCAAAAGTTGTTAAAAGATAGATTGGCAAAAAAAGTTGCACTTGAGAAGGAATTAGATGATTATGAATCACAACTAAAATATATTTTAGATCCTGCTTCGCTTCCAAAGGGCAATGTATTGTCTTGGCCTCTTAGTTCTATATATATAACATCAGGATATGGTACAAGATGGGGTTCTGTTCACAGGGGTGTTGATTTTAGGGCATCAGTTGGTACACCAGTTTTGGCTATGGCTAGCGGTATTATAGCAGGATTCGGAGATACTGACTTAACATGCTCTGGAGCATCTTTTGGTAAATTTATTTTAATAAAATATGACAATGGACTTGCAAGTACTTACGGGCATCTTTCTCTTATAAAAGTTTCAAATGGACAGAAAGTTAGTAGGGGAGAAGTTGTCGCATATTCTGGGAACACTGGATATTCTACGGGCCCTCATTTACATGTTTCAGTATATCCAAAAAGTGCTGTTGATGTGGAAACTATACCTAGTAAATCTTGTCCTGGTAGGTCTCTGACTCAACCAATAGCTCCTACGAGTGCATACTTAGATCCGATGACATATTTACCGCTTTACAAAAAGTAATATCTATGATATAATAAGATTCAAGGTTATTAAAAAATAAATTAAATATGTTATTATATAAAAGTATGAATACAAATAAATTAAAAAATAAACGAGGAGGTTTTTTCCAAATAATTATTGTAATAATTATTATGGTATTAATATTAAGTTATTTTCATATAAATATAGGCACAGTAGTTCACTATATCGCTACAGCATTTCATAATGTTTTTGGATAATTAAATTAAATGAAAAATATAATATACAAAAAAGGTGGAATTAGTATATTAGGTATCCTAGTACTAGGAGTTATAGCTGTTTTAATCCTTTCTTACTACAAGATAAGCATAAAGCAAGTCGTAGAGAGTCCTACAGGTCAAGAAAACATAACTTATGTCAAAGATAACTCAAAGACGGTTTGGGACACATATTTGAAGGATCCAATGACATATTTATGGAAAGATGTTTTTGTAAAAATTTTCTGGGCTTCATTTATAAACAACATGGAGAGGATTCGTGATGGGCAATCTACCGATTATCAGAATTCAGCACCAGTAGTACCTTTAGGAAATTTAAAACCATTTCAGTAAATTTTTATTATTAAGAGTCTGGTTCCAATCTCTTCTTTAAGTATATATACTATGCCGGAAAGATATATTGTGCGACATACTATCTTACGATAACTAAGGCTAATTTTGCCTTTAACCCTTATCCCCTTTAGTTATTTCATTAACATGAAGTAGATACGGAATAGCCAGCTTTTTCTGCTTCAATTGGAGTTTTAAAATAAATTCTATTTTCTTGTTTAATATTTTTTCCAGCTGAACATCCAATTGAATAGTATTTTTTACCTTTTTTTGATGCAAAGTAGCTCCCTTCTGTATTATTAGTCATTTTATCCTGGATACTTGGGTTTAGGCTTATTTGACCTGTATTTACTTCATTAGTCTTAATTGAGCCCAATGCGGCTGCTTCTTGCCCCGTATATTCGATTTTTAGACCATTTTGACTATCTTCTTTAGATAATCTACCTAGGTAAAAAGAACTTATACCAACTAAAATAACAATAATAACTATTATACTATCCTTTCCCTTTTCGCTTTTTATCCAATTTTTTACATTTTGCTTTATTTTTTGCATATAATTGTTTACACCCGTACACTTATTTATTTAATTGACTTAAAATAAGTGTTCGGGTATACTCTATCTGTTCAGTATATTATAAATAAATTAAAATATTTAGTCTATTAACTTACAATTAATAACTATTAACTAATCATATGGCACATAGAAAAGCCGGCGGAACCGCCAAAAACCTGAGAGATTCAAATCCAAAGTACCTTGGTACAAAGCTTGCTGACGGGCAGAAGGCTCAAGCTGGATCTATTATCGTTCGTCAACGTGGAACAAAAATAATGGCAGGGAAAAATGTAAGTGTGGGTAAAGATCATACCCTTTTTGCTCTCAAGAATGGTGTAGTAAAATTTGGAACCAAGCGCAAAATTTCTTTTAATAATAAAACTGTTGTAAAGAAAACCGTAAACGTAATATAAAATATCAAAACAAAAACTCCGAAAGGGGTTTTTGTTTTTTAAATAAAAAAGTATAACCCCGTAGTAGAATTTTTAAAAAATTTCACTACAGGGTATAATAGAAAGACCTGTCCCGTTAGAAATTCTGCGAGATTGGTATAAGGTCTATATTATAAAAATAAAAATTTCTAATGGGATGCAAACAAAAATATTAGTAACAGGTGCTTTGGGGCAAATTGGGTCTGAACTCGTGCCAGCATTACGAGAAAAATTCGGGCGTGATAATGTTATAGCAGTTGGTTATATAAAAGAAGAAGCAAGTAAAGATTTTATAAATTCTGGTCCATTTGAAAAAATTGATGCAGTCAACAAAGAAGAAATTCGTACACTGATTCTAAAATATCAAATAAATATTATTTATCATCTAGTGGGGATACTTTCTGCTGTGGGTGAAAAGTATCCTGACCTTGCATGGAATACGAACATGCTTTCATTAAAGCATGTGCTTGATCTTGCAGTAGAGTATAAAATCGAGCGAGTTTTTTGGCCAAGTTCAATTGCATCTTTTGGTCCTACGACTCCCCTTTTAAATACTCCCCAAGATACAGTGCTTGCTCCGACTACGATTTATGGAGTTACAAAAGTTGCAGGTGAACTTCTTTGCCAATATTATTTTGTGAAATACGGACTCGATGTACGAAGTCTACGATATCCAGGCATTATATCTTGGAAAACACCACCTGGTGGAGGTACCACGGATTATGCTGTGGCAATATATTACGATGCGATTCAAAAAGGAAGTTATGATTGTTTTGTAAAAGAAGGTACAATTTTGCCCATGATGTATATGGATGATGCAGTCAATGCAACACTGAAATTAATGGATGCGACACCTGAGCAAATAAAAGTCCGTACGTCTTACAATTTAACTGCGGTTAGTTTTTCAGCAAAGGAGCTTGTAGAAAATGTTGCAAAATATATTCCAAATTTTAAATGTACTTTTACTCCTGATAGTCGTCAGAAGATAGCTGACTCGTGGCCAAAAACAATTGATGATTCTAGCGCTCGCACCGACTGGGGCTGGCAACACAAATTTGGCCTTGAAGAAATCTCTGAAGTGATGATAAAAAATCTAAAACAAAAATTTTCTAAATAACCCTTGCTCATACTTGGGAGGATGTTCGAATTTTAGAGTCTCTCTACGATTAATTTAAACGAAGACTTTTTTCCTTTGATAGATACAGGAATTTCAAACTCCCCTATTTCTTTTACTGGTTTTAGAAGGACAATGAACTCCTCCCCTATTTCAGCCTTATGCTCTTTCATTAATTCTTCAGCAATTTCACGTTCATGAATTGCGGAAAATAAATGCCCTTTTTCGTCAGCTTTTTTCTTTAAGGTTATTACTTTTCCTTTAATTTCGTTTAAGTGTTTATTTAATAAACTATCTTGCACTTCACGCTCAATTACAATTTCTTTCTTTCTTTTTTCTAGTTCTAATATTGCACTTGGAGTTGCCATTTCAGCCAACTTTCTAGGAAATAGAAAATTCACAGCATAGCCGTCACTGATATCTTTTATATCATGTCTCTTTCCAACTCTTGGTACATCTTTTAAAAATATTACTTTCATCCCGTTAGTGAAATTTCAAATTGTTCTTTATTGATTCATAAAAACAACTTAAAATTTTTTTATTTAATAATAAATTTATTTTCAACCTAATCCCTATATAAGAACAAATCAATAATTTGAAATTCTACTACGGGATTCATTTTT
>CAZJQE010000039.1:0-7104 GCA_964548505.1 uncultured Candidatus Saccharibacteria bacterium | reverse complement strand
GAGTATGGAGGAAAATTATAATGATGCATAAATCTTTTTTCTTCTCTTCCTTCCATGCCGTCAACTAGGTGTCTGTCTTCTGGACCTCCAAGAGTAAGTGCAGAAAATACGTGCGTACCTCCACGATAAAAAATTCCAGAACCATGCAGTATCGAAGATATTCCTCCGGCTTGGGCATAGAGTTCTCGAAGTCCATCCATTACCCTTCCATCTGCTCTTTTGTTTTCTTTAATTGCTTTTTCGTGGAGCATGTCATTTTCAGTATCATCAAATAAATCATCTTCTAAAGAAAAATCACTTCTATCTGTAAATGTTTCTTTTACTAATTTATTCCAAGTATGATGAAGTTCATCTATCTTTGCTTTTCCGGCACCGGCAAAAATTGCTCCTTCCATGTTTGGTAATATTTGTTCGTTGAATAATTTCACAGCTTCGGGTGATATATTTTCTTTTTCAATTACTCTTTTTTCTTTTCCAATTTCTTTGGCTATATCTTTTTGAAATTTTTCAAGCTTTCCTATTTCTTCACTTGCACGATTAAATGCAACTTCAAGCTCATCTTCACTTGTCTCGTGAGCCGATGCTTCAATCATATTTATTTTTCCATCTTTTCCGCAAATTGTAAGATCGTATTTATACTGATCATCATTCTCTCTTAAATTCTGAGCTGGATTTATGACGAGTGTATCGGTATCATATTTCCCGATTCTCACACATCCGATAGGACCTGCCCATGGAATATCTGAAACAAGTAATGCAAGTGATGCCGCATTCACTGCTAATATCGTCGGATCATTTTCATCAACCGAAATAACTGTGACAATAACTTGCACAGCATGTTTTATTGACTGATCAAAAAGCGGGCGAAGGGTTCGATCGATTACCCTACTTGCAAGTACCGCATCTTCTGAGGGCTTGCCTTCTCTTCGCATAAATCTTGAGCCTAGAATTTTTCCGGCTGCATAAAATTTTTCTGCGTAATCGACTGTTAAATTAAAATACCCCTTGCCTACTTCTTTGTCGCGAGACATACAAGCAGTCGCGAGCACTATCGTCTCGCCATATTTTAGCATCACAGAGCCTTGAGCTTGTTCTGCTAAATCTGTGAAAATAGCGGTTAATGTTTTTCCGCCAATCTCTACACTATATTCTTTCTTATGCATACATTTTGTCTTCCGCGTTCCGCGGAAGGTTTCCCGGGTAGTAGATTTTGGCGATGTTTTACAAACGCGCTTTGCGCCTCGCCAAAACTCACTACCGGGTTTAGTTCACATTCAGACTGTAATATTGTTCCGATTTTCTTTGATTAACAGGTAATCAGAGATTGTTAATCCAAAGAATCGAACACTACTATCTGTCTGAACACGAACCGATTAACTCTTACTAATATGTGTATAATATCACATTTAGGGGATAAAGTAAAACCCAAAAATACAATTTCTGGGTTTTACTTTATGATTAACTTTATCCTCGAGCAGGAAAATTCCCAATAAGATATTTTCTTGGAGTTTCGGAAAGATCCACAAAATCATCTGCTGCTTCGCGAAGTTTTGAAGATGTCGATTTCCCAAAAGACATCACTTCGACTTGAGTCATCGTTTGTAAATATTGTACAAGTGGCACAAAGTCTCCGTCGCCGGAAACTATTACAATAGTATCGAGTCGTGGTGCTGTTTTAATTGCATCAACTGCAAGTCCAACATCCCAGTCCCCTTTCTTTGTTCCCGTATGAAAAATTTGTAAATCTTTCGTCTTGGTTTCTATCCCAAGTTTGGTAAGAGCTTCAAAAAAATGTTTTTCATCGCCTGCTTCTGTTGTGATCACATACGCAACTGCATGCACAAGTTTTCTTCCGGCTACTGCATCTTTCAATACTGCCCCGAAATTAACTCTTGCTTTATATAAATTACGAGCAGAGTGATATAGATTTTGAGTATCAATAAAAACTCCAACTCTTTGTTCTTTATGTTTTATAACTGTCATTGATTTTATTTAAAATGTTAAATTTATAATTTTCGACCAAATTAAGTATAGCACAAGCGTAATAAAATATTCTCGAGCGAACCATTAGTAGGCGCGACGGCGCCGGACAGAGAAAATTTTCAACAGAAAATTTTCGTGGTGAGTCCGAGAATGTTTTATGAAGCGCACAAATACAAAACCCCCTCTCGGGGATTTTTTACGCTAGATCCATTTTTTTAATTAGAGCATTGTAACGAGTCTTGTCTTTTCGTTCCAAATATTTCAAATGTGTTCGTCTGTCGGCAACCATCTTGATAAGTCCACGACGAGAATGATTATCTTTTTTGTGTTTCTTTAAATGTTTAGTTAATTCTGTAATTTGAGTAGAGAGAACTGCCACCTGCACTTCAGGGGAACCTGTATCTTTGTCATGTATTTGATTTTTCTTAATAACTGTCTGCTTTTTCTTTGTTGCTAACATATTCAACATACTAGCATAAACCTGTAAAAATTGCAAGCCAGACATAAGCTGTAAGAGATTTTTGACTTAGAAAGCAAAAATATTGTGCGACTTTTTAATGTTGCACAATATTTTTATTTTTTTGTGACAATTTATTGTTATCAAAAAAAATATTGTGCGACATGATATAATATCTACATGGCAACTGAAATTGATAAATTAAAACGCGAGTTCTTAGAACATCTAGAAATCGAAAAGGGCTCGAGTCTAAAAACAGTTGAAAATTATGATAGATACTTAACTCGTTTTTTTGAATTTACAAAGGTAAAAAATCCGGAAGACATCACAGATGAAGTGGTCCGAGAGTTTCGTCTTTACTTAAACAGACAATCAAGTGGCAACAATCGCGCAACGGGTGAAACATTAAAAAAGAAAACTCAAAATTATTATTTGATTGGCCTTCGAGGATTTTTAAAATATTTAGCCAAACACAAAATCGATTCTCTCCCCGCTGACCGCATTGAACTTGCAAAAGTTCCAGAGCGCTCGCTCGACCTTATCACCCCCGAAGAATTAACAAGACTCATGAAGGCTCCTGATGGAAATGATATAAAGTCTGCGCGAGATAGATCAATACTTTTACTTTTATTCTCTACTGGCCTTCGCGTATCGGAACTCTGCTCTCTAACTCGCGATGTAAATTTTAAGTCAGGAGAATTTTCAATTCGAGGTAAGGGTGGCAAAGTGCGTGTAGTATTTATCTCAAGTGATGCGAAAAATGCAGTAGACGAATATTTAAAGATGCGCAAAGATATGGATGATGCCTTATTTGTAAAAGTTGGTAAAGAAAAAGATGAAAAAGAAAATAGTGGCCTTGCCCGCAGATCTATCGAACGTATTGTAAAACAATATGCGATCAAAGCAGGAATTTCTAAAAAAGTTACTCCTCACGTTATTCGTCACTGTTTTGCTACTGACCTACTTTCGAATGGTGCAGACATACGAAGTGTCCAAATAATGTTGGGGCATTCAAATATTGCAACTACACAAATATATACTCACGTCACAGACAAACAACTCCGTGAGGTACACAAAAAATTCCATAGTAGTAAATAGTTTTTTAGATAATTAGAAAAACTTAATGATTAAGTACAACCAAAGTAACGAACCTAAAACCACAACACCTAGTGCTATCAATAAAAATTTGAGATAACTTTTTCGATAGCTTTTAATTTCAGATTTATCCACATTGGGATTATTTATATGATCTATGTTCATACAAATATAATACCATTTATTATGATAAAATAAAACAACAACTTGTCCCGTTAAAAATTCGACTTACGGGAAGTAAAGAAAATATATTATTAATTTAAAATTTCTAATGGGATGAAAATAATTTCATGGAATATCCCAGTACTACAAAAATTAATCGAATGCATAAATTTTTGAGTACGGGACAGGAAGTAGAAATACATGGTTCAATTTACTAATAACTAATTTACTTAAATTAACATGCGTATTATTAGTTGGAACACAAATGGATTACGAGCTACGGTGAAACAAGGAAATTTTGCTCCCCTTTTTGATAAATATAAACCCGATATTGTTTGTCTTCAAGAGACAAAAGCAGAGCCTAGTCAACTTACAGAAGAGACAAAAAATGTCCCGGAATACAGTTCATATTTTTCATATTCTAGATTAAAAAAAGGATACAGTGGGGTTGCAATTTACACCAAAGAACTCCCAAAAGAAATATTTTATGGTATTGGTATCAAAAAATTCGACGATGAGGGTAGAATTATCGGCATAAGATTAAAAAATATTACCTTGATAAATTGTTATTTTCCGAACGGAGGACAAGGCCCAGAAAGACTTAAGTATAAATTAGAATTTTATGATGCATTTTTAAAATTTATTTTAAAACTTAGAAAAAATTGTGAAAATGTTGTTTTTTGTGGAGATGTTAATACTGCCCACGAGAGCATCGACCTTGCTCGCCCGAAAGAAAATATCGAAAATACCGGATTCCTACCTATTGAACGAGCATGGCTCGATAAAGTTATAAAAAATCATTTTTGGGATATCTATCGCAGATTCTACCCAGGGAAAACTGGCGCATACACATACTGGGATCAAAAAACTCGGGCTCGTGACCGCAATGTTGGCTGGCGTATAGATTATTTTTTTGTAGATTCAAAAATGGTATCAAAAGTAAAAAAAACTGGAATCATGGATGATTACTACGGTTCAGACCATTGCCCAATATATATAGACATAGAAAAACCTTAACTTTTAGTATTTTAAATACTATACTAGTAGTATGAACATAAAGAAGATCAAACTGGTGTGTTTATTTTTTGCTCTAATATTTAATTTTATTATTTTAGGAAATGTCACTTATGCCCAGTCTTCTTACCCAGTTTTGACTTCAATCTCACCATCATCGGGAATTCAAGGTGAAACTCTTGAGGTATCTTTGAATGGAACAAATTTTGGAAGTTATTTAGCAAGACCAACTGTTTCTTTTGGACCAGATATTACCGTTGATTCAAGTAGATTAATTACACCTTCAAAAATAATCGTCAGAATTACCATCGGGGACAATGCGCAAGGACAATACAACGTAATATTAACAAGCGCAGGACAAACTACCTACCCACAAACTTTTACCGTAACGATACCTCCTCACTGCACAACTCCTTCAATCTACTCAATTGCTCCATCTTTATTGAGTGCAAATTCTAAAGAAAATACTTTAACAATTTTTGGTTCTAATTTTACAAAAGGCACTTATGCATATTTGAATGGGTATTCAAGGGAAACAAATTTTATAAACCCAAATAAACTTACAATGTTTTTAACAACAAGAGACCTTGCAATCCCTAAAGATGGAAACATTGTAGTATCGAACGGAGTAAATTGTATTTCAAATTCAGCCATAATAAAAATAAATTATTCAACTGGTAGTGGAGACTGGCTAGTGCATCCAACTCCGACTTATTATGCTTCAGTATTAACAAAGCAAACAAATGAAGTTACCGACATATCTGCTATTTTATATGGAACAGTTGATCCAAAAAAATATTTAACTACAACTTGGTTTGAATACAGCAACACCCCTGATTTTGCAAAATTTACTGAGACAGAACATTTGTCTCTTGATGTGATTGATAAACCTTCTGATTTGTCTCAAACAATAAAAGATCTTACTCCAAAAACTAATTATTATTTTCGAATAGTTGCAGAAAATAACTCAGGTGTAACAAAAGGAAATATCATTTCTTTTACTACAAAGGAAAAAATTGCCCTTGCCGACAGCCCACTCGCAAGTACCGACCCCAAGGTCTCAGTATCTGGTTTTTTAAATAAACAAAAAAGTAATTTTTCACTTTCAATAATAGGTTGGGCAATCTTAATAATTGTAATTGTCATGGCAATTGCTTACTTTATTGCTAAAAGAAGAAGCAGATAGAAGTATGACCTAGAGCCGGCGGAGACTGCAGTCTCCGCCGGCTCTTTTCTTTCTCTATTGTTAAAAAATCTCTTAGTGCTATACTTTATTTAAGTAAACCTTCGTTGAAAAAATGAAAGGTCCAAGATATCAACCTGTGCATAATTGTGTTTTAACTAACCACATTTGTCACTTTTAATCCTAGCATTTCATTTGGCGTTTTTCCATTTAATCCACAATGTTCTAGGTTGTTGTAAAATATATTCCACTCAATCAATTTCTTTTCTAATTCTTTAATATTTTTAAACTTGTTTTGTTTGTAAAACTTTTCTTGATCTTCTCTGTGGCTTCGCTCCACTGTTCCATTTTGGGCTGGTTTCCCGGGATCAATTAAGTAATGAATGATATTATTTTTAATACAAAATACATCCAGAGAATGAATTGTTTTATGAGAAAGGTCATGCCGTTTTAGATTACCCCCGTTGTATCTATTAGTAAAAATTGCTCCATTGTCTGTTTTAACCGCTTGGATTTTATGTGGAAATTTATTCATTACTTCTTTTAAAAAACAAATCGAATTGTAATTTGATTGTTCATCATATATTTTCAAATACCTCCACCGAGAAGCGGTATCAATGGCAGTATATTGGTAATATCTTTTGTTTTTAATACGTCCTGGAACGTATTTTACATCAATTTCGACTAGTTCTCCCGGCTGTCTCTCTGCTTTAATATATTTATATTTAATTTTCTTTACTCGATATTTTCTAACCAACCCTTCATCTTTTAATATTTTCCCGATGGTGCTGATTGGAATTATTAAACCTTCCTTTTCTAGCTTCCAGTGTATTTTTTGGGCACACAATTTAGTTTCTTTCCTTTTCTCAATTACTTGTTCCTTGATTCTAATTGGAGTTTCATTTGGCTGTGTCTTCGGTCTTGTGCTTTTAGGTATTAGTCCAGCTTTTCCTTTCTCTCTGTATATCTTTAACCATCTCTTTAATGTTCTTGCACTATATGGAAATATCAAAATGACATCTTTTAATCTTGTATTACTTTCCTCGACCATTTTAACCCATCTTAATCTCTCTTCTTGTATGTTTTTTGGCATATTTATACACATTTATTAATACTATTAAAAAGTGCCAAATGTGTTTAGACATTACCTCTAGTAACGTATCCTAACCAATAGCTTCGCATCACTTTGTTAATAATTGATTGGGCGTTT
>CAZJQE010000038.1:0-7419 GCA_964548505.1 uncultured Candidatus Saccharibacteria bacterium | reverse complement strand
ACTAAACATTAATAGACATTAATACTTGATTAGTAATGTTTATTAATATATACTATAGCTATGACAGGTATTTATATAAATATAAAAGAAGCAGCAGAGATGCTTGGAGTATCAAAGCTTACTCTTCGAAACTGGGATAAATCAGGTAAATTGGAAGCCCACAGACACCCTATTAACAACTATCGAGTGTACTTAAAAGAAGATTTAGACAAGCTTATATCTCAAATAAAAATCATAGAAAGACCTCCTAAAAAGGAGTCTCCTTTAAAAGTTATCCACAGGGAAGAAAAGAAAATCTATAAATTAAATGTAATTCATGAGAAAGACTAATTAAAAAAACCACAAAATTTTTGTGGTTTTTTTAATATACTTCTTGCTGATAACATTTTTCGCAATAAACTATTTCTGAACGATCAGGTGCATAGGAAGTTTTTATTTTCTCTCCACATTTATCACAAGTACGTTCATAAATTTTTATCGGATTCATTTGTCTAATTCTTGCAAGATCTCGACACGCGGGACACGCTCTTGGAATTGGTAAATTAAATCTGCGCAAAAACACAAGTTCTTTTTCTATAAGTCTGTAATTTTTTCCACATGATTCGCATTTTAAAATTGCTTTTAGTATTTCATCAGTGACATCTTTTATGTGATCCGGAATTTTTATAGTAGCATCTAAAAATTCACGTGGGTCATAATCTCGCCAAGAAAAACCATTTTTAAGTGCTTCTTCCTTAGTGGTTGGAAAATATTCTTGTCCCCTTGTTTCATTGTATCGCCAAGGACAAATTTCATTTGGGAAAAATTCTCCATAGCGATATTCTCTTCCCAGTTTGTCTACGTAAGGAACTTCACTCATTTGTTTTTTTATTCTATCTACAATTTTGTAATACTCACCTTTTTCGTACTGTTTATTAAAAACACAATATTCACCATTACGAACCCCAACACAACCGAACATATTTCTTGAACTGTGGCATCCAAAGCAATATTCGATATCGTGAGCACTGTAATTCCAAAAAGTAAATTTAATATTATTGGTTTGTATCCCAACCCAAGCGCATTCATAAATCCATTCTGAATTGTAAGCAAATCCAGAATAATCGTAACAATTTGCTGAATTTAATGCCTGTAGAAGTTGTGAGTATCTAATGTTTTCGGCAGTATCAACCCAAAAAGAATCTTTTACATTTTTACAATTATAAAGATAATCCCCTACTGAATTATTGTAAGCTTTGATAGTATGAAAATTTTTCCTTGGAAATTTTAGAAAATGTTTTTCTACTTCTCTTTTTATTTCTTGAGTCTTTTCATTAGAACCAAAGTCAAACTCTGTTTGAATTTTTTTCTTGTATTCTTCTTTTGTGTATTGAATATTGAAAATATTATATTGTTTATTTCGTAGATTTATGCAACCTAAACAATTTGAACACCCTACTAGGTCTTGAGAAAAAACAACGTTATAACATTCAATACAATCTTTAGAAAAAAACGTTTGATAGCATTTATATGGATTTAATCCTTCATAACAAAGTTCATTATTATTTGCAAATGTCATATCAAAACAATCTTTCAAAAGAGAACTGGAATTCAAATATGCGCAATCTTCACTACGATCTGCCATAAAGCACAAATAACAATTTCGAAGCTCAGAAGCAGCATTGCAATATGGACTGTTTGTCATAGTCGCGTGTTCTGTATGTAATACCGGCAATGGTACCGTTTTTAAAAGTTCATCATATTGTTCAAAAAAAGATTTCGAAAAGTTATACTCAACACCATAACTTTTTGGATCCCAACTATCTCCCCACCAAATATCTTGCCTATATGTAACATATGGCGAATTAGGATGATAGATACTCAATAGATTTTCTCCAGTACGAGAACATTGTCTTTTATATAAAGTACGATAAGCAGTCCAAGCAAAGCGACGTATTAAACGACAATCCGGACACCAAGTAGGCGCAGGTACTTTCATTTGCTCATAAAATCCAAAATCATCTGGCTCAATTATGAAATCTTTTTTGCAATTCTGACAATTTTTTGTTTCTGATACCATAGACATATTCTATGCCTTTTATTTATTATTTCAATTCTCTATAAAATTTTACAGAATGTAATTCTATAGTTCATCCTGAGAAGGTACAATGACTTTAGCCTTCCAGAATTTAGTCTTAAATGTATTTATGAGATCTCTTTGTTCTTCGTTTTTAAGTAAATACAGAGCAACGCTTCCTGCTAAAAGTCCTAAAATACCTGAAATAAATCCTTGGAAGAATACCCCAAGGAAAGTATCTGTCCCAAAAACTGGGGACAGGGCATTTAATCCTAAATAAGCAACAAACCCAATTAAAAAAGACGCACCAAAACTTTGGAAAAATGTTTTTGAAATAAATGGCTCTCCGTCCATAAAATCTTTTTTTACAAAAACCCAGTGTAAAATAAAATTGAGTATCGTGCCAACAGAATACGCAAGTGGCAACATAAGTACCGCAGTGCCAGGAATGTCAGATACTTTCAACATTGATTCAATAAAGTATCTGAAGAACGGAACATGATTAAAAATATTTATTAATAAGAAAGACAAAATAATTATAAAAATTGAACATATAAAATTTACAATGAGTGGTTTTCTGGTATTACCTCCTGCATAATATGCTCGAGACAATAGTGCTGTCATCCCTTGAGCAATTATTGAAATCGAAAAAATCGCAAGTGATGCTGCAACAAGACGCGTATTTTCCCATGAAAAAGATCCTGAACCAAGTATCACGCGAACGATTTGAGCACGAAGCACAATAAATAGAAATGTAATCGGCAATGACCAAAATATTATTTGTCTTGCAGCTGAAGTTAAGTGAATTTTGAATTTATCTTTATTGCCAGCAGAAAATGATTTTGCGAGGGTTGGAAAGGCAGCTACAGCATATGATATACCTATGATATTAAGTGGTACTGATTGAAGGTTAAAAGAAAAATTAAAAACAGAAATAGAACCACTTTTAAGGTATGACGCCATGGCAATGATCGAAATAAGTGCAATGCTGTTAAAAGCAAGACCTAAAGTTCTTGGTAATGAAATAAATATTACTTCTTTGATTTCTTTGAAATTAATAGTAAATGATATTTTTGGAGTAAATCCACAGTAAGAAGAAGATACTGCTTGGATTAAGAAATGTAAAAAGGCCCCTAGTGCTACCCCTATTGCCAATCCATATATCCCAAAAATTGGATAAAGAAATATAACTCCAAAAATAATACCTAAATTGTAAAAAATAGGACTTAGAGAATAAATGAAAAATTTACGAAAAAGTTGGGTAATAGTACCGAAAAGATTTGATAACCCCATTAAAATTGGAGAAAGTAGCATTATGCGAGAAAGAATAATAACTTTTGCCTGCATGACAGTAGAAAAACCAGGAGCAATAATGTGTATTAAATAAGGCATTAATAAAAAAGCTATAAAGGAGATAAATACTATTGTTCCTAAAAATACCGTAAAGACTTCATTAATAAATTTACGTGCTTCAGGGGTTACTTCTTCTTTGTTCATTCTTGCGACAATAAAAGGAATTAACACAGTAATAGAAGCGAGAGATGCAATAGAAATAAAAATTAAATCTGGAATTCGAAAAGCAGCATAATATGCATCAAGCCCTGCAGAGGGACCAATAAAATGTGCAATAAAACGATCCCGGAAAAGTGCTAAAATTTGTGAAAGTAAAGTAAAGCCGCCGAGCAAAATAGCTGCCTGATTTACATTTCCAATTTCTTTGGTAAAAATTTTAAAAAATTTTTTCATCCCGTTAGAGATAGGAAATCTTTAGATTTCCGTAGTTATGTTTTTTATAATAAATATAATTATTTTTATTTGTTTTATACATAAAGTTCTATATATTAATTTTTTAATCTCTAACGGGATTCATTTACTATCTTCAAAATTAAACGACTATATTCACCAACCTACCTTTAACATAAATTACCTTTTTAATTTGCATTCCTTCTATAAACTTCTTTGCAGATAAATTATTTATCGCCCATTCTTTTATTTTCTCTTCTGATTCATTTATGGGTACCAGCATTTCGCCTCTTATTTTACCATTTACTTGAATCATAATTTTAAGCTCATTGTCTATTAGAAACTTTTCGTCGTACTTGGGCCATTTTGAAAGATTAATGGTTTTTTTCTCACCCAGAGAAGTCCATAATTCCTCTGCTATGTGTGGAGCAAATGGTGCTAAGATTTGTAGAAATTTTTTAAAATCATCTATATCTACGAATAGAGCTTTTTCCATTTCCGTCGCAAGTATCATCATTGACGAAATTGCAGTATTGAAGCGCATTGCTTCTATATCTTCCCCGACTTTTTTGATAGTTTTATGAAGTAGTTTTTTTAGCTTCACAGAATTTTCCTTCACAGGGTCGCTATCTCCGCGTGCTCGCGGAGCGCTCACTCTCGGCTCGTCAGCCTGTGAGAGACCCCGCGAAGGAAATTCTGTTTCGCTAATTATTTTAAATCCTATTCGCCAAACTTTTTCAATAAATCTTCGAGACCCAATTATACTATCTGTATTCCATACAACTGCATCTTCAAATGGCCCCATAAACATCTCATACACTCGCAATGTGTCTGCACCATATGTTTTTACGATTTTGTCTGGATTTACGACATTGCCAAGCGATTTAGACATTTTTACTCCGCCTTCACCTAGTATCATGCCATGGCTTGTACGCTTCTTGTATGGCTCAACTGTAGGGACCAATTTCAAATCATAAAGAAACTTATGCCAAAAACGAGAGTAAAGAAGGTGAAGAGTCGTATGTTCCATTCCCCCATTGTACCAATCTACGTCTAACCAATATTTTAGATTTTTTTTACTAGCAAATTCTTTTTTATTTTTTGGATCAGTGTAACGTAAATAATACCATGAGGAACCTGCCCAGTTTGGCATGGTATCTGTTTCTCTGCGCGCCTTATCTCCACATTTTGGACATTTTACATTTAACCATGCGGCAATCGAAGCAAGCGGACTCTCTCCAGTATCTGTCGGTTTATAGCTTTTTACTTTTGGTAATTTTACTGGTAAATCTTTACCTGGTACCGGTACAAGCCCACATTTTTCGCAATTGATTACTGGTATTGGCTCTCCCCAATATCTTTGTCTTGAAAATACCCAATCACGCAATTTAAATCTCGTAACTATTTTCCCACCTACAAGTTCAGTAATTTTTCTTTTTGCTTCTTCAGATTTCATTCCTGAAAAATTTTCAGAATCAAATAAAACTCCATAATCAGAAAAAATTAGATTCTCATCTTTTAATCTTTTCCACATAAATCTTTGATTTTCTACATTTATGAAATTTAATACTTCATCTTCGGGAATCCACACAACTTCGTGTTTTTCTTTTTCAGATTTTTCAACTTCAACTTTTTCATCATTTTCTAAATCAAAAACTAAAAATATAAAATGAGCAAAAACATTTGAACCCTTGTGTGGTCTCCAAAATTCTGCATATGCTGAACCTGGAATTTTTTTTACAAACTTTAAATTCTTATATCCTGTTTCTTCTAAAAGTTCTCTTCTCCCAGCAATTTCTAAATCTTCCCCTTCTGTTCCCCCTGTAGGAAAAGATTGCCAGCCCGTAATTGACCATTTGAGACAAAGATATTTATTATCTTTTGGATTTCTGACAATCATGGTTACTACTTCTCTTTTGTGAGTTTCTTTATCTTTCTTTGGTTTTTGAATTTCATCTAACCAATACGGAGCAACTACGTCTTTTATTCCTAGATTAAATTTTTTCGCAAACAGAAAATCACGCTCATCGTGCGCAGGTACTGCCATTACAGCTCCAGTGCCATATTGAGCTAGCACATAGTCTGCAATCCAAATTGGAATTTCTTCCTTATTTACAGGATTTATTGCTTTTACGCCCCTTAGCTCTACTCCTGTTTTTTCTTTGTTTTCAGTTCTTTCTAGATCTGATTTTTTCTTTACGTCACTGATATATTTTTCAACTTCGTTTTTATTTTCAATTTTATTCAAAAAACTTTCCACAAGTGGATGTTCTGGTGCAAGCACAACATAAGTTGCACCAAATAATGTATCTGCGCGAGTTGTAAATACACGGACAGTCGGCACACTTACCAAAACCATATCTGGTTCTTTTTCGGCGGAAAAATGTGAAATCATTCCTTCTCCATCTATTAATTTACAATTTAAATTTTTCTGCCAAAGATTTGCATCCTCATCTAGCATTATCTCGTCTTTTTTGTCACGTAATACAATAAATTCATTTGCATTTTTTTTAATAATCTTAAAGTTAAAACCTTTTTTACAAGCACTCGTAACAGAATTTCTAATTTTTTTATCTTTAAATTTCCCCGTAAATGGAACTACTGCCATAACAACACGTTCCACTTTTACTCCACGTTCTAAAAGTCTCATTGCCACTATCCCCCCAAATGATTGTCCCACAATGGCTGTATTTTCATTTAAAGTACAATGTTTTTGTACATAATCTGCTTGTTCTTCATCATTTGGTTCTTCTGTATTTGGTAATTCCGGTACATCTACTGTATATCCTCTATCTTCAAATTGTTTTTTTAACCAAGGAAAAGAATAATTGTTTGGTGTTCCGTTTCTACCATGAAGAATCACTATGTGTTTTACTTTATCTAGACCCTTTATTTTAAAATCTATTTCACTTCCTTCTGACCTTCCTATCCAATTTCTTTGGGAAAGTTTTACTCGTTCAGGATAGTCAACCAAGTCTAAATCTTTATCGAGTCTATCGGCATATTTTGTAATCGCAAGCATCCACTGCTCTTTTTCTTTTTTTATAGTCTCGGCTCCACAACGTTCACATTTCCCATCGACTACTTCTTCATTGGCAAGTCCAATTTTATCTTTAGGACACCAATTTATTTCACTTTTTGCTTTATATGCTAAACCATTTTTTAGGAATTGTAAAAAAATCCATTGGGTCCATTTATAATAAGCCGGATCTGTGGTATTAACTTCTCGTGACCAATCAAATGAAAAACCAATTTCTTTTAGTTGTCTTCGAAAGGTATCTGTATTCTTTTTGGTAACTTCTGCTGGTTGTTTCCCTGTTTTTATCGCATAATTTTCTGTCGGTAGTCCAAAAGCATCGTAACCAATCGGATAAAGAACATTATATCCTTCCATTCGACGTTTACGAGAAATAATATCCATCGCAGTGTTTGAACGGATATGACCAACATGTAATCCATCGCCTGATGGATACGGAAATTCAATTAGGGAGTAAAATTTTTCTCCTTTTTGATTTTTGGCATTATAGATTTTTTTCTTTTCCCACTCCTTTTGCCATTTTTTTTCTATTGTTTTATGATTGTAATTCTTCATCCCGTTAGAAATAGGAAATCTTTAGATT
>CAZJQE010000037.1:0-7633 GCA_964548505.1 uncultured Candidatus Saccharibacteria bacterium | reverse complement strand
GTATTATTAAAAGTAATTATTAGAAAAGTTGCATTTCAGCCCAGAATTTACAGCTGTCAAAATAAGAATCAATAGTGCCCCCTGTCATAATTATAGATATTTTATGCCTATTTTCCATAAAATGATTGTATCACACAATATACGCTCTTTTAATAAACTTCCTGTTGATAGCATTTCTCGCAATAAACAATCTCTGGCCTATCTGGAGCATAACTTGTTTCAAATTCGTTTGGACATGGATCACTCCCATGAGAATGAGAACCAGTATTTTTATAAATGTGTTTCCCAATTTCACTCTTCCCAACTTTGCCCATGCAATGACAAGACCTTTTCCACAACATTAATGGGTTTCTTTGTTTGATTCTTTCATAATGACGACAATTGGGACACAGACTAGGTAATGGTAAGTTCATCTGACGATAGAATTGAAGTTCTGATTCAATAATTCTAAAAGCAGTTGTGCATTGCTCCACACATTTCCCTTCGTGCGCACAACCTATCACTTCTTTTAAAATAGAATCATTCACATCTTTTATATTTATTGGTATATTTTCTGGTTTAATTGTAATATTATAATTTCTTTCTGGTTCTGTATGCCACACGTATCCTTTAGCTACGGCGATTTCTTTAGTAATAGGAAAAACTTCTTGCGCCACAGTTTCATTGTAAGCATAAGGAGAAAACTCTGGTGGAAAAAATTCACCGTATTTATAAATAATCCCACTTTGACTCTGATATGGATTAGTATTCATTTCTTCGATAATTCTTTCCCTGAGTGCAGTATAAGTTTCTTTGTCATATTTTTTATTTAAAATACAATATTCTTTACTTTTGAGCCCCACACAACCAAAAATATTATTCGAAGCTTTGGAAAGCATCGAATACTCGGCAAAACTTGAAGTATCAACAACATTACAAAACTTAATATTATTCACATCTTCACAAGCCATTATTTCATAAATAAATTCACTTCCTCCCATACCATAACAATCAGAAATTTCTTTGCAATTATAAACCCACATTGAATTCCTACAATTTTTTAAATCAAAACCATCAAAAACATTTTTTGAGTTACTAGTATTTAGAATGTGGTCCCCTGTTGTGTTTTGACAATTAGTCAACTTGGCAAACTTCATCGGAACACTCAATTTTAAATTATTAAAATCTTTTTTGAGTTTTTGGATAGTTTCTCTATTACCAAAATCAAGTGCTTCTATCCGATTTTTATATTCATCTTTTGAAAGATACTCTCCAAAAAATACATTATTTGCGGACCTTAAATTTACTCCACCGATACATTGCTGACAATTGCGAGCATTGGATAAGAAATAACTTTCTACTGAGGCTTCAACTTCGTCGATAAAGCCACACTTGTATGACTTCTCAACATTTATTCCTTCATAAACTGATTCGGAATGATGAGTATATAAAACATCAAAACATTTTTTTAGATCAACTACCCGAGTCACATAAGCTGAATCTTCGGTATCACGCAGGGCAAAACTAAGATAACAATTTCGATTGCTATAAGATTGATTGGTATAAGTGGAATTAACTGATTGAACTATCCAAATAGCAAGTCTTGGGACTTTATTTAAAAGTTCTTTGTATTGGGTAAAAAATGGCTCGCTAGAATCATAGTCCATCCCATGTTCTAGCCCGTCCCATTTATCAGAATACCAGCATTCATAGCAATAAACAGGAAAAGGAGTACCTGGTGGATATAGGCCTATTATTCCTTTTTTACATAAATCACATTCTCTCTTGTGAAGTGTTCGCTCATTACGCCAAATAAACCTACGTTGAGATCTACAAGTAGGACAAAAAGTGGGATGTGGCACTTTCATTTTTTCATAAAAAGAAATATCATCTTGTTCAAGAGTAAAATTCTTATTGCAATTTTGACATTTATTCTGCATAAAATAATACTCTGACGAAATAATATTCTAGAGTCTAATTTATTATATAAGAATATAAAAACAAAAACTAGTATTCTCGCATTGAGATTTGAGCGTCGATTTTTTTGATTAGGTCAAGAAGCACTGAAACAACGATTAGAAGTGCGGTACCTCCAAGTGCGATTGCTGAAATTCCAGTTAACCCTCGAACAATCAAAGGCAAAACTGCAATGATACCCAAGAATACTGCTCCAAGTAATGTTATGCGTCCTAATACTTTTGAAATATATTGAGAGGTTGAAGGCCCCGGTCGAATCCCTGGAATGAATGCTCCGTTTTTTTGCAAATTTGTAGAAAGAGCTTCAGGATCAAAAGTAACTGCTGTATAAAAATAGGTAAATAGAAATACTAAAATAAAGTATAGTATGCCATAAAGCAGACTAGTTTGTGAAAAACCAATTAAGGCATGAGAAATTTTTGACACTGTTGCATTGGTTGAGCTTGCTAAAAAGTTCCCAATCATTTGTGGAAAGAGTAAAATGGAAAGCGCAAAGATAATAGGAATAACTCCAGCTTGATTTACGCGAAGTGGTAAATAGGTAGACCCTCCTCCATACATCTTCATTCCCCGAACACGCTTCGCATAAGTCACAGGAATTGGTCTTTCTGATTCTGTAACTACAACAACCCCCGCTATTACAAGTACTCCTAATACTAGGAAAATAAGAAATGTTGGAATTTGAGAAACATCAAAAGTAAATAACAACTGACTTATTTCAGTAGGAATACGAGATACGATACCAGCAAAAATTATGAGAGATACTCCATTCCCAATGCCAAATTCTGACATAAGCTCTCCGATCCACATTATGAGCATTGCTCCGGCAACTACGATTATAATATTTGTGATTCTATCAAATACAGTAAGATTCACTAATATTTTTTGACTCTCTAAAATTGCAAGAAGTGAGAATCCTTGAATAGCAGCAAGGGGCACTGTAAGCATTCTTGAGTATTGGGTGAATTTTTTCCTACCTGCTTCACCTTCTTCGTGATACATTTTCTTTAGCGCAGGGACCATAATGGTAAGTAATTGCATTATAATAGACCCTGTGATGTATGGGCCAACCCCAAGCATGATAATCGACAAATTTGAAAGTCCACCCCCTGAAAAGATGTTTAAGATTCCAAAAAATTGATTATTAGTTAAAAATCTTGAAAGAGCTACTGCGTCAATCCCTGGAATTGGAATAGTAGAAAGTAATCGAAATACAACTAGTGCTCCTAGCACAAATAAAATTTTCTTCCTCAAAGAGGAATCCGTCCAGATTAATTTAATTTTACTTGTAAAATTTTCCATACTTATTATTTACCTTTATGAACTTTCTACTTTCTACTTAAATTACGGTACCTCCAGCCTTTTCAATTTTTTCTTTTGCAGATAAGGACACAAAACATTTTGAAACTTCTACTTTCACACTGAAATTTGTTTTATTATTTAAAATTTTTACTTTTGGAGTAAAACCTTTTCTTGTCTTTATTACTTTCAATTCAAGAAGTTTCGAAGGAGTTACTTCGCCACCTTTTGGAAACGCAAGAGCTACCACGTCGAGAGAAACACAAACAGGTTTTATCTCAAAAGATTGGAATCGATATCCACGATTTTTTGGTAACTTCTTTATGATATCTCTAAGTTCTGGACGACGCTTATTACCAGCACGAGCAGTCTGCCCCTTGCCTCCACGGCCAGAAGTCTTTGCGTGTTTCCCCCCACGGCCAACAGTACGATCTTTCTTATTTTTATGTATTCTTTTTAATTTATGTATTTGCATATTCTCTTTCTACTTTATGAACTTTATAACTTTCTACTAATTTACTCTTTCTTCTTCTTTCCCTGCGATTACTACTGTCTCTCCTATTGTAACTGGTTTAGTATATTTTGAAGAAATCCCTTCAAGAGCAAGCATAACTGCTTTTGCATTGTTTAATTTATTTTTTGTTCCTCCTAAAATCTTTCCAGTAATATCTTTTACTCCAGCTAAATTTATGATATCACGAACAACAGATCCTGCGACTAGTCCTCTACCTTTGTTTGGAATCAATTTAACTTTAGAACTTGAAAATTTTGCAGAAACTTCATGAGAAATAGACATGGTTTTTGTGAGAGTTAGTTTAATCATGTTTTTCTTTGCATTTCGAAGTGCCTTATTGATAGCAAGTGAAGTATCACCTGCTTTTCCAAGTCCAAGCCCTACAGAACCCTTTCGGTCTCCTGCTACAAGTGCGACAGAGAAAGAAAATCTACGTCCTCCAGCAACCACACGAGTTACGCGTCGAATATTTAAAATCTTTTGATCAAATTCTGGTTTTGGTCTTTGAAATGAAGAAGACCTTCTTCCACCACTATTCTTTTTTTCGTTTCCTTTTTCCATATGATTTTACGAAATCATGTCGCGTAACCGTCCATTAAAGCGCGACGTTATTGTTAAAATTTTAAGCCTCCTGCTCGAGCAACATCCGCAACTGTTTTAATACGACCTGTGTATTTAAATCCATTTCTGTCAAAAACTACTGTTGTAATGCCAGCCTTAATGCAAGCTTCGCTTACAGCCCGTCCAACTTCTTTTGCTCTTTCGCTTTTTGTTCCTTTTTTTGCTTTTATGTCGCTTGCTTCTACTAGAGTGTTACCAGCTGTATCGTCTATCACTTGAGCATAAATAAATTTATTGGAACGAAAAACAGAAAGACGTGGACGTTCCGTTGTCCCCTTAATCTTTGATCTGATTTTCAATTTTAATCTTATTCTTTTTTCTTGTTTTGTTTGCATATTGTACTTTCTACTTTATGAACTTTATAACTTTCTACTAACTATACTGTTTTCTTCCCTTGTTTTCTTCTTATTACTTCACCTTCATAACGCATCCCCTTACCTTTATATGGCTCTGGCTTTTTAAGCGCTCGGACTGATGCAGTAAAACTTCCAACCATTTCTTTATCAATACCCGTAATGGTAATATTATTTTTCTCAGCTGTAGCAGTGATACCTTCTGGTATTTTTACAATAACTGGATGTGAAAAACCAAGTGCAAAAACAAGCTCTTTGCCTTTTACTTCTGACTTAAATCCAACTCCTTCTAAAATTAATTTCTTTTGATATGGAGTTTCTACACCCTTAATCATATTTTTGATATGTGAAGCATAAGTACCCCAAAGTGATTTCGAAAACTTATCATTTCTTTTAATATTTAAAGTAATCAAACTACCACTCATGGTTATAGTTATATCGTCTCGAAAGATCTTGGAAATTGTCCCTTTAGGACCTTTCACAGTTAAAAATTCACCATCTTTCTTGACTTCAACTCCTTTGGGTATTTGTATCTCTTGTTTTCCAATTCTACTCATATATTTTTTCTTTATAACTTTACAAACTTTACAACTTTTAACTGTTCAAGATTACCAAATCTTGAACAATGCCTCTCCTCCGACCTGTTCTTTTCTTGCCTCGCGCCCTGAAAGAATTCCTTTTGGGGTTGAAAGCACTAGTATCCCCCCACCATTTCTAACTGAATGAATATTTTTCATCCCAAAATAAACTCTGCGTGATTGCTTGGACACTCTATCAACTTCAGTAATTTTTGGTTTATTATTGGTATAAATTAATTTAACTTCTAAAAGATTGCCACCTTTTTTTATCTTTTTTGAAAAATCAGAAATAAAACCTTCTTTTTTAAGACATCCTAAAATTGCTTCTTTTAATTTTGAATGGGGGATACAAACCGTCTCCTTTTTTGCGAGACTTCCATTCTTCATCATTATTATCATGTTTGAAATTGAATCCATAAAATATTTAAATTTACCAAGAAGACTTACGAACGCCTGGCAACATTCCTTCGTTTGCAAGTTCTCTGAAACAGATTCGACAAATTCCGAAATCTCTCATAAAAGCACTACCTCGGCCACAGCGAAAACATCGATTCTTTTGTCGAGTAGAAAACTTTGGTTTTTTAGCTGCCCTTGCTTTTACTGATGTTTTTGCCATATATAATAATGGGCTTTAGTCCTACCAATATCTCGTTTCTTTTCTTATTCCCTCATTTACATGAAACAATAAGGAGAAAAACGGATTAGATAAAACGTATTCCCTTACGAGAGATACTAGCAAATCTTCCCCGTAATGTCAACTGAAAAATTTTTATTATTTTTTGAATTTTTTATAACTCATTCTTCCTGCAAAGAAAGACAAAGCCATACCAAGTATTAGAACAATGGTCCAAACTATATTAGAATTAATTCCAGTATTACCTTCAACTGCTTTTAGTGGGTTGGCTTCTAGATTAGTCTTTTCTACCACAGTGGTTTTAGGAGCAACTTTAGCTACCTTTTTTTCTGGAGTAACTTTTTCTATTGTCTTTGTAACTTTAGGTTGTTGTGTTGTTAGAGTATTTTGTTTAGGAATTGGTAATGCATTTATTGTATAATTGCCTACTGTTGAAATTGAACCAACTGATGAACCTTCTCCTATTAGATCAACACCTGTTGCACTAATTGAAGCAGTACCAGTATTTCCTGCCCTTACTGATGTAGTAAGTAATACTTTATCTGATGTAGTGCAATTTGGTATACCAATTAAAAAATGAGGGTTTGAACAAGTTGGCGAAGTTTGTGCCATCAAGCCATCTGCCACTGAAATACTTTGGCAAGATAAATTACTAAAGACTAAAGTACCTTCAACTGCACAAACTTTATTTCCAGAAGTATTAAAGCCAACAGATGTGTTAAATGTATCTCCAACATTTTTTATCAAACTAGCTGGAGAAAAATACAAAGAAGAACTTGTAGCATGTACTATCCCCACAAAACTAATTAATGAAACAAGAATAATTGCTGATAATATAATTTTTATTTTATTTATTTTCATATTTATATTTCTATTATTTTATAATCCCCAGTTTAACATTAATAATGCAAAATCATATTTATCAACCTTACCATCTCCATTAAAGTCACAAGGGTTAGTTCCAGTCTTATCCCAATTAGACATCATTAATGCAAAATCATATTTATCAACTTTATTATCTCCATTTGCATCACCTTTTTTAACTATGATAGTTGTAATAGGAGCTGTATATCCTCCACCCCCACCACCTCCTCCACCGCCAGAGCTAGGAACCATACAAGTGTTTCCACTTTGCGTATAGCCACTATTACAACTTATCAAAATACAACTATCCCAACCAACTTCTGTCCAATTTTGACTACCTGTTCCATTGGGAATATTACAAGATTGAGTCGTTATAAAATTTAAATTTTTATTTATTACAACTCCTGATTGAAAACCATCAGAATATTTTATTTCAGTTCCTCCCGTGGATGGATTTGTAGCACCAGACAAAAGATATTTAAATAAAATATCACTAGTACAATTTCCTACTAGGAGTTTAATTTTTGAAGATTCAATATACCCATAAATTCCATTTTCAAGCATTGTTACTTCACCAATTAAATTAGTATTACAATATGCTTTTATTTTTGTTCCGCTAGGTAGTGATTGCCCATTCAGTGTTGCCGTTCCCCAAAAAGACATTGGAAAAGAAGGAAAGCTATTATCTGCAAAGATAATAGATGAACAAACAATCAGTATAGATAAAATAAATATTTTAAAAAATAATTTCATATATTTTTAGCTTGATACGCTAACAGTATTGGTTGGGTAGTTGTAGAAGAATCCAGGAACG
>CAZJQE010000036.1:0-7981 GCA_964548505.1 uncultured Candidatus Saccharibacteria bacterium | reverse complement strand
ATGTATAGTATAAGTGAACGACCGTTCACCTGTCAACTAGTCCCCTGTGGATAACTAAAAAAGAAAAAAACGCCTTTACATTAAGGCATTTTTTTGTTTTAAATTATCATATTCTAAATTTTATTTTACAACCGCAACAGCATTTCCGCGTCGCATTGGCCTTGAAATAGCAATTAAAATAACTGCTCCAAGTAGTGCCACCGCAAAACTATAAAGATTAAAACCAGTTACAGAACTTTGGCCAAAAAAATTCATAAGCAATCCACCGATCACAGCTCCAACAATACCTACAATAATATCAACCACAATTCCCTGTTGCCCTTCTGTTTTCATAATAAGAGAAGCAACCCATCCAACTAAGCCACCAAATATAATCCAAAGTATTATTCCCATATATTATTCTTATTTATTAATTATAATCACCTCTACCTGCATTTTGTCGTTTCAAAAACGAAAACATTACAACCTGTCAAAATTGATCTTAAGATTTCTTCTTCAACTTAGTGATTTCCTTTTGCAATTTTGTTATTTGAATCTCTAAATTTTTTGTTTGTTTCGTAAGCTTTGTCTCAACAGAATTTGCATGGTTAGCCAATGTTTCAGCAATAAGCATTATTTCTGTTACGTCTTCCATAGCGAGAAGAATGATAGGAGGAAATGTTTCAAGTGTAGTGTCTTCTTTAAAATGAATCTGACGAGCATTTAGGATCATTACCTTACGCCCAATAAAAGGAAATTCATGAATTACTTCAAAACCTTTGAAGAAAGTATTTTTGGGTAAAATATCTTCTAGAAGCTTTTTTAACTCAGGGATATTCCATTGCCCATCTCCAAGTTCATATACATGCCTATTTTGAGTATCTTTTAATTCAACTTGAAAAGTCCGAAAAAAAGATTCGTTGGCGGTCATGACCCGGAGATCTTTATCGAGAATTAAAACTGGTTCTCGTACAACATCAACAACAGTTTTAATGTAAGTCCAACTTTTTTCCCATAATTCTTTCACCAACTTAGTTTTAATTGGTTGTACTCTTTCTTTTTCTTCTTTTTTATTTGTTATCATAACACTTAAGACGTGAAAACTATTAAATGATTACAATTAGTTATACATTAAACAACATGGTACAATGAAAGTCGAGATTATCTTCTCGGCAAAGCAATTTGTTGTAATGCCAATGTAATAAACAGAACAAGCCCTTTCTCTAAAAAACTATATAAAAATCATTTTCCCCATATTATTACAGTGTAATTGTAACAATAGTGTAATAAAAAGCCTCAAAAAACGGCTTAAGTATCATATGACCCCGAAAGAAACAAAGAAAATACAGGATATTTTAATCCTAGCACATCACGACTTTGATAAGGGACTTAACGCACGTGCTTTTTTTAAGGTAAATAACCATGCAATTGGTGAAGACTTAGTGCAAGATACCTTTATAAAAACTTGGAGTTACCTCGTTAAAGGAGGGAAAATCGATATTATGAAAGCTTTTCTTTATCATGTTTTAAATAACCTAATCGTGGATCAGTATCGAAAACACAAAACTGTATCACTTGATAGCCTTATGGAAAAAGGTTTTGAACCAAGTGAAAATGATTCAGGAAAAATTTTTAATATTTTAGATGGTAAAGTAGCTATTTTGTTGATAGCTCGTCTCCCTGAGACTTATCAAAAAATAATGCGTATGAAATATGTACAAGATCTATCACTAGAAGAAATGTCCTTAATCACTGGGGAAAGAAAAAATACTTTGGCAGTAAAAATACATCGAGGACTTGAAAAACTTAAACTCTTATATAATCACGCATAACTGAAAATTAAAAAACCGCCTAGAGGGCGGTTTTTTTATATCATTTCTATATTTTATTGTCCTGTCATGAATGTACTAGGCCAAACAACTGAGAAATTTCCACTTTGATCTGTTACAAGTATTGTGTAGTTGTAAAGAGTATTTGAAGACAAATTACTTAGAGTAATCTGCTTGTTTGTACTAAAAGTATTGTCCACAACTCCTGTACCTGAAATAAATGGAGTTCCGTATGATACTTCTGTTTCACTCCAATAAATTCTACTGGTATCATAGAAAACTGTTGCTTTTACAGCCTCATTGCTCGTAAAATTAAGAGTAACATTTCTTCCCACAGGAAGAACAGTAAGATTATTTATTGCTGGAGAATAAATATCTATTCCTTGTCCAGCCATAATAACACTATTTACTTTACTCTTTGTCATTGCACCTGCAATGCCATCGATAGAAAGATCATAGGCATACTGAAACTTTTTAACTGCATTTTTTGTCATTCCTCCAAAGTATCCAGTAACTAAACCAGCTGGATAAATATCCTTATTTGATGCTAAAAACCCTTGTAGGGTTGTGACATCTGCATTCCTAGACCCAACTCTTAGAGTTGTACCCCCAGTAATTTGTGAATAGGTAGCTATTTGAGCAAATGCAGAAGTTGCCGAAAAAACAACTGCAAATACAAGACTCCCCATTAAACCTAAAAACATAAACTTATTATTTTTAATCATAAAAGTTATCTAATAAAATTGTTAATAATTTGAGCTCGAACACTCACCTAAGATGCCGACTCAAGGTAAAATAGATTACAAGACAAATTGTAAATTATAACTTTTATTCATTTAAGTTAGCTCACGACCTTCGGTAAATATTGTAAACCCTATTAGATTTGATATAATTACTATAAATAAGGTCAAAAAAAATATTAACATCTTTAACTTTTTTAAATATGCAAGAAAAAATTGAAAAAAATCCTTTTGAAGATAGATATAATCCTGGGATAATAGATGCTCAGAAGGTTGGACCGATAATAAAATTAAAAGAGGAAGAAGTCAATCTTTTAAAGAATTATATTAAAAGCGGAAAATCTGTTTACCAAGATAGTTTTGGTGATGTTTTTGTTGATACTTCGACTGGGGAATGTAATCTCTTTATTACTAGAAACGCTAGCTTTAATGGAAATATTTTAGAATATATTGATAAATATTCAAATGAAATTTTTCACGCGACTGGGATAAGATTTTGTTACCTTCCTAGAAGACATAGCCCTCCTTCGGAAAATATTCCTTATTCTGGTGGGTTAAAAGTAAGTCAGTTTATATTGGCACCAATGAGTTATTCTCCATGGGAAGCAGAAAAAAAATTATAACAATTAAAAAACTACTAGATAAAATCTAGTAGTTTTTTGTATATTTTAACTCAAAGTTTTCGGCCGATATTGCAAGGCTTCCAAAATATGATTTTGTTTTATGTCTTCTGAATTATCGAGGTCAGCAATAGTGCGAGCAAGTTTGATTACTCGGTGATATGCTCTCGCTGAAAGTGCTAGTCGTTCGGCGCTATCATTTAAAAGTTGTTTTACGTCAGGTGTTAGTGGCGCAAAAATACCAAGTTCTTTTACATTCATATCGCTGTTTGTTTTTAATTTTCTTTTTGTATTTCCAAATCTTTTTCCTTGAATTTCTCTTGCCTTCTTTACGCGATTTTTTATCGCAAATGTTTTCTCTCCTGTGGGAGTCGCGTCGCTAAGTTTTTGATAATCTACGTTGCCGACAGTTACCCATAAATCTATTCGATCAATAATTGGCCCGGAAATACGACGTGCATATCTGTCTAAATCATAAGGCTTACAAATACAATTTTTGTCTTTATTCCCTTTATTGCCACATGGGCAAGGATTCATAGCTGCAATCAGAATAAAGTTTGATGGAAAAATAGCAGAACCTCTTGCACGTGAAATGGAAACTATATTATCTTCCAAGGGTTGCCTAAGTGCTTCCAACACTCTTTTTTCAAACTCAGGAAATTCATCAAGAAAAAGAACACCCTTGTGAGCAAGAGTCACTTCTCCAGGTTTCGGATTTGCTCCCCCGCCAATCATTGAAACATAACTCGCAGTATGGTGCGGTGCACGAAATGGTGGTTCGGTAACAAGAGTATCTTCGAGCAGTCCCACAATCGAGTGGATTCCAGTAATTTCTAAAATATCATCATTATCAAGCTCGGGTAGTATGTGAGAAAAAACTCTGGCAAGCATTGTCTTGCCTGTTCCTGGTGGGCCAGACAGAGCAATATTGTGTCCGCCCGCTGCTGCAATTTCAAGCCCACGTTTGGCAGACTCTTGTCCCCGAATATCAGAAAAATCTACGTCGTGTGATTTATTTTTACGAATTATTTCTGTAGGTTTTTGTGAAACAATTTTTGATCTTTCTTTTTCAAGTGGCTTTCCATTTTTGTCATATTTTATTTTATAAATATGGTCTACAACTTCTTTCAAATTTTTAGCACCATACACGACAATCCCTTTCACTAGTGCTGCCTCTTCCCTGTTTTGGAATGGCACAAATATCTCTTTGTATCCGAGTCGCATTGCATGTTCCGTAAGCGGAAGAACTCCTTTGATTGGTTGTAATTCTCCATTTAAAGATAGCTCTCCTAAAAATATTTTCCCTTCTGGATCAAAATCGATTTCTTCAGCTGAAAGTAAGTATGCAAGTGCAATCGCCAAATCAAAATACGGGCCTTCTTTTTTAAGGTCCGCTGGTGAAAGTGAAATAACTATTTTTTGATTTTGACTTTTTGGAGAAGGAAATCCTGAATTCTTTAGTGCTGAACTCATGCGGTCTTTTGACTCATCAACTGCTTTATCTGGCAGACCTACTAAGGTAAAAGCATGTAAGGTATTTTTTGTAATATCAACTTCAACGGTAACAATAGTACCTTTCAGTAAATGTGTCTGGGCAGAATATACTCTGGCAAAACTCATTAGAGATTAATTATTAATTAATATTTTTTAATTATTTATATGTTTCTTGCACGTTCTTGCTGAAGGATTTGCTTCCATTCTTGCAAGCTCAATGTCTTTCTTACAAACTTCACATTTTCCAAATGATTCCTTGTTGATTCCTTTTAAGGCTTTCAAAACCTTTTGAAGTTTAGATTCCAAAACTTTCATCATTGAACTTTTAGATTCAAAATCTTCAAATCGGTCAGCCATATCATTTTGGTCTGTTTCAATATAATTCATTTCCTCTGGAACTGTTTCCCATTCACCAGTCTCTGGGTTTAATTTACCCATATCTTTCATTTCACTAACTAAATTGTCTCTCTCTTTTTCTAATTTCTCTTTAATTTTCTTTTTATCTAATGGCATACGAGAATGATAGCATTTGATTTACAAAATGCAACTGTTTTATTTCTTCACTCTGCTAGACAAAAGACGCAACATTACTTCTCCGGCGGTAGTCTCAGAATTAGTAATAATTAGTGAATCATCTTCTGCAAAGATATACATCATAACAATCTTCCCATCTTTATCTCTTAAAATTCTTGCGTTTTTATTTTGCACTATTCCATCTTCAAAATCTTTTGTCAGTAAGTATTTTGTGTCAGCATTAAGGTCAACTCCAAAAAGTTTATGAATATCTTGAAACATTTTTGCTTCCCAAGTACGCATTGGTGTAAACACATCGGCGATAGAACGTATCTTCATTAAAATAAACAAATTCCTGTTTTCATCATTTGAAATACCTAATAAAAAATTATCATTAATAAATTCTGTTTGTGTTTTACTAAGATTCGTTTCCAGTAACTCTAAAAAACGCGAAAGACTTATAACCTTTTTATTTTCTGCAAGATATACCCCCTCAATCCCACCACTTTTAAGATCTGTTATTTTTAATTCATTTAAAATAGTTTGAATGATTTCATCTTTTTTAAGTCCAGAGATATCTTTAAATGCTGTTTTATCAGTAAAAATAATAGGGGTAAATTGTGGGGTTACAGGAACTGTAAAAATTTCTTTTTTAAATAAAAAAACTACTGTTACCGCAGCAAAAGATGCCAGAACTAAGATTATCCCAATAATCAGAAATATTTTGTTCATCTTGTTTTCTGGAGAACTTTTCTTATCTAAATCATCATGCTTTTCTTGCTCCTCGATAATCTTCTTGATCATTCCATTTTCATTATTATCAATAGCATGAACCATGTCATCGGCATAAGTTTCTACTGTTACATTTTTTGGTTTATCATCCGCCATACTGATATATCATAACATAATAAAAAAACATAAAAAATAAAAGGCGGATGTTTTACATTACGTAAAACATCCGCCAAAAACGTTACTTTCTTCATATTTATTACTTATTTAAAGAACAGCAGATGGACGGCTGGCATCGAAGTCATTAAAAAGTCTGTAGTAATACCAGTTCCACTTGTAATCATAAAAATACAGGTAGATGTTATAGCGGACATCATTGAAAGGCGATTGAAAAATGCTTCCGTCAAAAAAAATGCCTTTCTTTCTTTTCCATTTTCCAGGAATAAGCTGTTTGTTTTCCCAAAGTGCTTTAAAAATGGCAGCATCCAACCGGGTAACTTCTTTTTCCTTAAGTCGCATAAGTCTGTTCTCTCCCATAATACTTTTTTCGCCTTTTTCTAAGGAGGTATCAAGTATAACTTTGGTAAGATCAATTTCGGTTATGGCAAGAGCTCTTTTGTCTTGCTCCACAATGGACCACCCTTCATCAATAAAAATGTTAGGGTCAAACGGTTTTGAACGATCAATTTGGATGATTTTTTGTTTTCTCATTTTGTTCCCCCTCCTTGGGGTTGATTTGGTTGTTATTTTTTTGTTAAAGAACTCCAGCGCTTACTTGAGACATCCCTGTCTTGTAATCTGGCTTTTAGGTGGATCTGTCTACACAAAGGTCAAACTACAAACAAAAAAACTCCTTCCGGAGTTTTGCTTGTAGTTGACTTGAGAAATCTATATTTTGAATCAAAAAGCAAAACCCCGTTCATTTGAGGAGGATGAACAGGAACATGACTTTTTGTTTTTGAATATAAACATATTCATACTTTTATGATAACACTTAACTTTATCCTGTCAAATGCAAGCTGTGCATAAAAAAAGCTAGGGTGTTCCCCTAGCTTTTTTTATTATCTTTAATTTCCTTTTGGTTTGAAGAAATCTTTGTCAGCAGATTTTATTGAGAGAGAAATTTTTCCATTTTCCATATCTACTTTGAGAACACGAACTGGCACAATCATTCCTTCTTTTAAGAAGTCACGAACTTGTTCCACACGGAACGGAGCAATTTCAGAAACATGTACAAGTCCATCAACAAATGGATTTAATCGTACGAATGCTCCAAAGTCTGCAAGTCTCACCACTTCTCCTTTTAACATTTCTCCTGGAGTAAATTCATGAGTCATTTCTTCTACAATCTTCTTTGCAATCTCTGCGCTGTCACCCTTACCAGTAAAGTACACTGTTCCATCATCTTCCACAGTTATTTCCGCTCCAGATTTTTCTTTAATATCTTTAATTGTTTTTCCTCCACTTCCAATTACCATTCCAATCTGATCAACTTTTATTTTGATAATCAAAATCTTTGGCGCATTTGGAGAAATTTCAGGACGTGATTTTGGAATTTCTTTTTCAATTGTATCAATAATTGCCAGTCTTGCCTTTTTGGATTGGTGCATTGCCTCACCCAATATTTTTATTGGCACACCTTCGACTTTCACATCGAGCTGTATCGCAGTCACTCCTTCTCTCGATCCGGCAACTTTGAAATCCATATCACCATGATGATCTTCCGGTCCTTGGATATCTGTTAAAATTTTATATTTATCATCACTCTCATACATGAGTCCCATTGCAATTCCAGCAACCGGTGCCTTTATTGGCACACCTGCATCCATCAGTGCAAGAGTTGACGCACAGATAGATGCTTGAGAAGTAGAACCATTCGATGCCATTGATTCAGAAACTATTCGAATTGTGTAAGGAAATTTTTCAACAGTTGGAAGTATCATTGCAAGTGCTTTTTCTGCAAGTGCCCCATGCCCAACTTCGCGACGATTGGTAAATCCTGATCGTCCAACTTCACCAGCTGAGTATGGAGGAAAATTATAATGATGCATAAATCTTTTTTCTTCTCTTCCTTCCA
>CAZJQE010000035.1:0-8312 GCA_964548505.1 uncultured Candidatus Saccharibacteria bacterium | reverse complement strand
CTTCCATTACTTTTTCAGATGCATGTTCTCTCATCTCTTCTTCGGGTACGTCATGTGCCAGCATAATGTTGTGAATTTTAACAACATCAGATTCTTCTATTGGTACTGAAAAAATTGGCACGATTAATCTTTCTGATTTTATAAATAAAGCTGGCTCCATTTCTTTTCCATCATCTGACATTGGTTTTTGTACCCAGAAGGCTTTTATATTGTCATAAGCATAAATGCGATTTCTTATTTTTAAACCTTTTTCATTTAGTTCATAATAAACCATATCTGGTTTTTTAATTGCAAAAAATCCCATCAATCCTCCCGCGACAATTAAAAATATTGCAAAAAAATAATTTGCAAGAATAACCGAGGTGATAGCCCCAGCAACTACAATTACTCCAAGTGCCCAAAACCAATCTGTATGACGTTCTTTTTCTTCATATTCAAGAGAAGACCAAGTAATTTTTTCTTCATTTTCCATTTACTTAATTATACCAAATATCGTAATCAAATGTCTAACAAAATTGTTGTGCAGCAAAAAAACACTCATTTAATTGAGTGTTTTTTTGCTAAGTAAATTAATTTTATTGTGCTCCGTTTTGTGCTGGGGCACCGTTTGGTGGTAGGTTGTTGTAATAATATCCTCGCATCATTCCAAAACCACCTCTATTTTCTGTTCTGTAATCATTTCCACCTCTTATTGAACCAGTTATTACCCCAAGTTTAAATCCAAAACAGAAAATCATCATAACAATAATGAGCATTAATATTACCTTTACCAAATGATGACACTTTTTCCCATGGCATCCATGGCCTCCCATAGATTGCATACCACAACAAACTCCATGTCCTGTGCAATCTTTACACTCACTATGTTCACACTCTTTTTTCTCCATATTTTCCATAAAATAAACTCATTAATTAATATTAAATTTGACCTTTTAATGAGTATAGCATAACACTACTCGATGAAGTCTTCATGAAGATCTTTAAAATATTATTTTATATCTATTAGATTTTTCCCAGTCATCTCTTTTGGCTGTGATAATTCATATAGATGAAGAATTGTTGGAGTAACGTCTGCAAGTGTTCCTTCATGTAATGTTCCAATCATATCTGTGATAATAAATGGAACCAAACTTGTACTATGTGCTGTGTTTTTTATTCCTGTATTTTTATCGATATTTATTTCAGCATTTCCGTGATCGGCAGTTATGCAAGCAATTCCACCAGTAGTATCTAATGCTTCTAAAATTCTACCAAGTTCTCTATCGATTTCTTCTATTGCAATAATTATTGATGGAACCACGGATGTGTGCCCTACCATATCAGCATTAGCAAAATTAATAAATATAAAATCAGTTCCTTTTTTTACTTGTTCAATTGCTGCGTCGGCTACACCACTAGCCGACATTTTAGGAGCCAAATCATAAGTCAATACATTTTTAGGACTTTGTATTAGAATTCTCTCTTCGTTTTTATAGGGAATTTCTCTTTCGCAATTTAAAAAATAGGTAGCATGAGCAAATTTTTCTGTTTCAGCTATGTGAACTTGAGTTAGGCCGTTGTCACTAATTACTTTTCCAAGAGTTTCAGTTACTTCTATCGGAGAGAAAGCTATTGGACAATCAAATTCCTTTCCGTATTTAGTCATGGTAACTAAAGATAAATTATCTTCTTTAGGTTTTGCCAAGATGTTGTGTGTAAGCATTCTCATGCGATCATCTCGAAAATTAAAAAGAAAAAATCCATCTCCTTTGTTTAAAGTAAAAGTAGTTCCATCTTTTCTTAAACAAACAAAGGGTTCTAAGTGTTCATCTATTTTATTCTCTTTATATAAATTTTCTACATATAAAGATGGTTTAATATTACAAATTGGTCCCGCGCCATCATATATTCCTTTTTCTGCGAGAGCCAGACGTTCCCAACGCTTGTCTCTATCCATTGCATAAAGACGACCTGAAACAGACGCTATTTCTCCAACACCCAATTTTTCAATAAAATTTTCAAGTTCTTTTATATAACTTGCTCCAGATTGTGGGGGAGTATCTCGTCCATCAGTAATAACATGAATCGCAATTTTCTCTATTCCATTTTCTTTTGCAGTTTCGAGAAAGGCAAACAAGTGTGATATATGGCTGTGAATACCCCCTGGGGACACAAGCCCTCCGACGTGAAGAGTAGAATTATTTTTTTTTACATGTTCAAATAGATCAAGAAAAGCAGGTATTTTTTTAAATTCACCGGAGGTAATAGCATTATTTATTCTTACTAAATCCTGATAGATAATTCTTCCGGCGCCGATGGCCATGTGTCCTACTTCACTATTTCCAATTTGACCTTCTGGTAATCCCACTGCCATTCCAGAAGCCTTAAGAGTAGTATGAGGATATTTTTTCCAAAGTGCGTCAAAAATAGGTTTATTTGCTTGCGCAATTGCATTATCTTTTGTTTCTTCTCGATAGCCCCAACCATCAAGCACAATCAAAGCAATTTGTTTTTTTACCATTTGGAAATTATAACATTTAACAGATTTTAGATAAAGAAATTCGAAAAATTAAATAGTTTTCTATTTCTTTCTGATAATTTTTATTAGTCTTGTTCCGCCATATCCAATAAGTAAAAGTCCTACTATTATATTTGATATTTGAAATACCCAAACGGGGATAGTTGTTTTTAATAGAGAAACTAAAATTACAGATGTGAACATAAATGCAAATGTTGCTGACCCGGCTGATAGTCCAAATAAAATAAGTTCTTTTTTTGAATAATTATATTCATTTGCTTTAGTGACAAATATTCCGGTCCAGAATACAACACTAAGTGGACTCAAGACCGTCAGAATAAAAGTTGAAGTAAAACTAGAAATAAGATTAATTGAATTTACATCTGGGGCAGAAAAAGAACCTTGCATGATAGCTTTATTTATCATAAATAAACCAAAGATTACGAGTACAGCCGAGCCGATAAATCCAGAAATTTTTTTAATATTTTTTCTTTCTAAAAATTTACCTATGCCCCAAATCGCAAGTGCAATAAAAAGATAGTCAGCGAGAGTTACTGCTACTACTCCCGAAAGACCATCATAGATTGTTCTCTGTAAAGTTAAATTTGTAAGATAAAAAAATACCGGCCCAATAGCGAGTTGTAATATTATTCCTGTCAAAAATCCATTTTTAAAGATTTTCATTTTAATAAAAATGAATTAATCAACAAAACAAAAGAAGTTATCATTCGAATGGCGTCCTCTGATTTTATTTTTTATAAAACTCATAATTTCATCTGTGTTGAAAAATTGTAAACCTTCTTGCATCATAGGATCAATAACAATATATTCCTTGGGTGTCCCATCGGGAATCCACTTTATGCTTACGGAATGAATTTGCATTCCTGCAGAACATAAATTTTTACTGCATTCTGCTAGTCTTTCTAGAATCTCAACAACTTTGTGGTTTAATTGGTTTTCTGGCAAGCTTCCATCAATGTTCATAAAATCAGATTGGCGAGGAGGACGAGAGCCTAATTTATTATAAAAAAGGTAAAAAGCATCTTCACTTAAAAGAGGAGAATTAGGTGAAATAATATCGTGAGAATTAACTCCTCTTTGATTTCTCAATCTTATTGCAAGATCACGAGCCTCTTTTATAGTTAAAGATATATTTCCCTCATCTGATTCAAACGAAACGGTATTTACAAGATTTGCCAATACGCAATCTCCTCCACGAGTTTGGTGAATAAGTTCAATGTTTCGATTAGTGTCATTAATATTTAAATGATGGGCGTAAATTTTATGAACATTATTATCTCTATCTAATGTTTGAAGATATGTTTGCTCTTTTTGTATTAAAGATTCTAAATACCTATCATAAATTTGACTGAAACCTTCTTGGTTTTTTATACTTCGAAATAATTCTTGGTCTGGATAGTGAAAAGAAAACTCATGATGACCTGTTTCATTGTTAAAATTTATTTTTGATTCAATAATTGGTACTTTGATATTGTCACCATCTGTAAATGATAAATCAAGGTGATAATTATCAGATTGTCCAGAAAAAAATTCAAGACGAACAGCATTTGTATTTAAAGATCCAATTCTTTCCCATGCTGAAAATTTTCCTTTAGGAATTTCTATATTATTTCCTGTTCCCAATTCATTTTTTGTGTTTTTTGGTTTATCCAAGGTTGATCTATTAAACATGATCAAAGTATATCAAAATTCTAGAATACAAAATAGTATCTTAAAATAACGTTGCGGAGGCGGTGAGATTCGAACTCACGATACGGTTTCCCATATGACAGTTTTCAAGACTGTTGCCTTCAACCACTCAGCCACGCCTCCGTATTCGATAACATTACTTTATTTTTAGCTTTTTTTCAAGCCAAACGAAAAATCCTCTCCTTGCTTAAGGAGAGGGTAGGGTGAGATTCTTTATTTACCTGAAGACATAAAACGCACAAAAGCATTTTTTACTTCAGACCAACTTTTCTTTGCGATGTAAAAAATGTAAATAATTTCTAAAATACCAAGAGTATTTACTAGAATAAACACAACAAACCAAATTTTATGGTTCTTTTTTGATGCGGTCCACAAAGCATAAATTTTCCAAGGAAGTACCCAAAGTATAGTTACTAATAAAAATATTAGACTTCCTTTAGGATTATTTAAAAATAATGTTTCCATAACGTGTATTATACCATAAAACTGGTTTCCATGTTAGTATTTTTATATGCGATTTTTAGGTATTGATTATGGGGCAAAAAGAGTGGGTCTTGCTATATCTGACCCAGAAGGGAAACTTGCTTTTCCTTTTAAAATTTTACAAAACAATGCACAACTTTTTGACATAGTTCATAATATTTGCGGTGAAAATGACATTGCGGGGATTGTAATAGGCGAGTCTTTGGATTTCTTTGGTAAAGAGAATGATATAATGGGGGAGATAAATAAATTTAAAAAACGATTAGAAAAATTAAATTTACCAATTTATTCTGAAAAAGAATTTCTTACTTCGGTTGAAGCGAGAGGTAAGGGCGGAAAAGAAAAAAATAATGCTAGAAAAGTCAAAAAAAATAATAAAGAAAAATATGTTGATGCAAAGGCCGCTGCGCTAATATTGCAAAGATACCTAGACAGAATTAATAATTAATATAAATAAGATGATAAATATTGAAGATTTTAAAAAAATTGAAATGACAGTTGGTAAAATTCTTTCAGCCGAAAAAATACCCGACACTGATAAATTATTAAAATTATCTGTTGACTTAGGTGAGGATCATCCAAGACAAATTGTTTCAGGAATATCACTTTACTTTCCAGATTGTAGTGTTTTAGTTGGTAAAAAATGCATGTTTGTGGCAAATCTAGAGCCAAGAACAATTCGCGGGCTTGAAAGCCAAGGAATGATTATGGCACTATCCACAGAAGATGGAAAATTTTCTCTACTTGAACCAAATGACACTATTTCAGTAGGAACTTGTGCCCGTTAGAATATTAGCGAGAAAGAAAAGAGTATTATATAACCCCGTAGTGAAACTTTTAAAAAGTTCTACTACAGGGTATAATATATTTATATGTCTAGAAATTTTTTTAATATTTTATTTCCAACACCAAAATTTCTAACGGTACCTTCTTTCGGTTTAGATATTTCTGATGAATCAATAAAATATACAGAACTTATTTCTAGTTCAAAGGGTCTCAAGTTGGGTAGATATGGAGAGTGTCAAATACCACTTGGGGTTATTGAATCTGGGAAAATAACAAATTTACCAAAAATGGAAGAAATCTTAACTTCTCTTAGAAAAGAAAAGAAAATAAAATCAGTCCGGGTTTCTCTCCCTGAAGAGCAAGTATATTTATTTGAGTTTCGATTAGAAAAATCAGGACTTGAAAACATACGAGAAAGTATAGAGTTATCACTAGAAGAACACATACCAATTCCTGCGCAAGATGCAATTTTTGATTATGAAATCTTGAGTGAGGATGAACGAAGTTTTAATATTCAAGTTTCAGCTATTCCAAAAAATATTATTGATGAATATTTATCGATTTTTAAAAATTCTGGAATTGGAGTTCGTTCTTTTGAACTTGAAGCTCAGGCAATTTCTCGTGCAGTTGTCGGGAAAAATGATGAAGATACATACATGATTGTTGATTTTGGTAAAAAAAGAACCGGTATTTTTATTGTTTCACGTGGAATTGTTATGTTTACTTCAACCTTAGATGTTGGTGGTTCCTCTCTTACCAGTATGATTCAAAAAAGTTTCAAGATAAGTTTTGAAGAAGCTGAAAAAATGAAAAAGAAATATGGGTTGGAAAGAAATTCAGGGAATGAAGAATTATTTTCAGTACTTCTAAACAGTATTTCAATATTAAGAGATGAAATAGTGAAGCATTTTATTTATTGGCATACTCACAAAGATGGGGACAAAGATCGTCCTTTGATTAAAAAGATAATACTCTGCGGGGGGGATGCCAATTTAATAGGTCTTGCAGAATATTTTTCGGTAAGTACTAAAAATACTATTGAAATGGCAAATGTTTGGGTTAATATAATGAATACAGAGAAATATATTCCAGAGATTAATTTTGAGCAGTCACTCACATATGCAGCAGCATTAGGACTTGCATTAGGTAATTTTGAAAATGATTAATTTAATTCCAACTGAAGAAAAGAAAGAGATTGTTAAAGATTTTTATCTTAGATTTTCTGTGATTTTTTTTATAGTACTTAATTTTTTAATTTTATTATTTTTGATTGCAATATTGCCATCTTATCTTATCTCTTACGAGAAAAAAAATTCAATAAATAATAAATTTGAAATGCAAAAAAATGAGATAATACCAGAAATTGATCAAAAGGCACAGGCTTCCATAAAGGATTTAGATGCAAAACTTGCATTACTGGATAAAACAAAAAACAGTCAGTATGTTTTTTCCAAAAAAGTAATCGATGAAATTATTTCTAAAAAAGTTTCAGGTATAAAAATTACTAGTTTTTCTTATGAAAATAATTCTTTAGAAGGTAAAAAAGTGAATATTACAGGAATTGCAGGAAATAGAGAACAATTACTTTTATTTCGCAAATTACTTGAAAGTGATACTTCTTTTAAAGAAGTTAATTTGCCAATTTCAAATTTTGCCAAAGGAAGTAATTTAGACTTTAATTTAAGTTTAATTTCAATATAAAATGCAAGGTAAATTAAAAAAAACTTTATTAGCTATCCCAATCATATTTTTTTTACTTTTATGTGTTTTATTTTTCTTTCTTTATAAAAATATAAAAAATAATATTGAAATATCAAAACGAGTACAAGTTGATTTACAAAAAGAAACATTAAGACGAGAAGAAGTAAAAAATTTCAATGATTCTTTTAAATTAATAGAGAAAGACAAAGCAGAACTTGAAACACACTTTGCTCAAAGTTCAAACATTGTACCGTTTTTAGATACAATAGAAAGAATATCAAATAGTGTTGGGGTAGTTACAGATGTTTCTTCTATCGAAGTGACTGAGGATAATTCTGCACTTTCAGTGCAAATTAAAAGCAAAGGTAGTTTTGAACAGATATACAAATTATTACTTTTGTTGGAAAATTCTCCTTATGAATTAGAATTTTCTTCGGTAGGCATGTACAACAATAGTGACATGTCACAGAAAGAAAAGAATAATAAAAAAAATGAATGGGTAGCAAACTTTAAAATAAAGTTAATAAGTTTTATGTAAAATGAATCCCGTTAGAAATTAACTAACGGGTTATAAGGGAAGTATTATTAATGGTAAGATTTCTAACGGGATGAAAATTAATTTTTTAAAAATAAAAAAAGTTTACAAAAAAGAAAGTTTCAAAATAAACTCAAGTATCTATTGGAATTTTTTAGTAGTATTTGCATTGCTAGTAATGATTATTTCTTTTGTTTTTGCCTATGAACTTTTTTTAAAAACAAGTAAAGAAGATGTACAAGTTAATACTTTTAATAACATGAAAATTGGGAATAAGGAAAAAGAGAAAATTGGGAAAGCCCTGGAATATTTTTCTGAAAGAGAAAAAAAATCTGTTGAAATATTAAATTCTCCAGTACCAGTTGTTGATCCCTCAATATAAATGGTGCATTTATTCTACCAAATCAGAACCTATTTTCAAAACAAAGTATCATAGCGTTCCCCGCCGTGCTAAAGCACCTCTGTGCAGTAGCACAGAGCTTTCTCAAAGAGAAAGTGCGGGGAAACGCTGAACGGCTCAAATACTGGGAAATGAGCCGTTCAAGAAAAATGGACTCGGTTTTGCGAAACTATTTTGCGGGAGGGAGGATTCGCAAAACC
>CAZJQE010000034.1:0-8540 GCA_964548505.1 uncultured Candidatus Saccharibacteria bacterium | reverse complement strand
CAAATCTAAAATCAAATACTAAATATCGAGTAGAAGCTAGAGCTTTCTCTCTTCCCCAAGTAGTAGGTAAATCACAAGAATTTACATTTACAACCAAAGCTTCAAAGATCCAAGCTATTATCTTAAACAAAACTAATAATTCGTTTACAGTAGTTTGGAATTCTGATGAACCAACTTCTTCAATCGTTGAATACAGAGATGGTAAGACTGGAAGACTCTCTCGTATGATTGATGATACCAAGAACAAATCTCATTCAATGAAAGTTGAAAATCTAACTCCTGGAACAACTTACACTGTATCTGTTTCTGGAATAAATTTAGCTGGTAACACCATAGAAGGGAATGCTCCAATCACTGTTACTACTTCTACTGATGTAACTGCTCCAATTATCACAAACTTGAAAGTAGATAGTGCTCTAGTAGCTGGAAGAACTGATCGTATTCAATCAATCGTATCTTGGACTACCGATGAACCATCAACCTCAACTGTTTACTTTGAAGAAGGTTCCGGTACAGCTACTGATGCACTTTCCAACAAACAAGAAGATACTTCAACTCTAACTACAAATCATGTAGTAATACTCTCTACCTTAAAACCTGGAACCATCTATCGATTCCAAATAGCTTCCACTGATGAAGCAGGGAATACTCTAACTCTTCCAGTACGTACCATAATTACTCCAATACAAAATGAATCAATAGTCGATATTATCTTCAAGAACTTTGATCAGACGTTTAACTTCTTGGGGAATGTGAGGTAAGACATTAAGTTAAAAGTTAAAAGTTAAAAGTTATAAAGTTTGTAAAGTAGAAAGTAAGTGCAAATACAAAATACAAAATTAAAATGCAAAAGAATTACATATTAAAAAAAAATAAACAAAATACTTTTCTTTTGTTTTCTTTTGTAGTGCTAATTTTTTTAATACTTGTTGTTTATTTTGGCAATAAGATACCAAAGATTTTTGCTTCAATAGAAAAAGGATCTATTGACAATACTTACAAGTATGCTAAAGGGACAGATAACAACAGTGATATAAAAATAAATTTTAACCTTTTTGAAGGTGCTCTTGGTGTAGTTGTTAGTGACACAGAACTTGCGGGTTTTGCTTGGGGTACTAAAATTGGGTGGATAAATCTTTCTCCTTCTGGAAGTGGTGTACTAAATGATACTGAAGGTATTCTATCTGGTTATGCTACAAGTCAATCTGGTGGATGGATAGACTTTAGTGGTGTTACTATAAATTCTTCTGGAGAATTTATAGGTTATGCAAATAGTCAGATTTTTGGTAAAATTATATTTAATTGTAGTACAAACAATACCTGTGCTACGGATGATTTTAAAGTGCTTACTGATTGGCGTTCTGTCTCAGTTCGTAATGGAACCAGCCCAAATCACATAAAAGTTGATCCTGGGAACCCCCCTATTGTTTCTGTGGAAGATCCTACTCTAACAAAAGAATCTACCCCTATTTTACCTGGACCTAAACCACTTCCAATTAATAATATTGATCAATACGAAAATGGGGGTGATGTCATAAAAAATCATAGTATAAATGATAATAATGGGAATACTAAGAATGGACAGACAACGGTAATTCTTACTCCTGAACAGCAAGATATAAAAGTTGGAATAGATGTTAATAATTTAGATTTGGAACCAACTGTAACTGGTGTTTCTATGTCAAATACCTTTTCTAGTATTGGAGATAAAGTTCAAAATATTTCTAAGACAATTGAGTTAACTACAAAAAAAATAAAGAACGAAGCTACCTTAATTGCAGATACTCCGGTATTTGATTTTTCAACGAAGGCTGTTGGGGTAGTAGGAGTTGCTGGAGGAGGAACAGTTGCTGTTACTTCTTTTACTACAAGTGCATTATCTTTTTCTGAATTTCTTTTAACTTTTTTCCGAATTTGGAGTATTTTATCTTCCGCTCTTGGTTTCAAAAAGCATCGTAAACAATGGGGAACAGTTTACGATAGTGTGACAAAACAACCTTTAGATCCTGCTTATATAATTTTAAAAGACAAAAGGGGAAATGAGATAGCTACATCAATCACAGATCTCAATGGACGTTTTGGCTTTCTTGTTCCTCCTGGTAAATATCAGCTAGTCGCTAGAAAAACTAATTATGTATTTCCATCAAGTAAATTATTTAATAAATACAGTGATGAATTGTATAATAATTTATATTTTGGGGAAATGATAGAAACAGAAGAAGATAAAACTATTGTAAAAAATATTCCAATGGATCCAAAAAGTTTTGACTGGAATGAATTCACTAAAAGAGATAAAAATTTATTGAAATATCATTCCTCTAGAGCTAGTGTGTTTACCCAAATTTCAAATGCGCTTTTTTATTTTGGTTTGGTAATATCTATTATACTTATTTTTATAAAGTTCGACATATTTAATATTATAATGTTTGCTATTTATACAGTTTTAGTTATTATTCGCAGAGTAGATGCCTCGTCAAAATCCTATGGAACAATTACTCATGAAGATTCAGGATATCCTATTTCTTATGCAATTATTAGAGTTTTTTCCGAAGAAAAAAAGAAAGAAATTTTTCACAGAGTTGCCGATCAGTATGGGCATTATTACTGCTTGTTGCCCAAAGGGGAATATTACATAACAATTGAAAAAAAGAATGCAGATGAATCATATTCAAAAATATATAAATCAGAAATAATTTATGCAAAAAAAGGTATAATTAATCAAGATTTTTCGATATAAACATGTAATATATTTCCAAAATGATATAATTGTAGTATTATTAAGATAAGTAGTTTATTAGTATTAATAATTTAATTATGGATAACGAAAATAAAGAAAAAGAAGATAGTAACAATAAGAGAATTAAAATTCTTCTTGTCGATGACGATGAAATGATGAGAATTTTTTTTAGAGATATTTTTTGGATTCACAGTAGGAGTAATAAATACGAAGTTCTCATGGCTTCTAACTTAGATGAAGCTGAAAAAATTATTCATGATAAAGAAACAAGGCCAGATTCAATTTTTTTAGATGTTTTAATGTCTACAAATAAGGGGAAAAATACACCGGCTTATAAGATAGCAAGATCTCTCGAATTTATAAGTAAAATAAAAAAAGATAAAGAATTTTCAAAAATAAAAATAATACTTTATTCTGGGCATAAAGAACAGGTAATAACAGATTCTTGTTTAGAGCTTGGAGTTGATGGATCTTTAGTAAAAGGAGAACTTATGCCAAAAGAAATAATTGATTTTACAGACAAACTTCATGGAACCAATAATTAAATTACAAAATATTAGTCTTTGGTACAACAAAGGCAAACCAATAGAGGTAGAAGCGCTTAAAAATATTTCTCTAGAAATAACAAGGGGAGATTATGTTGCTTTCTTTGGACCATCAGGATGTGGTAAAACGACTATGCTTTATGCCATATCAGGAATTGATCGTTTCCAAGAAGGAAAAGTTTTAATTAACGATCGTGATATTTCAACTTTATCCAATCAAGAACTCGCTATCTTTAGACAGACGGGTATTGGTATTATTTTTCAGCAATTCAACCTTGTTCCTTCTTTGACAGTGTTGAAAAATGTTTCATTGCCAATGCTTTTTGTTGGAATTTCTTCAGAAAAAGCTGATTCAGAAGCTCGTAAACTTTTAGAACGTTTGGATTTAACAGAATATGCAAATCGTTATCCTTTTGAACTTTCCGGTGGACAACAACAGCGAGTTGGTATTGCAAGAGCCTTGGCCAACGATCCTCCAATAATAATTGCCGATGAGCCACTTGGAAATTTGGACTCCGAGAACGCAAAAAAGGTACTTGAATTTCTTAAAGAACTAAACGAAAAAGATGGTAGAACAATAATTATGGTTACCCATGAGGCGTGGAGTTTACATGATGTGAAAACTATTTATCATATGAAAGATGGAGAAGTTGTTGAAACAGAGCACATGACTAGTGCTACAATAGCTGAATCTCTTTCAAAAAATCTATATAAACAAATAACTTCATTGCATCCTGAAGGAGAAGGTAAAAAAGTAGCAGAAGAAGATTTGTCTGCAAAATTAGTATCAAATTTCTTACTGAGAGGTTATTCAATGGATGAGATTGATAGATTTGAATCCTTTGTAATAAAAAGACTTGCAGGTCAAATGAATATAAAAGATTTCAAAGAAGCAATAAATAAGCCATTTGACGAGGGAGGCGTAGGACTTTGGAAAAAGAAAGCAGAAAGAGTTTCGATTTTCTTGGATGAAATTATTAATAAACGTAAAAATATTGAAAGTATCCAAAATCAGATTATAAAAAATCCGGAAATATCTATTTTCGATGAAATACATAATATAAGAAATTGGATTGTAGAAGGTTATACTGGGAAACTTACCCCATTTCAAATTTCTGCTCTTGATCAAATCGTGTCAGATAGAATAAGAAATTTTGTTACACGGGATGAAGTGATTGAAGTTTTGGATTTATCGAATAATAAATTTGGCGTTGGCTTGTCGTTCCGCGCAGCACATTTAATGTCAGAAAAACTCGAATTAATTTTAAATAGTAAAGAAGGTTTTTCTTATTGAAAATAAAGTTTAATTATAATATAATTGAGTTATGCCCTTCAAACAATTACGGTTTTCTGAACTTCTAATATTGTCTCTTCGAAGCTTTCGTACAAATCCTCAAAGGTCTCTTTTGACGATTATGGGTATGTCCATTGGTATTGCCACAGTGCTTTTATTGGTGTCTCTTGGTTACGGACTTCAGTATATTCTTATTGGAAAATTAATGACCACAGAAGATTCTCTCATTACGATGGAAATTGCTTATCCTACTGAAAGTAATATTACAATCAAAGCCCCATATCTTGAGACTTTGAAAGGATATCAAGATGTTGCAGAAATAAGTCCTGTTGCAGAATTTCCTGGAGAAATAAGCTCAAAAGGTACTTCAAAATTATTGATCAATACAGAAATTATTGAGCCATCTTATTTTAGATTGGCAGGGATATTACCAAATATTGGAAAACCAATAGAAAACGATCAAGGAACTGTGGTTTCAAACCAAACCCTAACTGCATTAGGACTTGATACTAGTGAACTTTCTTTGGGGAAAATGTTCAACTTAAAAGTTTTTTATCAAGACAATCAAAATAATATTTCAGAAGAAGCCAATTCTTTAAAAGAATTATCATTACAAGGAGTTATTTCTGACAATACAATGCCACCAACCGCGATAATAGTTGCAAACTCATTATCAAAGAATCCTCCTTTTTATAGTAAAGTTTTAGTTAAAGCAAAAAATGTTAATGTGCTAGAGACCCTTAGAGATAAAATGATTAGTGAAGGATTTTTAGTTTCTGCCAAGATTGATCTTGTCACACAAGCACGAAAAATTACAAATATCATTACCATAATTTTAGGAGTATTTGGCATTACCGCACTTATCGTTTCGGCAATTGGGATGTTCAATACCATGCTTGTTGGTTTTCTCGAAAGAATCTATGAAGTTGGTATTTTAAAATCCTTAGGAGCTACCGATGGAGATGTAAGAAATCTATTCTTAGTTGAGTCATCTATTATGGGATTTTTGGGAGGAGCTGGAGGTGTCGCAATTGGTTTTGGTATTGGTAAATTATTTAATTTTTTAATCAGTGCGCTCGCGACTCGTTTTGGTGGGAAACCGATTGATTTATTTTTAACGCCTTACTGGTTTGTATTGGTTATCATGGTATTTTCTGTTTTTATCGGTCTTATTTCAGGTTGGTGGCCAGCACATCGAGCAGCGGGATTGTCTCCAAAAGAAGCATTTACAAAGAGATAAGAATTATAAATTTTTATCTTGGTGTGGTATAATAAAAACCTGGACAAATAAATGTCCATTTTTGAGTTTTTATGGAAGAAAGAGATTATTCAAAATTGCGCCGAGGATTGGTGCTAAAATATTATTGGAAAGTAGTAAGAAATTTTAAGGTTTCGTTTTTTGCTGTTATTATTTTAACAATCACAGCTTCTATCCTTGATGTATATATTCCACTTCAATATTTAAAACTTTGGAATGTTTTAAGTGTAAATAATTTTACTCTTATAGATGTTGCTAGATCAATCATTGTTCTTGTATTAATATTAAACTTTTGCCGTTGGGCTATTCGTCGAACTTCAACCATGTTTGCTGCATATTTTGAGGCAGGAGTTATGGCAGGGCTTCGTGAACAAGCATTTTCTTATATGATAGATCACTCTCATTCTTTTTTTGCAAATAATTTTGGAGGATCATTAACTCAAAAAATAAATAAATATGCTAGATCTTTTGAAATAATAGCTGACAGAATGATTTCTGATGGATTACCTCTAGTTATTCGTAGTGTTGGAACAGTCGTCGCAATTTATACTTTACTTCCAAAATATTCGCTTATTTTAGGAATATTTTGTATTGTGTTTTTAACAACAGCTTTTATTTACATTCGTTTTAAACTCAAATATGATGTTATTGCTTCTGAGTGTGACACGAAAACCGTAGGAGCACTTGCAGATTCTATTGGGAATCATTCCTCAATCCAATTATTTACAGGTCAAGAATTTGAAAAAAAACGTGTTGGAAAAGTGTTGCAAAAACAAAGAAAGGCCACTGTTTTTAATTGGTATTTATGGGAAGGACTTGGAGGTATTCAAGGTTTTTATTCTATTACCATTGAATTTATTATTTTTTGGTTAGCCCTGGGAGATTGGAGACTTGGTTTAATTACTTTACCTATTATGGTGCTTCTTCAAAGCTATTTAATACGTTTAATAGAAAATTTATGGAGTTTCGGTGGTATTGTCCGAGCATTTTATGAAAGTTTTGCTAATGCACTTGAAATGGTAGCAATACTTGATAAACCTTACGAAATTCTTGATGAGCCAAAAGAAATCGCAAAAAACATAAAAGGAGAAGTTATTTTTCATAATGTAACTTATATTTACAAAAATAATAATACAAAAGTTTTAGATAATTTTTCTCTTACAATACCTGTAGGACAGAAAATTGCCGTTGTTGGTTCGTCGGGAGCAGGTAAGACTACTTTTGTGCGTTTGTTAATGCGATTGTTCGATCTTCCTCTGGGTGAAATAACAATTGATGGAATTGATATAAAAAATATTACTCAAAAAAATCTTCGTGAACAAATAGCTTATGTTCCACAAGATCCAGTTCTTTTTCATCGTACATTACTTGAAAATATTCGTTATGGGAAACGAGATGCAAGTGATGAAGAAGTTTTTAAAGCCGCGCATCTTGCTCACTGTGATGAGTTTATAGACTCTCTACCATATGGCTATGAAACTTATGTTGGAGAGAGAGGAGTCAAGCTATCTGGTGGAGAACGTCAACGTGTTGCTATTGCTCGAGCAATTCTGAAAAATGCACCAATTTTAATTCTTGATGAAGCAACTTCTTCACTTGATTCTCATTCAGAAGCTTTAATTCAAGATGCATTACAGAAATTAATCAAAGGAAAAACTACTATTGTTATTGCTCACAGACTTTCTACCATCAGACAAATGGATAGAATTATTGTAATCAGAAAAGGAAAAATTATTGAAGATGGAGTTCATGACGAACTAGTAAAAAAGAAAAACGGATTGTATAAAAAATTATGGGATCTTCAAGCTGGAGGATTCAAAAACATGATTTAGAAACTAAAAAACTAATGATATAATTAAAAAATGCGAGAAAATATCTATGAAAGAGTTTTGTCAGTTAAGAAATCTGAGGACCTGAGAGGACTAGATTTATCAAATAAGAATTTTAAAAATGTTCCCTTAGATATTTTGCAAAATATAGATTTTGATACTGTCACCAAATGGCCAAACGAAGAAAAATTACCTATAGGGTTTAATCCAGAAATTATTTTAGAAAGTGGTAAGAATCCAGGATTGGGTATTAAAGAACTTCACAAAGAGGGAATAACTGGTAAGGGAATAAATGTAGCAATAATAGATCAAAAATTGGACTTAAATCATTATGAATATTCTGGCAATATAGTAAACTATGAAGAATTTGGTAATTCACCTGATGAAGAGACGAGCATGCATGGTCCAGGCGTAACAAGTTTATTTGTAGGGAAAAATTGTGGAATAGCTCCGGAAGCAAAAGTTCACTATATATCTACTCCTTCTGGGGAAAATAGTAATTGGGATTATCCATCAGAGGGTTTGAATAAAATTATTGAATTTAACCGTAATGCAGAAAAGGATAAAAAAATTAAAGTAGTTAGCTATAGTAATGGATATCCAAACCAAGCTTTTAAGGGAAATTTAAATAATTGGATAGAAACCATAAAAAAAGCAAATGATAATGGAATTATATTTGTAGATGGAAATATTTTTTTTGATTTAAATTTCAATGGTGGTGGAAATTTTGATGAAAAGGAAAATATAGATAAATATAATAATTGGAGCCAAGAAAGCCTTAATCAATATAATAAGTTATTTCACATCGAAGAAGACAGTAAAGAGAAAATAAAACCAGAAGGAAGAATTATTGTTCCATGTGATAATAGAACAGTAG
>CAZJQE010000033.1:0-8678 GCA_964548505.1 uncultured Candidatus Saccharibacteria bacterium | reverse complement strand
GACAAGGGGATCCAGGCGAAACTCAATTTTATGTATCACTTGAAGATGATCTTCTTCGTGTTTTCGGTTCAGACAGGATGAAAAGCATGATGGGTCGCTTTGGGATTCCTGAAGATTATCCAATTGAAAATCGATTTGTTGGAAAACAATTAGAAGGAGCACAGACAAAAATAGAAGGTTTTCATTTTGATTCAAGAAAAAACACCCTCGAATATGATGATGTGATGAATCATCAACGTCAGTCAATTTACGAAAGACGACAAAAAATGATGCGAGCTGAAAAAGAAGAAATCGAAAAATTACTTGAGACTATTTTAGAGAATCGAGAAGAAAAAGAAAAATTAGAACAAATCATAAAAGAAAAAAGAGAGAAAATAGGAGAGAAGGCATTTCTTGAAACAGTCAGAAGAATAGCACTTTATACTACCGATACGTTATGGATGGAGCACTTAGAAGCCATGGACTATCTTCGTTCCTCGGTGAATCTACGTGCTTACGGGCAACGTGAGCCGATTGTTGAATACAAAAAAGAAGGTCTTATGATGTTTCGTGAAATGGAAGAAGTGTTTAAAGAGCAAGTTCTTTCACTTATCCAAACAATCAATGTTGATGTTAAACAAGACTTAGAAGTCGAAGAAACTGAACCAAAAGAAGTTCTAATAACAAGTCACAACGAGCCTTCTGAATTTTCAGATACAAAAAATGTGGGTGCACCAAAAAATAGTGATTTAAACATAGGCCGAAATGACCCTTGTCCTTGTGGGGCAATCAATCCAGCTACGGGTGAAGTATATAAATGGAAAAAATGTGGCATGATCAATACACCCCAGCATCGAAAATCATTGATTAATTAAAAGTTTTTATTACAAATTTAATAAAAATATATGAATAATGAACAAGTGTTTCTAGAAAAATCATTAGATAAAAATGAAACAGGAGAGGAGACAGAAGAAAATTTTCAGGAAATTCCTAAAAGACCACTACAGAGTATTCTATCTGAAGCAAAAAATCAAATTGTTCCCTTTGGTTTGATGCTAGAAAATGAAGACAATGACATAAATTTTATAAGAGAGATAATAAAGGAATCAGATATAAGAAATATTGAAGAATTCCTTAATTTGTCTAAAGAAGAAATCAATGAGTCTCCAGAATTATGTGATGAATATAATAAATTGGTAAAGGAAATTAACGATCCAGATATTTCAGTGGAAAAAATAAAAGAAATAGTAGATAAAGTTAAAGAACTTACAACTGGCAACTATTATGAATAATTTAAAAATTGGAGCAATTTATAAACATTATAAAGGAACTAAGGCAAAAGTTCTTTGGGAGGGGTTTCATAGTGAAACCTTAGAGCCCTTGGTATTTTATATGCATTTGGAAGACGGAGTAGTTTGGGCCCGACCCAAGAAGATGTTTTTAGAGAAAGTAAAAGTGGGTAATAAGAAAGTAAATCGTTTTCAAAAGATAAATCAAAAGATTTTAATAAAACCAAGTAAAAAATAATTTTTTAAATAAAAAAAATATAGGAAGAAGTTGACTAATTTACTCAAAGTGGTAGTCTTTTAATAAAGATAGTATCTTGAAAAATTTTTACAATTATTACGTTGATTGGTCTTTTTTGCTTCCTAATAAGAAAGGAGATAAAAAAGACCAGTTAACCTAGTATGTTTTTTAAAAAAATGCTTATGAATTCAACAAGTGTTTTTGACCAGTATGTTGCTGACGAATGGCAGTTGGTAAAACGCCTTGGCAATTTAAATTTCTTAGTTAAGGATGACTCTGTTGTCGTGGTAAACAGAGCGCTTAATTGTGTTGTATTTTCTAATTTTGTAAAAAAAAGGTGAGATGGAAACACGAAAAGAGAAAAAATTACCAATTACCAAGACAAAAGAACTTGGTAAAATTGAAAAAGGTGGGGATATTTACCATATCAATGGAACAACTGTCGGAGCATTAGCCCCAACCACCAACCCTAAATAAATTGGGGATGAAGAGTTTAATACCTGAATGTTACGGCTACAAAGGCTATACCTTTTACCATAAAACATTCAGGTTTTTTTATTTACTTATAGTATATTTTATTATGATATAATTCATAATATGAAAAACAAAAAAGAGGTAGAAAAGAAATATTCAAAAAAGCAACTAGTTAAAATACTAGAAAGGCTTGCGTATTCAATGGGAAAGGATAAGGAATTCAGGATGCAAATAAAAGGCAAAAAGGTATATATGCCTGCAAAATCAGGGGATATTGAAATAGAATACGAAACAGAAAAAAACGAACAAAAAATAGAAATCGAAATAAAATGGGAAAAAAATTTAAAAAAATAAAAATATTAGCCTTAATAGTGGTTTTATTTTTTGCTTTTATTTTGTTTCCAAAACCTAGCGAAGTAGATAAATTTTATCCCAATAACACTTCTCTTGCTTTTCAAAATTTACTAAAAAATGACGAATATCAGGTTTTTGTTTTTGATACACCCCTGAATTATCCAATCAATTTTGCTCGGCATCCTTGGTTTGTGCTCAATGAGAAGGGAAAGGTTTCAAGATGGGAAGTAAGAATGGAAAGCGCAAAAAATGGAAATCATTTAAGAATTGATTTTTGGTCTCCATTTCAGGCGATGCATTTGACCTTTTTTGGATTGACAGATTACACTTGGAAGCCTGAATTACTCGGAGTAATTGACGGGGGAGAAAATTCCGAAGCTCAAAGAATTATTAAATTTATCAAAGATTCTCCAGAGAATTATCCTTATCAATATCGATATTCGATTTTCGGTCCTAACAGCAATTCTTATTTAGAATGGGTTTTAAATAAATTTCCAGAACTAAATATTGAACCTTCCTGGCGTTTCGTCGGAAAAGATTTTAAAATAGAAGAAAGAAAATAAATTAATGGAAAAAAATAGCATCTCAACAATCGAAATAAAAAGGCTTTTGATTTCACATGGTATTTTTACAGCTGCCAGAGTATTTTTTGAATTTTTTTTGAATGTTCTTATCTGGAAACAAACAGGTGATTTTGCTTTAATCGCATTGTTTAATATTGCTTATTTATTACTTCATAATATTACATTTCACGTTTTTGCAGTAATTGTAAAGAAAGGGCAAGTTCATCTACCGAGAATATTGGCATTGTTAGGATTTACATTTACATATTTGTTTATCTTTTTCATGAAAGAAAATATTATAAATTACATAATCCCGATTGGTATAGTTATTGGATTTTTTAATGGTATGTACTGGATCAGTTATCAAATATTGAGATTTGATTTAACAAATAGAGAAAACAGGGGGAATTATTCGGGACTTGAACAGGGGATTGGTATTTTAGTAGATATTATAATGCCGGTTCTTGGTGGTTGGATTGTGGTGGCTAATTTTTTAGGGAATGGTTATCCAAATTTATTTCTATTTGGGACTGTTTTCTTTTTAATATCAATGATTATTGGAAATATAAAATTCCCAATTCATGAAGTTCCAAGTTTTCATTTTAGAAAGACCCTTGCAATAGTCTGGAAAGATAAAAATATAATGAAGTCTATGTGGGGGTATACACTGGGTAGTTTTGGTAGGAGTGGTGCACTAGTCAAATTAATTCTTCCTCTTATCATATTCAATGCCTTAAACAATGAATTGAAACTTGGTGGATGGCTTTCTTTCTTCTCGGTTTTTACTATTATTAGTTCTTATATTTTTGGTAAGTTTGTTGATTATAAACATTATAATATTTCATTGTTTTGGGGAGGGACTTTTTATTTCTTACTTATAGTTATGATACTAATCTTTCCATATTTTGCAGTATATTTAATTTTTGGAGCTTTGATAAAAGTTACAACTATTGCAATTAATATTCCAAGATCGGTAATTAGTGAAAATCTTATTCGGTCACTTCCTGATAGTACTCATAATCGGATTGAATATATTGTAATAAGAGAATGGTTTAGTATCGGACTTGGGAGAGTTCTTAGTTTTGTTGCTCTTTTTGCTGTTGTGGGGCTTGAAGGTTTTCATATGAAAATCCTTATATTTACAGTTGCTATTATTGCACTTTTAGAAATGTTTTTTATAAAATCAATAAAATGGAGAACATAGTTTTTGTAATATACTAGTAAAAATTTAACATAATACTCTAAAAATGATATCTTTAAGAGTATGAAGAAATTAATCAAAAATCTTAAGATTAAAAGACGAGCAATAGCCACTTTGGCCGCAATGCACTTTTATGGAAATCCCTCAAATAAGCTTAAAGTAATTGGAGTTACGGGCACCAGTGGCAAGACAACTACAGCTACTCTTTTATATAAAATCGCGACTCTTTTAGGATATAAAGCTGGGCTTATTGGTACTGTTGAAAATATTGTTGTAAAAGAGCGTAGGCCGACAATAAACACAACACCAGGGCCAATGATTTTAAATCAATTACTTTCTGAAATGGTTGAGGAAGGTTGTGAATATGTTTTCATGGAAGTTTCTTCGCATGGCATAGATCAAAAACGTATTGCAGGAATAAGTTTTATTGGTGGTATTTTTACAAATCTTTCACATGACCACTTGGATTATCATAAAAGTGTAGAAAATTACTTTTTAGCAAAAAAGAAATTTTTTCAAAGCTTATCTAATAAATCCTTCGTATTATCTAATGCCGACGATGAACATGGTAAAGAAATGATTAAAGGAATAAAAGCAAAAAAATATTTATATGGGATAAATAATAGTGCTGACTTTCAAGGGGAAATTACTAAAATGGATTTTAGAGGTTTAGAACTTTTATTTAATAAGGAAAAAATAAATTCTAAATTACTTGGTAAATTTAATGCTTATAACTTGCTTGCTGTGTGGAGCACATGTAAATTGCTTGATTTTGATATGGTAAAAGTTAAGAAAATTTTAGAAAATATTGAACCACCAACAGGAAGGTTTGAACACTTTGCTGGAAAAGATGGAGTATTGTTTGTAATCGATTATGCTCACAAGCCCGATGCATTAGAAAATGTATTATTAACTATTAATGAGATAAAAAATAAAGGTGGAAGAATAATATCTGTGTTTGGTTGTGGAGGAGATAGAGACCCACTCAAAAGGAGAATAATGGGGAAAATTGGTACAAAATTTTCTGATATTGCCATACTTACTTCAGATAATCCAAGAAGCGAAGATCCGGATAAGATTATTGCTGAAATGAAAACGGATTTATCAATGGCAGAACTTGAAAAGGTAAAAACAATTTCCAATCGGTATGAAGCAATAATTGAAAGTGTGAAATTAGCTAAAAAGGGGGATATTGTTTTAGTTGCTGGTAAGGGACATGAAATGTATCAAGAAATAAAAGGAGTGAAGCATCATTTTAATGATTTAGAAGAACTTAAAAAAGCCTTAGAATAATTTTATGGAAAATAAAATTTGCGCAAAATGTAAGAACGAATTTGTGATAGACGAGAATGACCATATTTTCTATGGCAGGATGAAGGTGCCGGTGCCGGAGAATTGCCCAACCTGTCGCCAACAACATAGAATGTTGTTTCGTAATTTTAAAACTCTCTACAAACGACCATCGAGTAAATCTGGGGGAATGATTGTTTCCATGTATAACCCCGATGTGTTATTTCCAGTTTGGGATATAAGGGAATGGTGGGCAGATGACTGGGATGCAACATCTTATGCGATGGATTTAGATTTATCACAGTCGTTCCTAAAACAACTTTACGAACTTATAAATAAAGTTCCTCATATTTCTTTAGTAAATACAAAAAATGAAAATTGTGAATATTCTAATCTGATTAACTATAGCAAAAATTGCTATTTTTTATTTGGTTCTGTTGAAAATGAAAATTGTGATTATGGTCATGTGGTTTGGTATTCAAAAGACTGTACTGACAATCTTTATGTCCACAAATCAGAACTTTGTTATGAATGCATAGATTGTCTTAATTGCAATAAATTGTTTTATTCTCAAGAATGTGAATCTTGTGCTGACTCTATAGGGCTCTATGATTGTAGGGATTGTGTAAATTGTATTGGTTGTGTTGGAATGCGTCATAAGAATTATTTCATTTTCAATGAACAAGCTACAAAAAAAGAGTATCAAGAATTTTTAGAAAAATATCCATTAAATAGTGAAGCAAGTATTTTATATATTTTAGGGAAAAGGGAAGAGTTAAGGAAAAAAATGCCAGCACGATCGGTTTTTGGTTCACGCAATGATAATGTGTCTGGAGATCATGTTTATGATGCACGAAATGTTAAATACTCTTTTGATATAAAGGGAGGAGAAAATAGTCGGTATGCTTATACTTCAGAAAAAACTATAGAAACCTATGATGTTTCTTTTAGCCCAAGAACTGAATATGGATATCAGTGTGTAACTGCAATAAATAGTAGTAATATATTCTGTACTCATTTAGCAACAGAATCTAGTTTTATTAGTTACAGTGATGTTTGCTATAATTCTAAAAATTTATTTGGCTGCGTTGGTCTGCGTAATAAAGAATATTGTATTTTAAATAAACAATATACACGTGAAGAATATGAGCGTCTTGTACCACAAATTATTGAGAATATGAAAGAAAGCGGGGACTGGGGGAACTTCTTTCCGGTTTGGATGAGTCCGTTTGGATATAATGAATCAATTGCCAATGAATATATGCCACTTGAAAAAACTGACGCACTGGCCCAAGGATTTACTTGGCGAGATGATATTTCAAGTACAAAAGGACAAGAAAATTGCGAGTATAAAAATTTACCGAAGGATCCGGAGAAATACAATGAAAAAGAACTGCTAGATAAAATTTTAAAGTGTGGAGCATGTGATAAAAATTATCGCCTAATCGGTAGGGAAATTGCTTTTTACAAAAGAATGAAATTGGCACTTCCAGCCAAGTGTTTTAATTGCCGTCACCAAGCAAGGATGAATGCACGTAATCCAAGATTTTTAAATGAAGCGACGTGTGTTTCTTGTGGCAATAAAACAATAACGACTTATCCAAAAGATAAACATAAACAATATAAAATATACTGTGAAGATTGCTATAAAAAAGAAATAAATTAAGATGACTAATTACAAGAAATATTTTAAAGGGAAGAAGATTACGGTCATGGGTTTGGGGCTATTAGGGCGGGGAGTCGGGGATACTGCATATCTAGCAGAATGCGGAGCGGATTTAATTGTGACCGATTTGAAGTCCAAAGAACAACTCGAAGCTTCTTTAAAACTTCTTTCGAAATACAAAAACATTATCTATAGACTCGGAGAACACAACCTAGAAGATTTTTGTAATAGAGACATGGTTTTGAAAGCTGCTGGAGTACCACTTGATTCTCCGTACATAACGGAAGCTCATAAAAATAATATTCCAGTGGGAATGAGTGCGTCATTGTTTGCAAAAATTGCAGGGATTCAGGTTGTAGGAATTACTGGAACGAGAGGAAAATCTACGGTAACGCATTTAATAAAAGAAATCTTAGAGCATGTTGGGAAAAAAGTATTGTTAGGTGGAAATGTTCGAGGCGTTTCTACATTGCAACTTCTAAAAAAAGTGACAAAAGATTCTATCGCTCTTTTTGAACTTGATTCATGGCAGTTGCAAGGTTTTGGAGATTCAAAAATTAGTCCAAATATTTCCGTGTTTACAACTTTTTATGATGACCACTTAAATTATTATAAAGGTGATAGAGATTTATATTTTTCTGACAAAGCAAATATTTTTAAATATCAAAAAGAAAGTGATGTTTTTGTTGTAGGTGAAAGTGTGGCAAGAAAATTACCCAAAGAAATAAAGTTTCGTGCATTTGTAGCTCATGCAAAAGATTTACCAAAATCTTGGAAACTTAAAATTCCCGGAGAACATAATAAATTAAATGTTATGTGTGCAGTACTTGCAACAAGAAGTATGGGAATAAAAGAAAAGATAATTCGAGAAGCAGTGGAGAATTATAAAGGCATTGAAGGGCGTTTACAATTTGTTCGAGACATAAAAGGTATTAAAATTTATAATGACAATAATTCTACAACCCCAGATGCAACAATTGCCGCCCTTAGAGCTCTTGGGAATACTAAAAATATTCGGAAGTCCGACTTCCGAATATTCGGAAGTCGGACTTCCGAATATTCAAAGGATAATAGGAATATTGTTTTAATAATTGGAGGCGATGATAAAAAGCTTGATATGTCAAAACTTTTGAAAGAGATTCCAAAATATTGCTCTAAGGTTGTCATGTTTCGTGAAAGAGGTACAGATACTATTCGAGACCAAATATTTTCATTTAAGAAGAAAGGAATTGAAGTATATAAAGAAGAAGGATTGCCAAATACTGTGAGTCGTGCATTTTCGATTGCTAAAAAGGGTGAAACGATTCTCTATAGTCCAGCTTTTTCTTCATTTGGGAAATATTTTAAAAATGAATACGATCGAAATGATCAGTTTTTAAGTATAGTAAAAAATTTAAAATAAATTCATGGGAATTAATAATAAAGATAATAAAAAAATTTTATTTTGGAACGATGAAGGAGATTATGCTTTTCTTTCAAATTTTTCTGTTTACCCATTGATGTATAATGGAATTCTTTGGCCGACTACGGAACATGCGTATCAGGCATCTAAATTTGATGATCAAAAAATAAAAAATGAAATTTTAAAGGTAAAAACACCACTAGAAGCATTTAATATTGGCAG
>CAZJQE010000032.1:0-9680 GCA_964548505.1 uncultured Candidatus Saccharibacteria bacterium | reverse complement strand
CACAAGAAGTGAAAGTAAAATATGAAATTTCATCAATTCTTTTTGATTCCATATCATATGCTGATAAAAATTCTTCTTATATTGGATTTCAACCTAAAGCAAATACAGTAGCTTGTAGCAGTGATCCTATTGTAAATATTTCAAAAGATGGAAAAAATATAGCTATCTTTTTGAAATCATGCATGGATGGAACAAAATATTTTTGTGCTGACCCGACAAAATCTTACATTGACCATGATGCGTTCACAGATGAGACTTATATAAAAAGTGGTGCAACTGTTTGTATACAAAGAGACAATATTACCGGGGAAGAAATTTCAAATTTTTCGACTCTAAAAGAAAAATAAAATAGATGGATTATTTCTCAGATTTAAAGTATACTAACATAGTATTTTATTAATAATTTAAACAATAAATTTTATGGCAAAAAGAGGAACGACCCTTAGTCCCAAAAAGAAATCGAGACATTCTCACAAGACAAAGAAACGACTCGTGGCAAAGAAGTTGATGCTAGCAAGTAAATCAAAAGGTAAAAAAAGAGGATAAAACAAAAAAATACCAAGGATTACCCTTGGTATTTTTTTTGTTATAAACAGTAATAAAATGCTATAATTGGAGCATGAATTGGATAAAAAGCCTTTTTGTAAAACATAGAAAAAATGACAATGATTTAAGTTCTATTAAAAAAGAACTTTTTGAAAAGCTTATTTTATTTGCACAAAATGATCCAGAGTATGCCTTCAAAGAATTAAACGGTAAACCCTTGGGTTTAAGTGAAGAAGAAGTAATAGAAAGGATAAAAATTTTTGGCTACAACAATATTGCAGAAGATAAAAAGACCAATCATTTTTTAAAACTTTTAAAAATAATTAAAGATCCTTTGAATCTATTGCTTATTTCTCTTGCACTAGTTTCTCTTATTACGGGGGATGTAAAAGCTTTTTGTGTAATTATTCTCATGGTTATGCTTTCAGTATTCTTGAATTTTTACCAAGAAACTAAAGCTGCAATTGCCGCTGATAAATTAAAAGAAATTATTCATACAAAAACTATAGTAACTAGAAATGGCAAGAGAGTAGAAATTCTTTCCAAAGAAATTGTGCCTGGAGATATTATTGATCTTTATTCTGGAACAGTGATTCCAGGCGACGTAAGATTGATTTCTTCTAAAGATCTTTTTATCAATCAAGCAATGCTGACAGGGGAGTCTTTACCAGTAGAAAAACATGTCATTGATCAAGATTTAAAAGAAAAAAATATAATAGAATTTTGTAATCTATGTTTTTTTGGGACAAGTGTTGAGAGCGGAATGGGAACAGCGATTGTTGTGAATACTGGTAAAAAAACATACTTAGGGAGTATTGCTTCTGACATGGAAAGCAGTGATCATGTTTCTGATTTCAATAAAGAGCTGAAAGGTTTTGTAATGCTTATGCTAAAATTCATGGCCTTTATGGTACCAGCAGTATTTTTCTTTAACTGGATTTTTAAAGGTAATTGGTTTGAAGCATTTTTATTTGCAATCGCCGTGGCTGTGGGGGTGGCACCAGAAATGATTCCAACTATTGTTGCAGTGAATCTTTCAAAAGGATCACTTGTTTTAGCTAAAAAGAAAGTTATTATGAAACACCTTGATGCCATAGAAAATCTTGGGGTGATGGATACTCTTTGTACTGATAAAACGGGGACTCTTACTGAAGGGAGAATTATTCTTGAAAAACATTTAGATGTCTTTGGACATGAAAGCAAGGAGGCCCTTCATTATGCATATTTAAATAGTTATTTTCAAACCGGCTTGAATGATATTTTAGATCAGGCAATTTTAAAACATGAAGATGCCGAAGAAGTATTTCCAGTGAAAAATTTCAAGAAGATAGACGAGTTGCCTTTTGATTTTAATCGTAGAAAACTTTCAGTGATTGTTTCTGATGAAAAAGAGAAACATTTATTTATTACCAAGGGTGCCGTAGAAGAAGTTATGGCAAGTTGTAGTAACGTACTTTCTAATGGGAAAATTGTTCCAATTGGTGATTTTATTGGTGAAAATAAAATAACAATAGAAACAGACTTGAACAAAGAAGGATTCAGAGTTATTGGTATTGCTTATAAGGAAATTGATCCAAATAAAAAAACGTTTTCTTTTAGTGACGAACGGGATCTTATTTTAGTTGGGTTTTTAGCTTTTTTTGATCCGCCCAAAGCATCTGTTGCTGAAACGATAAAAGATTTGGAAGAACTTGGAGTGAGTGTAAAAATTTTGACAGGGGACAATGAAATTGTAACTGAGAAAATATGTCGTGACGTTGGAATTATTGCAGATAAAATACTTCTTGGAAAAGATATTGAAAAAATGAGTGACGTTGAACTTGGGGAACAAGTAAAAACAATATCAGTTTTTGCAAAGCTTTCACCTTATGATAAAGAAAAAATTATAAAAATATTAAGAAAAAATAATCGGGTGGTTGGATTTTTAGGTGATGGAATAAATGATTCACTTTCTCTCATTGCCGCTGACGTAGGAATATCAGTGGATACTGCAGCGGACATTGCCAAAGAATCTTCTGATTTGATTTTACTTGAAAAAAGTTTATTAGTATTAAAAGATGGAATTTTAGAAGGAAGAAGAATTTTTGATAATATTATCAAATATATTAAAATGGCCGCCAGTTCAAATTTTGGGAATATGTTTTCCGTAGTTGGTGCAAGTATTTTTTTACCGTTCTTACCAATGTTGCCAATCCAAATACTTACCAATAATATGCTTTATGATTTTTCTCAAATGACGATACCAACAGATAAGGTTGACGAAGATGGGTTACTAAAACCGAAAAAATGGAATTTCAAAAACATAAAAAGGTTTATTATATTTTTTGGTCCGATCAGTTCATTGTTTGATTATGCTACATTTTTTGTAATGCTTTATGTATTTCATACTTGGGCAAATACCCCTTACAATTCGGCTCTATTCCATACTGGTTGGTTCGTAGAATCACTACTCACTCAGACTTTGATTGTACACATAATCAGAACCAGTAAAATTCCATTTATCCAAAGTTGGGCAAGTAAACCACTTTTGATTTCAACTCTATGTGTGATTTCAATAGGAATTTATCTTCCATTTTCACCATTTGCTGGAATTTTCCAATTTGTACCTCTACCACCACTTTATTTTGTACTATTATTCATCGGTATAATTTTATATTTCTTAATAACACAATTCCTTAAAGTTTGGTTCATAAAAAAATACGAGTGGATATAAATTATGAATAGGAAAAAAATCAATAATCAAAAAAAAGTTATGGTTTTTGGGACTTTTGATGGCCTGCATCGGGGGCATTTAGATTTTTTTAAGCAAGCCAAAAACTTCATAGAAAATTCATTTTTAATTGTTTCAATAGCTAGAGATAAAAATGTTCTTAAAATTAAAGGGGAATACCCAAGACTTTCTGAGCAAGAAAGATTTAATTTAGTAAAAAATTGTAACATTGTAGATAAAGTTGTTTTGGCGGGGAAAGATAAATATCTTTCACATATTTTAAAGGAAAATCCTGATGTTGTTGCCCTTGGATATGATCAAGTGGCTTATGTCAAAGAACTAAAAAAAGACTTGAAAAACCTGCCTGCGCAGGCAGGTAAGGATATTTCAATAAAAATTATTCGACTTAAGCCATTCAAGGAACATATTTACAAAAATCACTTGCTAAGAAAATAATCATTTTATATAATTCTTTTTGAAATTAGCTTTATTCATAAAGCACAAAAAATTTCTGCTGAAATTTTTTTCTGTCCGTCGCCGTCGCGACTCCCAAGACTTTCTTCATAAACTAATTTCAAAAAGAATAAGACAACTCATTATTATTAATTTATTATTTATTAATATGCAAAATATAAGTAGTGTAAAAAATTTAATAAAAAAAACATTATCAAATAAAACTTTTGTTTTTGCGTTTTTGTCGAGTTTGGCTTCTGTTATTATCGTACTTCTTATTGGGATAGGAATTATTTGGCATTATCGAGCAAATGTTTTTGGTTTTTTTGCAAAAGAATATGTGAAAGAGGCACAAGAACCAATTAACAATAGTAACCCAAAAACTGAAGCTGAAAAAATTATTGAAAGACAATCAGTATTTTCCCAAGAGTCTTTTGTAGTTGATGCAGTAAAGAAGGCAAGTTCTGCGGTTGTGTCTATTATCATAAGTAAAGATGTTCCAAAATATGAATCATATATTGACCCAAATCAACAGCAATATGATCCATTTGGTGGGATGTTTCCTGGAATGCCAAATATGTTCTTTAGTGTTCCACAATATAGACAAAATGGTACTGAGAAAAAACAAATTGGAAGTGGTTCGGGATTTCTTGTGTCTCCTGATGGTTTGATTGTTACCAATAAGCATGTGGTTGATCAAAAAGATGTAGAGTATACCGTTATTACCAATGATGGCAAAAAACATACAGCAAAAGTTTTAGCTCGTGATCCAATACTTGATGTAGCACTTGTAAAAATAGATGGTTCCAATTATTCATATTTAAATTTAGGTAATTCTGATACTTTGCAAGTAGGACAGAGCGCAATTGCTATTGGAAACGCATTAGGAGAATTTCGCAATACGGTTTCAGTAGGAGTTATTTCGGGACTCGCAAGATCTATTACAGCAGGAGATATGACTGGGGGGAATGTTGAAACTCTCGACAAAGTAATTCAAACTGACGCAGCGATTAATCCAGGGAACTCTGGTGGGCCATTGCTGAATCTTTCAGGTCTTGTGGTTGGTGTTAATGTTGCTGTAGCGCAGGGTTCCCAGAGTGTAGGTTTTGCTCTCCCAATAAATTCAATCAAGAGCGTAATTGATTCAGTTAAAACAAGTGGGAAAATCGTACGACCATATTTAGGATTACGTTATGTAACTATTGATGCTGATATGAAAAACAAGAACAACTTGTCAGTTGATTATGGAGTACTTGTAAAACAGGGGGCAACAGCAAGTGACCTTGCGGTTATTCCTGGGAGCCCAGCAGATAAAGCAGGGATAGTAGAGAATGACATAATTCTTGAAATTGATGGAGTAAAATTAAATGAAGATAATTCTCTAGCTTCCATAATTCGAGGAAAGAGTATTGGTAGTACCGTGAATCTCAAAATTCTTCACAAAGGTGTAGAAAAAACAGTGCCAGTTGTAATCGAAGTTGCGAAAGATAATTAATAACCATCTTTTTTACTATAGAAATTCGAATTTATGATATAATCTAATTATGATAGAAAAACTTTCAAATCAAAAATATACTACTGAAAATATTCCAGGGAATATAGCAACAATCGCACATAAATATTTAGGTGCATTAGCTGATGGCTCATCAAACGAAGAAGAAGTAAACTGGCTTATTGATAACTTAGAACCAAAGACCATTAAAGACCTTTCTCGCTTAAGGGAACACTTGTCTGAGATAAATGTTCTTGAAGAAATCATTAAAAGAAAGTCACTTCCACCTAATTATTTTGGTTAAAAATAGTGTTTAAAAAATTGTAGTTTTCCAAAACAATATTTTTTTGATAGGAATTTTATTTTTTATCTTTGAGTCTCAAGGTAATAAAAAATCCCAAAAGTAGTATTGCACTCAAGACAAAGAAAATATATTTAAACGAAGGAACAAAGAGAAGAACTGGTATGGCTACTAGGGGAGCAATAATAAAAGATAAGGGATAAGTGTTTCGAAAGAAACTAATTTCATCCGCATTTCTTTCACCAATTTCCTTAAAGAAATAACTTTCTGCCATTATTTCAATTGTGGCAGCTCCTACTCTTGTTCCAAATAAAATTATTGCCCAAATCCATACTCCAGGTTTTCCAATAAATGGAATCAAAAAAGTAAAAAAGATAGTTACCAAAAATCCAGCGATAAGCATTTTTTTCTCGCCCATTTTGTCTGAAAGGCGCCCGAGTGGGTAGTCTACCAGCACAAATGGTATTAACATTATGGTGAAAATTAATCCAATTTGTTCCCAACCAAAGCCTAGGTATTCGTAGAGATATATTGGAGTGTAGATTACCATCCAAGCAAAGAAAAATTTAAGAATTAAGTTTATCAAATAAATCTTTGAAATACTTTTATTTTTTAGGAATACTTTTATGGTTTTGGTAATTGGGACCTTGGTATATTTAGGGTCAACGAAGTCACGAAGAAAGATAATAAAAATAATTGAAACTAAAAACATGAATCCTGCCGAGAAAAAATATATACCTTGGAAAGAACTTTTTTCGATAATACTTCCTGAAATCATTTGAGCTAGAATCCAAGCAAAATTTATGATCATTAAATAAAGACCACGGAACTTTCCAATGCCTTTATTTTTAGAAAAATATTCAATAAAAACATCAAGTGATGCGATTATAAAATCAGTTGCAATGAAATACATCACTATTCCAAATATTGTTAGAAGAACATTGTGACTGAGAGCAAGTATTACAAGTGACAAGAATCCCAATAAGGTGAATATTAATATTGCGATTCGATTACCAAAAAGAGTAAGAATCCTTGGCATTTTGAGTAGTCCGACAACTGAGATAAAAGAAGCAAGTACATAAATAATACCTACATAATATTCTCCTACATAATTTTCTAAGAAAGTTGAGTTAATATAAGAAGTAAGAGCAAGGGGAATAGAAAATAGAAAACCAGCTAAATATATTATTTTTATATGATTTTTCATTAATTTATTTTGTAAAGTATTTTCTTTATAACTTTATGAACTTGATAACTTTCAACTTTTATCTATACACTTAAAACAACAGGGATAACTAAAGGTCTTTTGGCGGTTTTCTGATAAAGATATTTTGAGATAGTTTCTCCCAATGTATTTTTAATATAATCAAGATCGACAGGATTTCCATTATTTCCTTTTGCAGTTGTGTCTTCTACTGACTTTTTTATCATAATTCTTACCTGACGTAATAATTCCTGATTTTCTTTCAGATAAACAAAACCACGGGAAATAAGGTCTGGAGATTTTTTTAATTTTCCAGTATTTTGATCTATCAGTGCGATGACTACAAACATCCCATCTTGAGCAAGCATTACACGGTCTCGGATTACCACATCCTGTACGTCTGATATGGCAAGTCCATCTACCATCATAGGAGCACTCGGTGCTTTTTCTTTACGGAGCATAATTTTTTGCCCATCGGCAGATATTTCAATTACTGAGCCGTTGTCAGGGACTACGATATTTTCTTCAGGCATACCAACCTCAAGCGCAAGTTCTTTGTGAAGTTCTAGCATAAAATGATTTCCATGAATTGGAATGAAAAATTTAGGATGGGTCTTTTTATGAAGCCATCTTATGTCTTCTTTGTTTCCATGGCCTGTCGCATGAACAAAATCTTCACCGGTAGTACGATAACTTACAATTTTAACTCCATGTCTTGAAAGATTGTCTTTTATTTTCTGCACTGCTCTCTCATTCCCTGGGACAATCGAAGAAGAGAGTATAATAGTATCTCCTTTTTTAATTGAGAATTTCATGTTTGATTTATTTGCCGCTCGAGAAAGGGCTGAGAATTCTTCTCCTTGAGCTCCTGTCATAAGAACCACCATTTTGTTCGGAGGATAATTGTTTGCTTCTTCAATTGGAATGATTGTCCCTTTTTTTGGTTTGAAGAAATTTGCCTCAATTGCTACATCGATGTTTGTTTTCATTGAACGTCCGTCAATTGCAATTTTTTTACCAAGATTTTCAGCTACTTTTATAACATGTGTTAGACGAGTAATCGATGACGAGAATGCTGCAATTATTATTCTTCCATTTATTTTTTTTATCAAACTCTCGAGTCCAAGGTGGACTTTTGTTTCAGAAAGAGAAAATCCCTCGTTTTCAATATTTGTAGAATCAGTCATCAAGAGAAGGACTTTTGCATTGTCAAAAATAGAATATTCTTTTTCTTCTTCGGGTGATACAACTCCATCGATTTGGTCTAGTTTGTAGTCTCCAGGAGTAACAATCCAACCGTGTTTTGTTTCGATAATAATTCCCATTGAATCAGGAATTGTATGAGTAACTCCAAAAAATCTTATTTTTGTTTTTCCACACATCATTGTTCCATCTTTTTCAACTACTTCAGCACGTAAGGGGGGCAATTGTGGAAATTCAGCTTGTCTCTTTTTCATCAAGAGAACAGAAATATTACGAGAATAAACAGGAGGGTTGCCAATACGAGATAATACAATAGGTACTCCACCGATGTGGTCCAAGTGTCCATGCGTAATAAAGAGTCCACGAATCTTCTCTTTGTTTTCTTCTAAATAAGTAGTATTTGGGATTACATAATCAACCCCTGGAGTTTCTTCATTAGAAAAATGCATTCCAGCATCAACTACGATAATATCGTCTCCAATTTCAATTGCAGTCATGTTTTTTCCTATTTCTTCTACTCCTCCGAGTGGGATGATACGAATTTTTCCTTCTTCTATTGGTGGTACTTTACCTTCTTTCTCATTTCGAAATGAATCTCTTGAAGAATTTTGGTGATTTCCTCTTCGGCTTTGTTTTTTACCAAATTTAGAATATTGATAAGTTGAACTTTTTGTTTGTTTTCTTTTTTCTCCTCCTAAAATATTTGTGTGATTGTTCTGAATATTTGTTTGAATTGGTTTTTCTTCTTGCTTCTTTTCAATACTTAGAGCACTGAAAGGAAGTCTTGTTTTTTTTGTCATTTTTATTTTTTGTTATTAATAATAAATTAGATTTTCGCCTAAGGCGATTTTTTAATTAATTTTTAGAAAATATTTTCCAGATATTATCTGTTTCTAGATACCAAGAATATAGATTTAAAAATCTGTCTGATGAAGATATAATATGGTCAATTGAAATTCCTTTTAGATCTTTAGATGTTACATAAATAAAATCAGGACTATATAAAAATACTGCAGGAATATCTTTTTGTATTTCATCTTCAAATTGAGCATATTTTTTAATTCTGTTACTTGCATCAGTTGTAGTAGATGCATCTTCCAGGATTTTATCTACTTTTGCGTTTGTGTACATTGCGATATTAAGCCCTGGGTCATTTCTTTGAGTCGAGTGCCAAAATGCAAAAAGATCAGATTCTTGATTTATAACTTGTCCAAAAAGCAAGGCATCATATTTGCGTGGGCGAATAACTGATTGGTTCAAATTGCCTGTCTCAAATGTTTTTATGTCTACTTTCATTCCGATACTATTAAGATTTTCTTTTATTAATTCAGCCGTTTTTGCAAGTTCTGGACTATTGCCAGTTGAAATAGAAAATTCAATTTTTTGTACTGTTTTTTTCTTTTTTACCGTTGTTGTTTTCTCTAAAAAACCATCCGTTCCAAATTTCCAACCATCTTTCAAAAGTAAATCTTGTGCCAATTTTATATTTTCTTCAGCTGAAGAATTGGTATCTTTTTGTAATTTTTGATATGCAATCATATTTGGAGGAATTGGATTGTCTGTAACTATTCCATATCCAAACAATACTTCACGAATGATTTTATCTTTATCTAAGCTTAGATCAATAGCCTCTTTTACTTTTTTATTTGTAAAAATCTGGTTTTGGTTTTGATTAAAGAAAAGACCAAAAATTCTTGGTAGGATTGACGTTTTTATAGTATAACCTCTTTCTTTTAAGATTTCAGCGTCTTCAGGGGTAATAGAACTTACT
>CAZJQE010000031.1:0-10428 GCA_964548505.1 uncultured Candidatus Saccharibacteria bacterium | reverse complement strand
CACTTGTAACGTCTATTGAGTCTCCTCCTGAAGAAAGGTTCGCATTATTAAGCAAATATATTTTTTTATTTTTTGGTAAAATACTTTTCTGTGTTAACCCTTCTTTTTTTAGTTTTATTTGAATTCTTTTGTCAGAAAAATTTATTTTTGTATCTCTTTCGGACTTTATAAAATATTTTTGTTTCTGTTTCAAGAGTGACATTATTGAACTTTTTCCATCTCCTATTACAGAAAGTGGAATACGTTCATAGGCTGAAATTATTCCATTATCCAAAACAACTACGCGATAATCTTTCCCAGGTAAATACTGCTCAACAATAGCAACTTTATCTACTTTCAAATTTTCAATAAGGGCTGATTTTAATTCTTTTTGATTCTCAACCAAAGATACTCCGGCCCCCTGACTTTTACTATTTGGTTTTACAATAACTGGAAATCCTAATTTCTTTGCGTATTTTAAAGCAAAGGGAATTGTACGATTACTATTCACAATTTTAGCCCAACTATTTTCAAATATTGTTGTCCCTAAAGCAACAGGATATCCTTTTTCTTTCATAAAAAATTTTGCAAAATCTTTATCACGAGCAATGTCCGCCGAAGCGATGTGATTTAAATCAAGCGAATACATACGGAGAGATCGCACAATGCCATTTTTGTAAATCACTTGGCCGGCAATTTTCCATTCTGGCTCAATTAAAACTTTTGCCCCAACTTTTGGAGCAAGCTTGGTAATTAGATTTGTTAAATATGGCGTTTGTGATTTTTTATTTCTTTTTGCCATCATTTTTTTTTATTTTAATATTTTTAAAAAGTGGATAAAAAACATCTTCTTTTAGATTAATGTTTAATTCTTTTTTATTTATTTTATTTATAAATAAAACTGGAGCATCGAGAATCATGGCCAAGGGTTGCTGTTCATTCCCTTCCCCCATACAAAGCGTAGCTGATGTCGCTAAACTATCTACAATATTTGTCGCAGAATATATAAATTTTCTACCAAAAATATCACTTTTCCCTTTGTAATTTTTAATCCCAACAAACCCTGCATAGCCAAGGGCCACTCCAATAACTCCCTTGCGTAATGGCAAAAGCCCGCTGTCAGAAATAATAACTCCAAGTTTTTTTATTTTAAAATGAGCACAGAGTTGGGAACGTATTTTTTCAGCAGACAAGAAGCTATCTTTTGGTAAAAGTATTAGTTTGCCATTTGCATTTGATTCATCAATGCCTGCATCGGACATAATCATATTATTCTTTATTGTAAACCAAACATGTTTTGTTTTTAATAAAAATTTACTTTCTTTTTTTATTAATTTTTCTTTAAAAGAAATATTCTTATTCAGCACTACTCTTCCTTCAGAAAGAGCAATAATTTTTGAAGCAATAACTAAAACAGACCCTTCTGGAATTTTTTTTATATATTTTAAAATAAAAGGGAGTATTTCTTCTTCCTCATTAAATACCCTAGTTTTGAACGGTTTGATTTGCATCTTTTTTACCTCTCAAAATATGAATTGCTAAATATGAAAGTGGTGTATATAAAAATCCCATAAATACTTTGTATGCCCACCATGGGATTATTATAAACATAATTGTCTTTACTGGCATTACTCCAAGGTACGCAATAAACATGAAAATAATAGAATCAAGCAATTGAGACCAAAGATTTGAAAGATTTGAGCGTATCCAAAAAAATTTTGCTCCGATATTTTTTTTGAAAAAGAAAAAAGAAAAAACATCTTGATATTCAGCAATCACAAATGCTACAAGGGATGCTATTGAGAAACGCATAGAGAGCCCGAAAATTTGATTATATCCATCTTGTGCCCAAAGTCCTTCTTTTGCCCAAGGAGTGATAGTGGAAATAAAAGAATAAAGTAGAAAAAGTAAAATAGAAATAACGCCAGCTAAAACAAAATTCTTTGCCATTTTTTTGCCATAAACTTCACCAATCACATCAGTCATAATAAATACAATTGGGCAAGAAAAAACAGCAACAGAGAGGTGTGTGCCAAATAAAAAAGGCATCAGCTTTATTCCTAAAGTATTCGCTGCAAAAAGTGAACTGACATAAAGCGTTAAACAGATAAGAATTTTTTTATAATCTAATTCTCTCAAAGTTTCCATTTATATTTAATTATTTAGTCTTTTACCTCTATGCCCATGCTTCGAGCAGAGCCTGCAACAATTGCAATAGCTCCAGCATCATCTTTTGCATTTAGATCTTTCATTTTCTTTTGAGCGATTTCAAGAGCTTGAGCGCGAGTTATCTTACCTACTTTGCTTGATGCATTCTTACCTGAACCTTTTTCTACTCCAGCTGCTTTTAAAATAAGCCCGGTTACAGGAGGTGTTTTTATAAGGAAATCATAACTTCTGTCTTCATATACAGTAACAACTACAGAAACTTTATCCCCTGCCATCTTTGCTGTTGCAGCGTTGAATTTTGTAACAAAATCTCCAATGTTAATACCAGCCTGTCCGAGTGCGGGTCCTAAGGGTGGAGCAGGTGTAGCTTTTGCTGCTTGAATTTGTAACTTAATTTTTTTGGTTATTTTTTTTGCCATGGTGTTTTTAGATTACTATAAAGTTATTATTAATGCAATTTTCTTCACCGCCGCCAAGCAGTCGGCACAAGAAATTTATAGTCGCCTTGCTCCTTAAATTTTCTTGACTTGCAAGAAGTCTAATTCGACTGGTGTCTCGCGACCAAACATAGACACAAGTACTTTTATTTTTCCACGTTCCTGATCTACTGAATTTACTTTCCCTTCTAAATCTTTAAATGGACCATCCACAATTCTAACTATCTCACCAATTGCAATATCAATCTTGTGTTTAGTGGTACTCTGATCCATTTTCTTAAACAAATAATCAACTTCCTCTTTCTTGAGTGGAACTGGATTAACTCCTGCACCAACGAAACCAGTTACACGAGGAGTGTTGCGAACTACATACCAAGAATCATCTGTCACAATCATGTCTACAAGGACATATCCTGGGTAAATTTTTTCTTCTACCTCTGCTCTCTTGCCTCCCTTTATCTTTATCTTTTTTTCAATTGGAACAATAACATTAAATATTTTGTCGTGCATTCCAAGTGAATCAATACGCTGAGTTAAATTACGAAGAACCGCATTTTCATATCCAGCATAAGTATGTATTGCATACCAATTTCTTGTTCCTTGTATCTCTTGTTTTGACATAATGTTTTAAATTAAAAAATTAAATTGAAATTATTTTTTGAAGACCTTGTGAGAAAATAAAATCGAAAACACCTAAAAAATAAGCAACAAGAACTGAAAGTGCAATAACTATTACAGTATAAAAAATGGTCTGATTTTTGGAAGGCCAAACTACGTGTTTTAATTCTGCTTTTATTTCTTTAAAATACTCATTTATTTTTTGCATTGATTTTGCGGAATCACGTCGCGTAAGTCGGTTTTACGAAACCGTGCCACGTAGCCGTCCATTGAAACGTGGCCAAGGCGCGACGCAATTTTGTTACGATTTTTAAAAAAGCCCCCTTCAAAAGGGCTCTTTTAATACTACTCTTTTTATAACAAATAGTCAACCCGCACACTTATTTTTTGATAGTTTTTTAAACGCACCTTTGGTGCAATCAAAAAATAAGTGTGCGGGTCAATCTCTTATCGTATTTCGTAAGTAATTGTCACGTCTGAACTAATGGTATTCTCTCCTACTGGAAGCACAGCTGTTGGAGCTGGCGCAGAAGAAATACTATCCGCCATCATGGTCTTAGCATACATTGGGCTTGGGTAATCCCCAGATTCATTAAATGAAGTAATTTTCCCAAGTCTAATTCCTAAATCTTTTGCCAACACTTTTGCTTTTAATTTTGCATCATCAATAGCTTGTTTTCGAGTAGTAGCTTTTAATGTATTTTCTTTGTCTACTGTGAAATTTGGCCCAGAAAGTTCAGTAACTCCAAGAGCTCCAAGATCTTGAATGATTTTCCCAGTATCTTCTGTAGCTTTTACTTTTATATCTAAACTTTCATATGCTTCGTAGCCAACAATAACACTATTACTTGGGCAACTGAACTGAGTACATAAAGCTGTCTTATATTCATATTTTGGATTAAATGAAGAGTTTACTGTCTTGATATCATTCTTTAAAACATTATTTGCCTTAAGCGAATCTAAAACTTTTGCTTCAATTTTAGTCACTTCCGTCTGAGCATCTTTTACAGTTTTTGCTTCCTTTCTGATAGTAAATGAAATATTTGCAATACTTGGTACTGCTTGGATTTCTCCATGTCCCGTAACACTAATAACATTTACATTACTATTATTTCCATTTTCTCTATCTCTTTCGCTACATCCAGAGACAAGCATAATAAATAAAATAACAATTATCCCAGTCCAAACCCAGTATTTTTTATTTGTTTTTAATTCTTCCATTGTAATCATATGAATTCCTCGCTAAAAGCGAGTTAAATTATTTTTTAATACCTAGTAATTCTACTTCAAAGATTAAAGTTGCATTTGGTGGAATTGGTCCTTGTCCATTTGCACCATATGCCATTTCAGGAGCAAGCTCTAATTTTCTTTTTTCTCCAACTTTCATTCCAACGATTCCAGCATCCCATCCTTTAATAACCTGTCCTGCACCTAGGGTAAATACGAAAGGTTCTACGTGTTGAAATTTTGGATCGACATTGGAATCAAATGATTTTCCATCGGTAAATGTTCCTGTGTAATTCATGGCGACGGTGTCACCTGCCTTTGCTACATCACCCGTTCCTGGTTCTAATATTGTAATTGTTACTCCTGGTATATTTTGCGTATTTTGCATATTTGTATTTATGTCTTGCCCAGTTTGTCCAATTTGTTCTACTGGTTGTTCAACTGGAGCATAAGCTTTTCTATTAATTGTAATGTACACCAACCCTAAAACTACTAAAATAACTATCAAAATCCAAACCCACATCATTTTTTTATTTTCCATAGATAAATTTATGTATTATGTTTTTAATATCTTGATTATACCCGGTTAGTAGATTTTTGCAAAGCTCCGATTAATCATCAGAGTGCACTGTGTGCATTGAAAAAATTCACTACGGGATTATACCCCTGAAACACTTTAAATAAAAAAATCTAAAGTATTAGGATCTAGTTTAAGTAACGATTTCATGCAATAACCAATCATTGATTATTTAATTCAGCATCTGACAATTCAATGTTGAGTTCTTTGGCAAGAAAAATAATCTGGTCCTTATTTAAAACGTGTTCTTTTTTATACTGTTTCAATAAAAATTTTTTTGGGATATCCATTTTTACCCCTTTTTCTTTAGCAAATTTTACCAAACCTTCCAGCTCACGAAATACGAATCCTGCTACTGAATTAAAGTTTCCATAGAAACAATTCTCAAATACTTTGCTTGATGCTTTAATATCATAATTGAAACTTTTTGCATATTCGATAATCATTTGGCACACACCAAAGCGCCCGGACCCCAAAATAAAATCAAAACTTTCTTGTAAGGCTTTTGGTGATACTTTTATATCTTTTCCTTGTTCTTTAGCAAACACAATTATTGCTTTTGCCCCTTCTATGTTTGCATCAGTAACAGGAGCTGTTTTCAAGTTAAAGTTAAAAGCATCTTCTAGGTCTTGTCCTGAAAAGACAATCTCCATTCCTTTGTTTTTTGCAAATCCTAAAATTTCTCTCAAACTATCTAGATTACCAAAATTTTCTTTTAATCTTTCTATACAACTTTCCTGTAAAAATTCTTTAGAAATTTCTTTTAATTCTATATTTTTTTCTTTTGCTTGCCTAAATACTTCCTCTGCTTTAAAAATAAGACCATTTCTTAAATTTTCTTCATATATTTGTTGAAATTTTTTTTCTTCTGGGCTTTGAATTCGCTCTTCTTTCTTATTGGTTATTTTTGTAATTATTCTTTTTAAAAACGAAGGTTCACTTTCGTGTGGCATAAAATTTATTTATATTGTTGATAATGCGATAATCACATTATACCATGGGACTATAGTTTTAAATTAAATTTAAAACATTCTTTTCTAAAATGAGAGATTAATCAACAACATTTATCTTTTTAAAAAAATCATCACTACTTTTAGTAGCCATATAAAAAACTAATCCAAATTCAGCACAAATAATTTTGTCAAAATCAACCACTTGTTCCATTACAACTTTTCCAGTTGAAAAACTGTCTTTTGTGGCTTCACTAATTCTTCTTTTTAGAGATTCTATACTCATATTATTGGGGGTTACAGAAGTTTTTAAAACTATCAATCTCATGCTTTCACCATAAACCATAATCATAAATTGTTGTCTCTTGTCAGATAAAAAAACTCCTAAATCTCCATCACTAAAACTATGAGCAGTTATATCCATTGTGTGTGAATGTATCGATCCTATAAGGGATTGGAATTTTTCCCTACCTGGTTGTGGAGAATCGTCAATGCAAGAATTTCCTTCTATCCCGACAGATACACCTGAAATTATTACAGATTGTTTTTCTCGATCAATAAAAATAGCTCTTGCGTGTTCTTTTTCTTCTTTTTTTGTCCTTTCCAGTAAGTCTTCAAAATATTTTCTATAAACTTGAAGATTGATACTTTCAGGCCTAAATCTCGCAGGAATTGATTGTCCATTACCAATTAAGCCAAGCGTAACAATTATTTTATTAAATTGAGCTGAATCCCAATTTTTTGATTGAGTAAGATTCTCTAGAGTTTTTTGGTGCTCCCCCTGTATTGAGTTAAAATAAATACTATTTTCCTCTAACATAATAGGAAGTATATCTTGTATTTGCTTTACATTCAAGAAAAATCTTTCATAGAGTAAATATATAGGTTTTTAAACCAAATTCACTTCAGGAATATGTTTTTTATTTGAAGATTTTTCCTTAGCAAGGAAAAAATTTACTATAGCTTGTTCCGCTATAGATTTAAAACGATCCCTCCCAACATTAGCTCTCTCGTCCATCGAGCTAATGTTTTTTTCTGGAAATCCAATATTTTTATCTTTTGATTTTTTATTAAGACCATTTTTCTCTTTCCATTCAATAAATGCCATAGTAGGGTCTTCCCCTTTATAATAAACAATCTTTGAAGGTTTTTTATCTGGATTTTTTTTAAAATAAGATTCCCAAAATTCCTTGGAACTTATTGTATTTTCTGCTTCTTTAAATTTAACTTTTGCATCTCCAAGAATATTTTCAATTACGTCATCTACAGAAACACCACTGGAAAATCCTTCTTTTTCCTCTTCTGTCTTGTAACAATCAAGGCTAGTTAAATTATGATACTCAAAAATAGCATTTTGTAGTCTCAAATCAGTAATCTTGAATTCATTTTCTAATTTTTTACGATATGGCTCTAATTTTTGTAGTAATTCGTTGTCTTCTGTTGAAAGTTCTCCAATATACCAACCCCAACTTAATTTACCACTTATCTCTCTTACTTCTTCGACAAATTTATGAAAACCTAAAGATGAGACAATTTTTTTTATTACTTCTTTATATTCTATATTTTTTATAGGACATTTATGTTCATCAAGCTTATATCTTGATCCTGTTTCTTCATCTACCCTTGCCTCTTCAGGGATAAAAACAAGTCCAGTATTTAAATCTATCCCTTTTTCTTCATTTGCCCATACCCATTGATCATTATGATTTCCACCACTTCTTTCATTAAGTTGTCCACGAAAATAATATTGGGAAGCAATGTAAGCTGAAGGATATGCAAAAAATATTTCATTACCTTTTTCAGAACCATAGTACGTATCAGCTACTTCTTCAGTAGCAAAATGGACAGCATTTCTATCTGCATAATCATCTCCTTCAATATATTGTTGCTCAAAATATTCCAATGCTTCTTCTTTGTTTTTGAAATAATCAAGAGGAAGAAATCTTTCAAGAGCTTTTTCTTTTCCATTTTCAGTAATTGAAATACTAAGCGGAGAACGTAGATGTCCATCTTCAACCATTTTCATAAAATTATTAGAATACTCTCCTTCCCCAGTGGTATGAAACATATGTCCAATATGATCTCTTATTCCTTGTCTGGTTACATGGGTCACCATTTCACTTGGAAATCTTTTTAAAAGAAGTATGTAATCTTCAAGCGACAATGAAATTAAGTTTTCTTCAGAAAAATCTTTTTCTATATCTTGTTTTGTATATTCGCTAAATTCCCATTTTTTTATTTGATTTTTATAAAAATCATCCAACATTTCTTTGGCTTTTTTTAGTTCAGGTGTTGTCTCTTCTTTTAATCTCAACTCTCCAGAAATTTCTTGTTTTTTTGTGATAATTATGTTTTGCTGTTGTTTAAGTTCTTCATATGTCTTTTTTCCTAAAATAGAATCCGCTTGAAGTTTTTTTAGTTCAAAATAATTTAATAATTTTTTAAAACCATTACTAGAAAGCTCTTCGATTTCAGCTTTAAGTTTTTTGATTGCTTCTAATTTTTCGTTTAAAATTGATTCACGTTCTTCAATGGTTTTTTGTAATTCATTTTGTTTTTCTGTTTTAGTATTTTTATCATCAAAATACTCAGCTCGCTTGGCCTTTATTGCTTGGGTAGCTTGCTGTCTTTCTTTTTGTGAGTTTTCTTTAGAAAATTCTCTTATAAATTTAGGTGTTTTTTCCATAAACTTTTTATAAAAAATTAAATTAAATTTACTTCAAGGGTAAGTTTTAACCCGAATTTTTGGTAAACGGAATCTATAATTTGTTCTGCTAGATTTTTGATTTCTTCGCCAGTCGCTCCACCATAGTTCACGAGCACAAGCGCCTGACGTTCATGTACTCCAACATTGCCAATCCTCTTCCCTTTCCAGCCACATTGTTCTATCAGCCAACCGGCTGGAATCTTCACCCGGTTAGAAGCAGGTCGCCCCAAGGTGACCGTAGCACTCACGTGCTCGCGAGGGCGGCTTATAACGGGGTTGATCATTTCACCGTCTTCGAAATATGGCATACTTGGATATATCTCCAAAAGTTCTTTTAGTTTTTCGACAGGCACAAAAACATTTTTAAAAAAACTTCCAGCATTGCCTAAAATTTTTGGGTCTGGTAATTTACTTCGACGAATTTCAGCGACTGCATCATTGACATTTTTGATATTTGTTTCATCTAATTTTTTCTCCATCAAATAATCTTTCAGAAATTTATAGGAAATATTTGGATTTGAGTTTTTATTTAATTTTAAAACTACTGCCAAAATAAAATATTTTCCTTTTAATCTACTCTTAAAAACACTATCTCTGTACCCAAATTCACATTCAGTATTTGTAAAAACTTTTTTTTCTGCTGTTTTTACATCATATGCTTCAACATTTTCTAATATATCTTTTAATTCAATCCCATAAGCTCCGATATTTTGTACTGGAGTTGCCCCAACTGTCCCTGGAATAAGTGCTAGATTTTCGATTCCCCAGTATCCACGATCTACTGCAAAGTTTACTAAATCATTCCACCATTCACCCCCCATTGATTTTATAAAAACATATTCACTGGTTTCATTTATTATTTCTATTCCTTTTAATTTATTTAAAATTACAATTCCTTCAAAATCTTTTGTGAATAGCACATTGCTTCCACCGCCCAAAAAAAGTCTTTCTTGCTCTTGAAATTCTTTTAAATTAAATAATTCTTTTAATTCTTCTTCAGAATTTATTTCGACAAAAAGGGAGGCTTTTGCCTTTATTCCAAATGTATTCAATTTTGTTAAATCATAATCTTTTGAGATTTTTATCATTATATTTTATGTAAATAAGAAAATAATTGTTGAAATACTCACGACAAATAAAAGTCCTACTGTAAACCAACCGATAATATTACCAAGTTTTTTTGTTTTATATCTTCCCATTATTTCTTCTTTTCCGCTAATTCGAACAATCAAAAATAAAATAACTGGAGAAATTACTCCATTCAATACGGCAGAATAAATAAGTGCCTTGATTGGATCAAGCCCAATAAAATTGAGTACAATTCCCAAAATCATAGCAATCATTATTACTCCGTAAAATGAAGTGGCTTGTTTTAATTTTCGATAAAGTCCAGTCTTCCAATTAAATGCTTCAGACATTGCATATGAAGCCGAACCCGCCAGTATCGGAATGGCTAAAAGTCCCACTCCCAAGATTCCAATGGCAAATAACCAAAAAGCAAAGTCTCCCGCAAATGGCCGAAGGGCTTCTGCCGCATCGGCTGCTGTTCCAATGTTTGTTATTCCATGAGAAAAAAGTGCTGCTGCACAAGTGGCAATTATAAAAAACATAATCAAATTTGAAAAAAACATACCGGACCAAACATCAATTCTCATTTTCCGTATATCCATATCAGTCGTCATACTTTTTCTTTTTTCTTCAGTTTTTTCTCCTTTTTCAATTTGCTCTTCTACTTCTTGAGAAGTTTGCCAGAAAAATAAATAT
>CAZJQE010000030.1:0-10814 GCA_964548505.1 uncultured Candidatus Saccharibacteria bacterium | reverse complement strand
ATTTCTCATATATTTATATCTTATATGAGTTGCATTTCAAACAAGAATCTTCAAGCTCCTTAAAAAGAGGTTTTATTGGTTCTCATAGGAGATAAATTTTGTCTTTTGTGGGAACCAATAAATATAAATAAAAAAAATCATTCACTTAAATCTATGTCCTATGAGCCCAACAGATGAAAGAATCTATTATGCATGTGAACGAATTAGACTTTTCTGCTTCACCCGTGCAGGCAAACAAGTATTAACTTCAAAAAGTGTATCAGAATTAAATGAACATCCTGGTGCAAAAAAAATCATCGCTGCTGTACATAAAGGATCGTTGATACATTCTTTAATTTCAAAGAATGATTGGAAAAGCCTATTTGAAAATGAAGAGTGGTTGTCTCTTTTGGATATGGCTCAAAATCTAAATTCTTTGGAAGAGGGCACTGTAACCGAGCAATTAAAAACACTTGCTGAACTTTTTCCAGAAGAGACGAGAACTTACATTTTTACGGAAATTCTTTAAACACCCTAAAACTGAAACAATGAAAGAAAATGATTTCACCGAAAAACAAAACAGAGAAATATTTACAGCTTGCTGTATTATCTTTGTTTCCTACTTGCCTCACCCTAAATCATATTTAGGAGAGTGGAAGCTTGAAGACATCTGTAAATTGATTTCTGATCACAACTGGGAACAATTATTAAAGAGCGAATCCTGGATTGAGTCATTAACCAAAGTAGCAGTTGAACTTCCCACTAAAGCCCTTGAGCCTACAAGTGATGCATTAAAAGTTATTATGGAACATTTTGATGAAATGAATCCTATCCTACACGAAGCAACCAAAATAAGAAATTTTGGATCAGCAAAACGTGGGTATAAGTTTTCATTCCATGACTTACCACTGCACACGCAATTTTGTTTCTTTGAGGACGAATACCAAGACGAACCTGCTGGAAGATATAAGAATCATTTCGCAAAGGACAACGATACTGATGCCCATTGTTTTATTGGAGACACAAAAAGAAATAAAATAAAGGTTGAGCCTCAGACAATTGTTGTCTACATTCCTGTTGGAGGACCATAATAAAAATGATTCACTATCCTGATTCTCAGGATGATTGCATTGAGAGGCTCTTATCACAAGAGCCTCTTTTTTTATTTCCCAAAATCTTAAAATAGTATAAAATATTTCTAATTTTTATTCATTAAAAGATTGTGCGAGGTCTTTTTTGATTTGGACGCTTAATTCTTGTACATTTTTGAATTTTTTTGGAAAACGTAAATATCTTTCAGTGCTTACGGTTATATTTTCTCCATAAATATTGCCATCAAATTCCAGAATGTGAACTTCTAGGCAGTCTACATTTGTCAGTGAATTTATCCCATAATACATGAGTCCTCGATAAAAATTACCATTCAAATCTACCCTACATGAGTAAAGTCCCTTTGGAAGGTTTTTTGCGAGACCAAGATCCAAATTGGCAGTTCTGGCGCCTGTTTTATCGCCATTATGGTGCCCTGGAAGCACTTTTCCGCTTATTATGTAGGTTTTATTGAGTCTGGCTGCCATGCTGACAGAGAAGATCAAAATGATTGCTCCTGTAATTTGAGTTAAAGATAAAACATTATGATTGAAAAAATAATCAAAAAATATTGCCGATACAGGCCAAGCAAGTTCGCAAAGAGTTGCGAGTGACGCAGGAATTTTTTTGAGTCCATAATAGTAGAGATACATTGCGAGAGCTCCTGAAGTGAAAACTATTACCACTAAAGTTTTCCATACATTTATTTCAATTGATGGTATGGTTCCAAAATATTTTATTGCAGGTACTAGCATAATGATCATAGTAAATAAAAATCGGAGAGCTGATAGTAACCCGTAATTAATATTTTTTAAAGAATATTTCCCAAAAGTTGTTGATGAACCCCAAGAGAATGCTGCGAGTATTGAAAATAGCGCAATTAGAACTGTGGTGCTACCAAAATTTACTGACAATGGATCTTTAAAAGTTACAAAATATCCACCAATGAGTGCAAGCCCCGCATAAACATAAAACTTAGCAGGGAAGCGTTCTCTTAAAATTATGGCAGACAAAATAATTGCAAAAATTGGCTGGAATTTTTGAAGAAGTATTACAACTGAAACATCTACAAAACCGGTCAAGAACAAAGCTTTTGTAAAAAAAGTAGTTCCAAGTGCTCCACCAAAAAGCGCAACCCAGAAAATAGTAAGCCACTGTTTTTTAGTGATATTTTTCAGTTCAAGTTTGTAAATAAAGAGTAGTGGTAGAAGGACAATGAATCCGAGAGTATGTTCTAGAAATACCACAAGGCTAGCAGGTATTGAAGTTAAGTGTGGACGCAAGAAAATTCCATCTAAACTCCAAAATAGTGCAGCCACAACTACAGCCAAAGCCCCAATAAAGATTTTGTTTTTAGATTTTAGCATTTGTAAAAGTATAACATTATGCATAATATATTGGTAATTTTTGAAATTAGCTCAAAAAGTGTATAATCATACTATGAAAATATTATTCAAAAAGGCTGATAATAGAGCATTATTTATTAAAATTGATTCAAAAAATAAAGATGAAGTCGTAAAAGAAAATGGAATTAAAACGCTTTATTTAAGATGTGAAGAAGCAGATAAAATGAATTTGCGAAAGTTGTATTTACTTGTCCGAAAGATGATACAAGTGGCAAAAGGAGTAAAAACAGAAAAAATTTCTTTTGATTTTAATGATTTTAAATTTAAAGGTGTTAAACTTTCTGATTTAGAATTGGGAGAAATGATAGGTACCCAGCTTGATTTTGCAAATTATGAATTTAATGATTATAAAACTCTACCGGAAGAAGGTTTTAATTCAGTCAAAGAGATAATTATTTTAGGAACAAATAAAGAAATTGAAAAAGCAATTTTAAAAGGTCATACGATAGCTAATGAGGTAAATAAAACCCGAGACTTGTCAAACATCCCAGGGGGCGATATGACACCACAGATACTAGCTAATTCAGCAAAGACTGCAGTGAAAGGGCTTCCGGTGAAAGTCACAGTCCTTGGGGAAAAGGAAATGGAAAAATTAAAAATGAATGCGATTCTTTCTGTGGGCCGTGGTTCTGATGAAGAATCAAAATTTATTATCATGGAATATTGGGGTGGCAAGAAGGGTGATAAGCCTGTTGTCCTTGTTGGCAAGGGGGTTACTTTTGATTCTGGTGGGCTCAATTTGAAACCATCATCTGCAATGAACGGCATGAATATGGATATGTCGGGTGGAGCATCTGTGATACATACTATGGCGCTTGTAGCAAAAATGAAATTAAAGAAAAATGTCGTGGGGCTGATTCCATCAGTAGAGAATTTTGTTTCTGGAAAAAGTTATCGTCCAGGCGATGTGATTCGTTCAATGTCTGGTAAGACTATTGAAATTTTAAATACCGATGCCGAAGGGCGAGTTATTTTAGCCGATGCGCTTACCTATGCTCAAAAATATAATCCTAAAGTTGTGATAGATATCGCAACGCTTACAGGAGCTGCGTGTGTGGCTCTCGGCGAGCGGATGTCTGCTGTATTTACGGATGATGATGAATTATGTCAGAAATTAGAAAAAATAGGTGATAGGACGGGAGACTATATGTGGCGCTTGCCAATGTGGGAAGAATTCGAAAATGAAATAAAGGGGAGTCTTGGAGATTATACAAATATTCACAATAAAGATTCTCGCTACGGTGGAGCATCTTATGGCGCAATATTTTTGCATCAGTTCATCAAAGGCTACAAGTGGGCCCATATCGACATGGCACCACGGATGACATCTATGGCAGGGGAATATCTTGCACCCGGAGCGCTTGGTACTCCAGTTCGATTGCTGTACAAATTTATTGAAGAGTCATAAAAATGAAAATAAATAAAGGATATCTATATGTTTCTCTTGCGTCAATACTTTGGGCTTCTGTTGCCGCAGTGAGCAAGCTTTTATTTGTAAAGCTCGATAATTTTCAGCTACTTTTTTTTATTACTCTTTTTTCTTTTATTACTTTATTTGTTATTTCTGTAGCACAAGGAAAAATTTCGATTATAAAATCGTACAAATTAAAAGACTACCTCACTTTTGCCCTTATGGGGTTTATCGGAATATTTCTTTATAGGTTCTTTTTTCAAGCAGCGTTGCTGAGAATGACCGCGCAAGAAGCATATATTGTAAATTATACTTGGCCGATTTTTGTGGTTATATTTGCTTGGATAATTTTGAAAGAAAAAATAGAATGGAGAAAAACAGTTGGACTTATTCTAGCTTTTCTTGGAGTAGTTGTAGTAATCACAAAAGGAAATTTTTCTGAACTTAGCTTTAGTTTAAGTGGAAGCATTTTTGCGTTGCTCGGGGCAGTGGTTTATGGCCTATACTCAGCAATGGGGAAGAAACAAACATATGAAAAATATACCAGCACCACTTTTTTCTTTCTTTTCGCTTTTATTTTTTCAACCATAACTTTATTTATGTTTTCAAGTATCCCGAGCTTAACTTTAGGACAAATTGTAGGGCTTCTATGGCTTGGAATATTCACTAGCGGACTCGGATTTGTGTTTTGGTTGCTTGCTTTGAAATATGGCGATACTGCAAAAATATCAAGTATTATTTTAATTACACCATTTTTATCTTTAGTATTTATTTACTTCATGCTTGGAGAAAAAATATTAATTTCATCAATTATAGGGTTATTTATCATAGTAGCTGGAATTTTAATACAATCGTTTAGTACAAAAAAATTATTAGATAATAGTTTAGAAGAAAAAAAATGAAAGATAATATTGATTTGTTAAAAAAAGTTGAAGATTTGACGGCTCGAATGAATCAAATTTTCGGAGAAAAAGGTAGGGGAGTATTTGGGAGATATCCTCTTACTTTTGCAATTTTGATATTTTTTGGAGTTATTATGATTACTGATGGAATGAAAGAATTAATTAAAAAAATTCCTTTTCTAAAAGAAAGCCCATTTTTGATGCTAGCAATTGGTATTATGATTTTGATCATTACCGGTTCGCTTTATAAAAAATTAAATAAAGGAGAATAATTATTTTTTTATAATTATTAAACTACCTCAACGGGCTCCACATCCACATGGTTATGTGGCACTACTTTTTTATATGTCTTGAACACAAATACGAAAGTCATGAGTAAGATTATTCCAGCAAGGATAAATGGCAAGCTAGGATGTGCCGTATAAACTGATCCACCCAAGAGTGGCCCTATTATCATCGAGAGCGACATGATGGACGCAAGGATCCCCATGTTCTCGCCTTGTTCTTTCTTGTTTGAGAATCCGATGATTTGACTGGTCATGATGACTCGCATTAGTGATTGCCCAAATGCAGTGATAATGAGCCCAAATAAAAATGCGAAGCGGAATGGCATTGCCATTACGAGGTATCCAAGCGCAAAAGGAACAAATGCCCATACCATTAAAAATGATTCTTTGAAATATTTGAGCCAAATTTTTCTGATTGCAAAAGCTTGGTTAATCGAAATTATTACCCCGATCATCGCCATGAGTAGCCCAGATGTTATAACTGTCCAAGAGAATACTCGTGCGATATATAATGCAAAGATGGATTGATTGAGTGATATTGCAACTCCGAAAAATAACCACGCAAGGTATAGTGGCAAAATATTTTTATTCTTTAATGCTTTCATAATAGGAGAGAAGGGGTTGAGTGATAGTTTTTCGGGATTTCTATCGTGGTGAGTTTCTGGTAAAAAGAAATAAGCAAGAATTGTATTTCCGAGTGCCATTATTCCTACGACGATAAATGGCAATTTCATGCTAATACTAGAAAGAACTCCGCCGATAAGTGGTCCAATGACAAAGCTTACTCCGAATACTGCTCCGATGAGTCCAAGGTTTTTTGTTCGTTCTTTCGCATCTTTTGAAATATCAATTAAATAATTTTGGGCTGTAGAAATATTTCCCGCTGCCGAGCCATCGATAATTCTTCCCAAAAATAGTCCGAAGATTGATTTCGAAAATGCAAATATCAGCCAGCCTATAGCACTAGAAAGTAGACTCACGAGTAGTACTGGACGTCGTCCTTTTCGATCAGAGATTGCTCCCAATATTGGCGCACTAAAGAATGAACAAACAGCAAATGTTGCAAAGAGCATTGTTACCACAATATCGGGGACATTAAATGATTGTACATAGTAGGGAAGCACAGGGATAATAACTCCGAGTCCTAAAACATCCAAAAATACAGTAAATAGAATTATCACTTTTGGGGAAATATTGAATTTTGTCGGTTTACTTCCCATATATCTAATCTAACATATTTGTGTTAATTTTGTTCAAATAAAAAAACCACCCATATTGCAAAAGTTTACTAGGTTGTTTCCTAATTTTAGGGTTAGCTATATTTTGACTTAATGAAAAATTTATGTTATTTTATATTCAAAGACAGTTCCTTGAGAAAGGGTTTTTTTTGTTTATTTTTGTTAGCTATTTTAAGTATCTTTTTGGATTTTTAAAACAGTTAACAAATTTATAAACAAAATAGCAGGAGGACATATGATTGAATTACAGATTATTTCTTCGATTCTTCTGCTGTTGCAGAAGATCTTTATGATTCTTAAGGAAGATATAATATCAAAATCTTCTTTCCTTAAGAAACTTACTTCAATCCTTCCAATCAATGCATGGGCTTGGATTGTTGGAATTTTCGGGATAATAGCCCTGAGCGCATGCCTATATTTACAGACAATCATTGAAAATAGGTCCGATCTTTGGATTATGGTTTTCAGTAATTCAGCAAGTGCGCCAATCATGTGTTATGCACTGTTGGTTGTACTGGCAAAAGAAGGCAGTAGCTGGAAGGGATTTCTTGAAAAGTGGAATATTACTTTCAAGATTATCATGATAATTCTTACCATATCTGTTTGCATAATGCTTTTCATTAGAGCATTTACCGTAGACTTGGATGTTTTATCAGTAAAACAAAGAGTTTCTTTGATTTTACAACTGGCACTTTCTGCTACATCCTTGTTGGGCACCTTATTCTTGGCGTTCAATAAAAGGAAGTCTAGTATGACAGGCTGGGGACTGTACGCTGTCACTCACGTGATGTCGGCAACGGTAATGTTTATGGTTGGTTCGCCGATTTTAGGTGTGTGTCAAATTGCATCTATCCCATTTGCATATATCGGTATAATGCAACAAAGAGAGAGAAGTTAAAGGGGATTGATTTCAAATCGACCCCTTTTTTTATTTTTAATAATTTTTTTTAATATATCCCGCCCCGAACTAAAATCTAAAGATTTAGTACGGGGTATACTTTAGTTAAGTAAAATAGATTTAAAAATAAAAAATGATATAGTTAAAATATATTATAAAAATAATTTAATTCATAATTGGATGATTCGCCTTGCCTCAAGGTGGAAAAAATAACCTATTTTAAATTTTTTAGGTCTTTTATAATCTCTGGGAATTTCACTATTTGAAAATGCCCAAGATTTTTGAATTCACGAAAGTTTGCATTTGGTAGATATTTTTTATATTTAAGAAAATCACCAAAATCTACTACATTGTCATCTTTGCTGTGGTAAAAATATATATTTTTACATTGATTTTTAAGTTTGTTTAAATTTTTTGGGTTAAAATAAAAATCAGCTAAATAATATTTTTCCCGATCTCCAAATGGGGGAGCTACTAAAAACAACCCTTTTATTTTCTTTGGAAATCTATTTTCAGATAAATATTTTACAAGGAATAACCCACCCAGAGAACTTCCCTCTAAAATAACTTCCTTATTCAAGATAAGAGTTAATCGTTCAAACCAAATTTTCCATTCTTTGTATCTGGCATTCTTTGAATTTGGCATAGACGGGAATAGGAACTCATAGTTTTTACCGAGTTCTTTTTCTAAAGTATTTACCCATTTTTTACCTTTTAATTTTTCAATATTGAATCTATACGACTTCAAATAAGCCAAGTATTCTTTTTGTGTTTTAAAAATGTCACCCCCAGGTATGCAAACAACTTGTTTTTTCATGATATTTTGATTTTATCATTTTTCCTTGGTATGGACAATAAAGTTAAAAATTAAAGACGAACCGAAATATTGTTTTCCTTTAGCACCTTCTTTAGCTCCGGGATAGGCACAGTTCCGTTGTGGAAAATACTTGCAGCAAGCCCTGCGTCGACGTTTGTTTTATTAAATACTTCAACAAAATCTTGTGCCGAGCCTGCTCCACTTGAAGCAATGACAGGGATGTTTACGCAGTTGCAGATTGCATTCAAAAGCTCGATATCAAATCCTTCTTTTGTGCCATCACGATCAAGAGAGTTTACGAGAAGTTCACCGGCTCCGAGTTCTTCCATTTGTTTAGAAAAAGTTATTGCATCAATACCTGTGGCTTCTCTGCCACCTTTGATATATATTTCCCAGCCCTCATTGTTTTTCTTTGCATCGACTGATACCACGACACACTGTGCACCGAAATACTGACTCGCTTCTTTTACAAGACCGGGATTTTTCACAGCAGCTGAACCAATTGAAACCTTATCAGCTCCGATATCAAGCAGCTCTTTCATATCAGTAACACTTTTTATTCCACCACCCACAGTAAACGGGATATTTATCTCTCGAGCAATTCTTCCGACAAGTTCTTTGAATGTTTGTCTGCCTTCGACGGTTGCTGTAATATCGAGAAATACAAGTTCATCGGCGCCAGAGTCGCTGTAAAATTTCCCGAGTTCGACGGGGTCGCCTGCGTCTTTTAGATTCACAAAGTGAACGCCTTTCACAACGCGGCCATCTTTTACATCAAGGCAAGGAATTATTCTTTTGGTTAAATTATTTTTTATATTCATAACATTTACTGATTAGCTATTTCTAATACTTCTACAAAATCAAGATTTCCTTCATATAATGCTTTACCGATAATTGCATTTTTCAATCCCAATTGTTTTAACCTCACCACATCGTCTATGGTGGATACTCCACCGGCTACAATTGTTTCAAAACCCTCATCCATTAACTGTTTTGCCAAATCAAAATTTGGGCCTGCAAGCATTCCGTCTTTGGCTGTATCGGTCACTACAACGCTCTTTACTCCAATTTTTCTAATAAATGCAATTATTTCAGAAACAGATTTTTCTGAGGACTCTGTCCAGCCAGAAACGACAAACTTTCCATCACGCACATCAAGTGAGAAAACTACCTTAGAACTTCCAAATTCATTAAGGATTTTTTCAAATTCAGCTGGGTTTTGAGTTGCGATAGAACTCACGATAATTCGCGTTATCCCATTTTCGAGATATGACTTTGCATCTTCGTATGAGCGAATTCCTCCTCCGACCTGTATTGGCAAACCTACCTCTTTGGCAATTTTCAAAATAATATCTTGATTCATCGGACGTCGCTCTTTAGCGCCCTCGAGGTCTACGATGTGCAGAAATTTTGCTCCTTTTCTTTTAAACTCGCGGGCGACAAGAAGAGGATCCTCATCATATGTTTTTGATTGAGTAAAATCTCCTTGTTTTAGGCGAACACATTTACCTCCAAATAAATCTATTGCTGGTAGTATTAACATAATTTACAAAAGTTATTTAATAATTTAGCACCGACACTTCCAGATTTTTCCGGGTGAAACTGGATTGCGAAATAGTTGTCCTTCTCGACGATAGAAGGGAAGTCAATGCCGTAATCTGTTGTTCCAACGATATATTTTTTATCCGCATCAAAATAATATGAATTTGCGAAATAAAAACATGAGTTATCTTCAATATTTTCTGTTAAGGCTGATTTTTTTGCTAGTTTAACTTGATTCCATCCGATTTGAGGGGTTTTAGCAGGAGGTGCGAATTTGACGCATTTTCCAGGTAAGACTGAAAGGCACTCAGTGTCATCTTCCTGCGAATATTCAGATAAAAGTTGCATCCCGACGCAAATTCCCAAGAATGGTTTTTTGATTTTAGGAATTATTTTATCAATTCCCATTTTTCTCAAGTTGTCCATTGCTTGTCCTGCTCTGCCTTGGCCGGGGAAAATAACTCCATCGGCTTTTTCGATTTCTTCTATGTTGCTCGTGATTATGGATTTTACTCCCAATCGCTCTAGTGCATTTTGTATTGAAGCTGTATTACCAGCTTTGTAATCTATTATTGCTATCATAATTTCAGTAAATTAAATTTTTAATTCTCCGCCAATACTTTTTTGGCTTTCTATTATTGAAGTAAAAAATACTTGTTTTTCTTCTTGAGGTGTTTCATTCAATACTTTTCCAATTCCGACACGTTGGATTATTGGATAATCCTTTAGTAGGCTTATTACCTGTGACGCATTCAATTCTAATCCTCCAGAATACGCGATTTCTCCAGTAAGTTTATTAGAATACTCCTTCTGCAAAAGTTTTAAGAATTCATAATCCGGGCCACTAGTCATTCCAGCCTTTTTAACAAGTGAAAATTGAACTGGGAGCATATTATCACCAAATATCCCGTTTGCTATTTCTTGAGACTGTAGTGCAAGCTTGAGTGGATCAGTGTCCGGGTCATTTCTTAAAAGATATATTCCTGACTCAGTTTTTTCTACATCAAGCATAAGTTGCATTCCGCATCCTGCGCTTTTAACTTTTTCACAAACTGCCCTGAAATCTTCTTTATTTTTTGCCAAGCTACTGACACTTACAACCTTTGCAACATTTTCTACTTGCATTAATTTGCCTAAGGTTGCATCAAGGTTTTTGTCATTTTTTATTTTACCGCCAATGAATAGTTCTGATATATAAGGGGCAATGCGAGCATCAGTAAATGTCCTAACAATAAAATCAAGATA
>CAZJQE010000029.1:6422-10836 GCA_964548505.1 uncultured Candidatus Saccharibacteria bacterium | reverse complement strand
CTTTATAAACTTTCTACTTTTAATACACTTCTTGTTGATAACAATGCTCACAGTACACTATTTCATTCCCTTCTAGTGCATAACCAGTTTTAAATTTCTCTCCACACGGAGAACTTCCATGCACATGAGAAACAGTATTTTTATAAACTTTCGTTTCATCAGTAATGCCCGCACACATACAACTGCGCTCGTAAAGTTTCATCTCTAATCTATCTTTAATTCTTCTTTCATATCTACAATCGTGACACATGACAGGAAGTGGTAAATTTTCTTTTTGTAAAAAAATTAATTCATTTTCTTGTATCCGATATGCGTTTTTGCAGATTTCGCATTCGATAACTTCTTTTAAGATATTTTCTTCAACATCAAAAATTGAATCAGGTAATTCATCTATTTTTTTTGTAATTTTATATTCCCCACGAGGAACTTCTGCCCACTGATAACCTTTTTTAAGAGCCTCATCTTTTGTTACAGGAAAATGCTCAAACGCAATTGAATTGTTGTAACCATACGGAGAAAATTCTATTGGGAAAAATTCTCCATATTTATAAACTAAACCTTGTTTGTCTATATAAGGCATATCACTCATGTGTTTTTTTATTTTTTCAACCATTTGTTTATATTCTTCCTTTGTATACTGCTTGTTAAAAACACAATATTGTTTTTTCTTAAGTCCTACACACCCAAAACAATCTGAGGAACTAAAAACATTTATACAATATTCATTATCTCTACTGGCTGGCCAACAATTTACACAAAACTTTAAATTATAAGAATTCTCACCACAAACACTCGTCTCGTAGTGCAGTTCCATATTTTCTCCCCAAATACTTGCGTCGTAACACTCTTTGTTTTTAGGTACTTGCATATATTGGCAATATCGTATATTTTCACCTTCTTTTATTAAATAACTATCGTTAACATTTTTACAATTGGTAACATAAGACCCAGTGGAATTTAAATTCTTTATTCCTTGATGATTCTTATAAGGTTTTGTTTTCCAAAAACTTCTTGCTTTTTCTCGTGCTTCTCTTGTCCCTGAAATAGTATCTAATCGCATTTCTTTTATTTTTTGTTCATATTCACTTTTTGTATACTTTACATTAAAAATACAATTTGAGGCTTTCTGCAAACCCATACATCCAAAACAATCAGAACAACCATAACAACTCCTGCAGAAATAACAATTTCGATTTTCTTTACATATAACGCAAAAGTAGCATTGGTAACAATTTTCCATCCAAAAAGATTCGTAGCATCTCTCAGAGTGATTAACATGTGAATCATCTATACAATCCTTACTATAATCTACCGCGTTGCCATACATGCAGTCTTCTGAATAATTTGAATTAAAACAAAGATAACAATTCTTCAGTCCTGTTGCATTCCCTGAATATGGACTGTTTACCATTCTTTGCACATTTAAATTATAAACTGGAACTTTTTGCTCCAACTTGAAAAATTGTTCAAAAAAAGATTTAGAAAAATCATAATCAACTCCATATTCAATTCCATCCCAACTATCACCAAGCCATTCTTCTTGGGTCACTACTTTCCTTTTACTCTCAGCTGGAAAAAGAGAAAAAATATCTTTCCCATTAAAAAAATCTTTCACTTTAAAAAGTTTTCGTTCATTTCTCCATGCAAACCTCCTTTGGGCTCGACAAAGCGAGCAAAATGTCGGTGCTGGCACCTGCATTTTTTTGTAAAAATTAAAATCCTCTTGATCGACTATAAAATCTTGTTTGCAGTTTTGACATTGTCGCGTTTCTTCTTTCATATTTTAATAAACTTCTTGTTGATAACATTTTTCACAATATACTATCTCGTCTCCAACTGGCGAATATCCCGTTTTAAATTTTTCACCACATGGCTTATCGCCATGAGTATGGGGAACGGCATTCCTATACATATCTGTTTTATCTGACCCCCCGACACACATACATGACATTTCATAAAGCTCTATGCCTTGACGCATTTTAAGTCTTTCAATAGTACGACAAGCAGGACATAGTATTGGTAATGGTACATTAATTTTTTTATAAAAATTAAATTCATTTTTTGTAATTCTAAAAGCCTTTGTACACCCATGTCCACACTTCATTTTATGGGAACATTCAAAAATTTCACTTGTTATTGATTCATCAACGTCATGAATATCATCAGGAATATCGTCTGCAAGTATTGTTGGGGTATAATTTTTTGTGTCTACTTCTCTCCATCCATAACCCTTCAAAAGAACTTTCTCTTTTGTTAAAGGAAAATATTCTTGAGCTATAGTTTCATTATATGCCCAAGGACTAAATTCTATAGGAAAAAATTCTCCGTATTTATAGATTCTTCCTTTTTTGTCTACATATGGCATATCAATCATATGTTTTTTAATTTTTTCAACTAGTTGAAAGTATTCACCTTTCTCATATTGCTTGTTTAAAATACAATACTGAATTTTCCTAAGAGAAACACACCCAAATATATTTTCGCATCCGTGGCAACATACCGTATACTCTGCACTATGTGTATTTTCTTGTGTTAGTGCCGAAAATTTAATATTTTGAACATTACCACCACTTATCATAACTTCGTACATTAATTCCGCTCCCTCACCCCAATTGGAATAATCATAACAATCTTTAGCACTTGGAGTAGCTTGTAAATACTGACAATAACGCAGATTTTCCCCTTCTCTTATTAAAAAAGAGTCTCTAACATTTTTTGAATGGGTAATATACGAACCAGTAGAATTCAAATTTTTTATACCCTGGATATTTTTGTTTGGAAATTTTTTCCAAAAACTTGAAGTTTCACCCAACGCTTTTTTCACTCCTTCTCTTGTGTAAAGTTTATATTCTTTAATTTTCTTTTCGTAGCCCTCTTTAGAATATTGTTGATTAAAAAAATGATAATTTTTATTGCGCAAGTTTACGCTCCCAAAACAATTCATGCACCCTTGGCAATCCTTACAAAACCAAAGATCGCTCGATTCCTCACACTGAGATGAATAAAATACTCTATAGCTTGAGGTAATCCAAAAGCTTTGATAACAAGTTTCTGCTTTGGCACAATGAGACACATCCACACAATCTTTTGAGAAATCAATCCCATTCGAATACATTGAGTCTTCTGTCCAATTTGAATTAAATATTAAATAAGAATTTTTTGGATCAGTGGCATTATTCACATAATCACTATTTACACCCCTGATGACATTATTTGATCGGAGCGGTACTTCCCGCCACAAATCATATACTTGCGACAAAAAGGGTCTAGACCAATCAATTTCTTTTCCGTAATCAAGTGGGTTCCAAGCATCTGAAAGCCAAATATCTCGGTCATATACTTTTACTGGTGAATCAGGTGCATACATGGAAAAAATTTCTTTTCCAGAAAAATCACATTTTCTCTTATAAAGTCCGCGTTCATTTCGAAAAGCCCAACGTCTCTGTGCTCGACAGAGAGGGCAGAAAGTTGGTGGTGGTACTTTCACCTTTTCATAAAAATTAAAATCCGCCTGATCAATCAGAAAATTTTCTTTACAATTTTGACATTTTCTCGTTTCAGTTTGCATATTTTTAACCTAAAAATTTCTTACTATGTTTCATTAAATCATTATAATAATGCATATATGAATCTGCTAGGGTTTGATTTTTTATTTCTATAATTGTTGGAATGGGATCAAAAATTTGCAATATTACAGTTCCATCGCTGTTTATATTAATATCACCGTTTGTTTCTATGCTCTCAGAAACTGTAGAGAAATTATTTATACTTGGATTTTCTTTAATTAATCTTCTATCCTCTTCTCCGTATTTATACATTAGCATATTCCAGGTTATATTCTTTTTTATTCTTAATTCATCATATTCTCTATATTTATTACCCATTGGCTTATACCAAGTATCTCCCAATCCACCAATTATTGTTATTGTGCTATCTGCCGGTAAACGATTCAATAATGCAATGTGATATGCTTGAAATTCTTCTTTGCCAGAATAGAATTTTACATTAGACATTCCAAGCGATGCGTTATTTATAAAATCAATTATTCTTTTATTTTTTGTTTCAAGTAAAAATTCATATGGTTTCCCTTGTTTGATAATTTTTCCATTTTCTAAAAAATAAACAGTGTCTGCGTTTGATAGAGCAAAATTTATATCATGTGCCACCATAATAATACCAACCCCTTGTTTTTTAATAGTAGTTAAGTGAGATAAGATAATTTCCGATTGTTCAACGTCGAGCGAAGAAGTAATTTCATCTAGTAGTAAATATTCAGGCTTAAGAGCAAGGGAGCGTACTAATGCAACACGTTGACGTTGGCCCAATGAAGCTTCGTTTGGAAATCTATCAATAAATTCTTCCATTTTAAACATTTGATAAAGTTCATTAAGATATTTTTTATTTTCTTCTAAAA
>CAZJQE010000029.1:0-6412 GCA_964548505.1 uncultured Candidatus Saccharibacteria bacterium | reverse complement strand
AATTCCCCTAAGCTCAAGTGGCAATTCTATATTTTTACGCAATGTTAAATGAGGCCAAATAAATAACTGTTGAAAAACAACTGAGATTTTTGGCCAAGGAGAAATTATATTCTTATCTTTGAGTGGAAATTCATATTCCTCATTATTAAATATAATACTTCCTGAATCTGGCAAATCAAGCATAGATAAAACACGAAGTAATGTTGTTTTACCACTACCACTTGGCCCAATTAAGGAAACAATTTTACCAGGTTCAATTTTTATATTGACCTCTTTTAAAATTTCTTTGCCATTATATTTCTTTGTTAATTTTATACCGTTTAGCATAATTATTTTTCAGATACATTTCTAGTGTATTTATTTTTAAGCCAAATTGCGAGACCGTTTAAAGGTAAACAAATTATCAAAAAGAAAATCGCCAAGGCTGTATAAATTTCAATTGGTTTATAAATTATTGCATTTATCCTTTGAACTACTCTAAATATTTCTTCTACTGAAATAAAACTAGCAAATAAAGTAAGTTGTAACATATTAACTTGTAAATTTAATATCGTGGGAATTATTTGACGTAAGATAATTGGAAACTCAATTTTGGTAAAAATTTCTTTTTGGGTTAATCCACAAACCCGAGCTGCTAAGCTATATTGTTCAGGAAAATTAATTAACGCAGTTCTAACTAAATCAGCTACCGCAAAAATATTTATGATAGATAAGGCAAAAACAGCAGTAAAAAATGGATCAATTGAAACCTTTAAAAGAGCTTGTAATGGATAGTGAAGCCAAAATAACAAAACTAAAATTGGAATACCCGACAAAATAAAAGAAGCAGAAGAAGAAAGTTGACCTATGTCTTTACGATATTTCGAACCAAAATATCCCAAAATAGTACCTATTAAAATACCGAAGGTCCAAATAATTAAACACATTTTTAATGTAACAAGAAGCCCTGCTAATAAGGCTTCTCTGTAATTAAAAATTATATCAAATACTGACATGGTGTTTTTTATTGAGGCATCATATAAGGCACAGCTAAACGATAAAATATTCCTGGATAATCTTTTTCATAGCTACTAATTAAACTTTCAACATAACCATTATTTATTAATTCGGAAATTGAATTATCAATCATTGATTTAAATTCAAACTCACCTTTTTTAATAAGCATATGATTACCATAAGTCACTAAAGGTTTCCCCACAAGTTTAATTCTCCCTGGATTATTTTTCATATACTGATTAGCTATAGTTGGTTCAAGAAAAGCCATATCAGCTTTTCCATCTGCAACATCTAGTAACATCTGAGAAACGTCGGTTGATTGTGGTAATTGTAAAGTTTGAGCATTTGGAAACTGTCTAGAAGCAACAACTTCTGATGCCTCCCCATCAACGGTAGCAATTTTATATAATTTATTGTTGGCAATATTAACATTAGTATTAAACCTATTATCATTTAATCTTACATAAGCATTGATAGCACTATAATAAAGTGGTTGAGAAAATTCAGCACCTCTAGCACGTGCAGAAGTACCCCAAGCTGGAGATCCAATAATGTCACATCGATTTGAATTTAAAGCTTCAATCAATTCTCCCCATCCAACTTCGGCATTCCAATCAACTTTTAAATCCATGTTCTCGGCAGCTTTATTTAGGGTTTCCACAAATACCCCCGTCATCTTGCCTGTATTTGGATCCTTTATTGAAGCTGGTGGATAAACCACATAGCAAGCATGGATAATTCCTGATTTTAAAACTCTCTCATAAACACTTGAATCATTGTTTATGTTTTTTGATGGAGATAATGTTTTTACAGTTATTAAACTTACAACAACAGTTAGAACTATCACACCTAAAATACTTAGTAATTTATTTCTCATGATTTTTTATTAGTTAATAAAATACTTATTACTAAATCATTATATAAATAATAAGTTCAAAATACAAACTTAATATACTTCCTTATTATAACAACTTTCGCAATAGATTATTTCTTCTCTCTTTGGCGCATATGTGGTTTTAAATTCATTTTGACAACCTTTGTTCATACATTTTCTGTGCCAGAGTTTTAACGGATTTCTTTGTTTTACTCTTTGGAATCGTCTGCAGTTGGAACACAGTCTCGGTAGTGGTAAATTCATTCTTCGATAAAATTTTAAATCTTCCGGAAGAATTTTAAAGGCAGTCATGCAACCTTCCTCGCATTTTCCACCATGCTCGCAAGCAATTACTTCATTTAAAATAGAGTCCGTAACTTGATTTATGCTATCTGGAAGCTCTTCTGGGTTTTTTGTTATTTTATAATTTCTATTATCCTCTTCTTTCCAATTAAAGCCTTGTTCTAGTGCCTCATCTTTACTTAACGAAAAATATTCTTGTGCAGTTGTTTCATTGTAGCCAAATGGTGAAAGTTCTGCTGGGAAAAATTCGCCGTATCGGTACACTCTCCCCTTTTTATCTATATAAGGCATATTGTTTATGTGCTCAATAATTTTTGGCACAAGTTTTTCATATTCTTCCTTGGAATACTGTTTGTTGAGAATACAATACTGTTTTTTCTTAAGTCCAACACAACCAAACACATCAGATACTCCAGGAGAAGTAATACAATAAGTGGCATTTCTTGAATTAGTCCAAGTGCCCCAGCCACATTTTATATTATAAATGCCGTTTCCGGACTGCAAACATTCATTTACCATTTCAATATTGTCGCCATAGTGTGTAAAATCATAAGTAGTTTTCACTGGACCATTTGAAACAAAAGAACAAAATTTTGAATCTTCTAGATTTGCACATCCAAAACATACTTTTGCATTTTTAGAATGTTCAAGATAATCACCGGTTGTTTTTACGTTTTGTACTCCAAAATAATATTTCTTTGGGAATTTTTTCCAAAAGTCTTTTACTTTCTCTTTTATCGAAAAAATATTTTTATAAGAATCTAAACCAAAAGATTTTATTTTTTCTTCATATTCTTCTTTGGTATATGGAACATTCCAAATGTGATAACTTTTCCTGTGAAGATTCACACAACCAAAACAATTATTGCACCCTCGAAGTCCGTGTGAGAAATGCACATCAATACAATCTTCACACTTTTCCGAAAAAGTAGTTTGGTAGCAATTTATACAAGTCACTGTTTCATAACACAATTCTCCTTTCCTAGTCATTGTGATATCCTGAGAATCTTTCGAAAAGAATACTCCACTACCATAAGAAACATTTTCATCAAAAGTTCCATCGTGCAATAAATAACAATTTCTCATGTCATTTGCCATGTTGCAATATTCAGAATTTACCATTGTTGTTCCGAAGGCAAAAAGATTTGGCACTGGTACCTTGCGAAAAAGTTCAAAAAATTGATTTAAGAAAGGTTTTGAAAAATCAATTTCGATTCCATGGTCTAATCCTTCCCAGTTGTCACTCCACCAACATTTTTCGCAGAGCACGGTATTGCCATAATCTTCACGATAAATTGAAATTATTTTCTTTTTACATAAACCGCATTCTCTAAAATGTAGTCCTCTTTCGTTGCGCCAAGAGAGACGTCTCTGAAGGCGACACTCCGGACAAAAGGTCGGTGCTGGGACTTGCATTTTTTCATAAAACCCAAAATCATCCAGTTCAATCGTGAAGTCACATTTACAGTTTTGGCATATTTTAGTTTCTTGTTTCATCCCAGTACTAAAATTTTAAATTTTTACTAATAATTTTCATATATTTTTCTTTTTAATTATATCTTATCTAAATATCAATTTCCTAAAAATTTAGTACGGGACAAGTATTTAGTAAACTTCTTTTTTATAACATTCTTCGCAATAAATTATTAAATCTGAATCATTTTTAAATGTAGTATCAATACTTTTACCACAAGGTCCTTCCCCATGAGAATGAACTATAGTATTTTTATACACTCCATTGGAGAGTTCTTCCCCCATACACATACACGTAACTTCTCGCAGTTCTGTTGGATTCTTATATTCCAGACGACGATAATATCTACAATTTGGACATTTTCTAGGTAGAGGAATTTTTTTTCTTCGATAATATATTAGTTCGTCTTCAACTATTCTAAATGCTCCAGTACATCCATGTTCGCAATCACCTTTATGTTCACAAGAAATAATTTCTTTTAAGATTGAATCTGTAACTTTTTCTATATCATCTGGCAATGTATCGCAAGATATTGTTGGTTTATATTTTTTCTCTTCTATCTCACCCCATTTCATTCCAAGTTTTTTTGCAGATTCTTCATCCTTTGGAAAAAATTCATGGGCAACTGTGTCATTATAAGGAAATGGTGAAGTATAAAGTGGAAAAAATTCTCCATATTCCCCATCTTCTATCATTTTTGATTTTATTTTTGAAAGCAATTTTTCATATTCATCTTTCTCGTATTGAACGTTGAAAATACAATATTTTTGATTTTGAAGACCTACGCAAGCAAAACAATTTGAACAATTTTGTAAGAACCAACTGTATTCACAATCTTGAGATCCACTATGAACTCTCACGCAAAAATGACAGTTATTACTTCTTTTTGTGGTAGCGGTAGCTTCATAGATAAGTTCAGCCCCAGCTCCAGAATACGTATCCATGCAATCTTTAAAATTAAACGAGTCCCAAACATAATGACAATTTTCCAGATCTCTTACGTTCCAGACATTGCGACTATCTTTAGAATCAAATATGTTATCTCCAGTAACGTCTTTTGATCTAACGATTGTTAAATTTTTTCGTGGATATTGTTTTATCAACTCTTCAAATTCATTGAGTGCTTTTTCTATTCCTGCATAGGTAGCTAAATTGTATGATTCAACTATTTTATTATATTCTTCGCGGGAATATTGTTTGTTTCGGAAACAACATTGTTTATTTCGAATATCAGTACACATAAAACAATCTACGCAACCAGTGCAGTTGTAAAGAAATGCAGAATCAGAACATTTTTCACAATTGTGGATATATTTACTATTACTACAAGTAATAACGTTCACGCATTCATATAAAAATTCTGACTGAGCAACTGCCTGAAAACAATCTGTTAGGTAGCTTGAATGATTGCCACGGTATGTATAAAGCATGTTTTGTGAATCATGTGTTCTAAAACATAAATAACAATTTAGCCCCTGTCCCATATCTTGATTGTATTCACAATTTGTTGAATTTCTTACATATAAAGATGCAAGTGGTACTTTTTTTGCAAATTCGTAAAATTGCTCAAAAAATTTAGTATTCGGGTCATATTGAGTTCCATAAGAAAATGGATCAAATTGATCAGAAAAATAATAATCTTTATCACAGACAGTAAATGGGCAATCTTCTCGATAAATTGAAATAATGCTTTTCCCTGTTACATCGCATGTCCTTTTATGCAAGCTCCTTTCATTTCTATGGACCATGCGTCTCATACATCTACAATTTGGACACCAAGTAGGTGCTGGAACTTTTATCCGTTCATAAAAAGAAAAATCTCTTTCTTCTATTTGAAAATCTTGCTGGCAGTTCTGACAATTTTTAATCTCTGGTTTCATCTTGATATTTTAACACTTTTTTGAATTCTTTCGGTAATGGTGATTCTACTTTAATTTTCTTGCCAGAAATACTTTCAAATTCTATAGATTTTGCGTGAAGCCCCATTCTTTTTAACCCTTTTGGGCAGACCCCCGTAGGATTATAAAGTGAGTCGCAAACAATCGGAAAACTTAAATATTTTAGATGCACTCGAATCTGATGTGTCCGGCCAGTTTTTGGATAAACTTCGAGAATACTAAAAGGCACAGAAGCTTCCTTAAATCTTTTCAAAACTTTGTATTCTGTTGTTGCCTCGCGCATTTCTCCACGCGCCCCGCGCCCTGCTAGTCGCCTCCTGAAATCTGATGGACTTCTACCAATAGGTTTATTAATTAAACCCCAATCATTTTTGGGCCAACCATTAACTATCGCAATATAAGTTTTTTTTATTTTATGACTTTGAAATTGTTCTTTTAAAAATTCATAAGTCTTTTGATTTTTGGCTAAAATTAAAACCCCCGAAGTACCCTTGTCTAATCTATGCACTACTCCTGGCCGAGGAATAGTTATAAAGTTGAAAGTTGAAAGTTGAAAGTTTGATTTACTTTTTACTTTAAAAACTTGATTACTTTCTACTTGCGAGTTAGCAACTCGCATTGGCTCACCAACATTTTTCATTTTTGGATAATTTTTTAACACCCAATCTGTAATTGATTTTTCTTTGCTTTTCCCATCAGGGTGCACTGAAATACCAGATGGCTTGTCTATGACTAAAATATCCTTGTCTTCATATAAAATCTTCATATCTTGAAATATTATTAGAAATAAGATATTATTACAAGTGCTTTTGATGCGCGGTTAGCTCAGTTGGTAGAGCAACCCGTTTACACCGGGAAGGTCGGGGG
>CAZJQE010000028.1:0-11613 GCA_964548505.1 uncultured Candidatus Saccharibacteria bacterium | reverse complement strand
CTAATAAAATGTAGTATAAATATGAAAAATTCATTAAGTATAAAAGAAAAACTATGAAAAGAAAACTATGGCGATTAAGACTGGTTATCATACCAGCAATAGCCCTGGGAGTGCTTTTCATAGCATTCCCCTATCTAACGCTACAAATTTTTGCGTTTGGATTTTATCCAAGAACAACAATATTTATTTATCTTGGAGTGACGATCTTCCTTTCATTGCTTAGACTAAAGGGTTCTTATACAAACAAGACTCTTGATCAAGTAGTGACAATATTGATGTACCTGATAGTAATACCAGTATTACTTATTTTAGGTATTCCTTTTTTCTTCATCGCTGTCATTGTTCGACCTTTTATGTATAGAATAATGTATTTCCTGGCGACAACCATCCTTTATGTTTTTGGTATTAGGCTAGAATTTGTTGGTAAATTACCAAAAGGTCAATATATTATAATTTGTAACCATTGCTCCACTATCGATGATATAATCAATGCTCCAATAATGGGTCTAAAGGGTTGGAAGGTGGTGTTTGCTCCAGAAGTTAGACGAATACCACTTGTCAGTTTGTTTCTTATGTTTATAGGTATTCCAGTAAAACGCGAAGACTTAGAATCCAAAGAAGAGGTAAAAGGAGCTATTAAATTTTTCTTAGAAAAAAAATTTAATATTTTAATTTTTCCAGAAGGGAAAAGATTAACAGAGCCCCGAAAAAGAAAAAAAGATGTATATATCCTCCCTTTCCAAAAAGGTGCATTTTTTCTTTCACAAAAAACTGGCATACCTGTAGTACGTGTAGTGGTTTCCTGGACATACTTATTTAAACCACGAGCAGGTCAATGGTGGTTTTCTCCTAGAAAAATAACTATCAAATACCTTGATCCTATCTTAATAGAAGAAGGAGAAACTATTGGTGACTTTGCAAACCGCGCAAGATTGTCAATGGAAACAGAGTTAAGGAGATTAATTGATACACAATAATAATCGGAAATATAATGTTTCCGATTTTTTTATTTAAAATACTCAGGGGTGTTTATAGACATCCAATCAAAGATTTGGCGGGCAACCGACGAAGCTCCGACACCGTTTGTAGAGGGCCCTGCTTCCATCATAATCGTAAAAGCATATTTTGGATTATCATATGGGAAAAATCCCATAACCCAAGAGTTTACTTTATTTTTTGCAACTCCAAGTTGAGCAGTACCAGTCTTGGCAGCAACTTTTACATAAGGTACATCAAGTGCTACTGCCGTACCTCCAGGAGAAGCTGCCATTCGCATACCCTTTTTTACTACTTCAAAATATTCTTTTTTTAAGTTTAAATTAGTTTTTTGATTTTCTTTTATCGTATCGCCCAAAATAAGATGCGGAGAAACGAGAGTGCCATCGTTTGCAATTGCCCCCACGGCACGGGTCATCTCAAGTGGTGTAACTTGAAAACCATATTGTCCGATAGCTGTGTGATAGGTATCTCCTATGCGCCATGGATCTCCCTTAAAATTTTTCAATTTCCACTCAGGGCTTGGAATAGTACCTCCTTTTTCATCAGGTAAATCAATACCTGTTTTCTCTCCAATACCAAAAAGTTTCGCGTATTTTTCAAGATTTGCTATTCCTAAACCTTTTTGTCCTTGGTATCCTCCACCAATTTCATAAAAAAATACGTCTGAAGATACTGCTATTGCTTCAGTCATATTTGTCCAACCGTGCGCTTTCCAGTCTTTAAATACTGTTTTTTGATCAGGGAAATATGGGTTTGGAATTGAAATAGAACCAGTTGATAATATTTTAGTGTATGGATCAATTACACCCTCATTGAGTGCTCCAAATGCAAAAAATGGCTTTACGATTGATCCAGGGGTATAAAGTCCTGAAATGGTTCTATCCATATAAACTTTTCTTTTGTCAGTCGCATAATTCCCTATAGTTTCTGCATCTTTTCCAAGTGAAAGAATTTCTGAGTTATATTCAGGAAAACTAGTCATTGTCAGCACTTCTCCGTTTTGAATATTCATCAACACACCACCACCACCAGAAAATGAATGAGTTTCTGATAGATTTTTAATTAAAGAAAATAATTCGCTTTGTATTCTAGAATCAATCGTAGTATTCAATTCACTTCCATGAATTGGTGGGTTTACAATATTTTCTGAATATATTTTTTTATTTACATCTGTCTCAACTATTTTTGACCCATTCTGGCCCTTCATTTTATCTCCATACATTTTTTCAAGACCATCTTTTCCGATGAATTCTGTTTGCCAATAATTTCCTGATGAATCTTGTTGGGGATAATTTACATATCCTAAAAGATGAGAAAAACCTGGTGTTTTGTAGGTTCTTATTGAAAAACTATTATTATCAACTTCTTGACTATCACTAACTTCACCTTTTTTATTCCAAGTTAGTTCTACTTTGTTGCGATCATAGATTACTCCCCTATCAGCAAAGATTATTTTTTTTTCAAGAGTATTATTTTGACTTCTTTTGAAGTAAAATTCACCCTTTTGTATTTGCAAAAATACTAATCGTGAAGAAAAAAATATAATAATCATTACAAAAAAAATACCGAGATACCATGCAGTTTTTTTAGAAATTTGCTTTTCAATTCTTCCTTCAAATTGCTGGCTATCAAAATTTTGCAAATTTTTTGAATCAAGAAAAATCTCGTCTGGTTCTACGAAAAAATTCATATTCTTTAATTTATTTTTTCTAAAAAATTTCCAATGCATTTTTTAATTTTTATCTTGATAAAATTTTAATTTCTTTTTTACAAATTGAGCAAGTATTAATATTACAAAAGATAGTATAGTAGAAAATAATATTATATTAAAAAAGCGAGCTTCCTTTATTCCAAAAATTAAATCAGAAATAAAAAACAATACAACTACTTCCCAAAAAAATCTGAAATAGATTATTCCAAATAAAGCTAAAATGACTGATATCCAATAAGGGAAAAAGAGTATGGAAATCAATAAAAGAAAAGACAATAAAATTCTTTGTACCATTATCTTATACTACACACAAAACATAAAAAATTCAAATTAGAAAATTAGATACCAAATATAACGGAGAACAAAAAGAAGTAGGGCCAAAAGTAATAGATAAAATATAATTTTATTATTAAAGATAAAGGTTAAAATAGAAAGAAAAAATAGTTCAACATATTTAAAAGGTTTTAGTATTTTATTTGGACTTTCAATGCTTTTTACTTGACCTTGAGAGATATCTGCATTTTTTGCATTATTTTTACTACTTGTATTAGCGATAGAATTCGATGTTACATTCATAGCGTCAATTTGTTTTTGGATAGTATTTTTATTTTCGGTTACAAAGTTATTTCCTGCTTCTCTAGCTGTTTCGAGTGCTCCTATAGTTGAATCAATAGTTTTTGAAACAACAGAAGGAGTGTTGTCTTTTAAAATCTGCCCAACATCAGGCATAGATCCTGCAGATTCAGAAATTTTATCTACAATACTGTTTGGTATATCAGCGACTATTTTTTTTGAAATTTTTTTCTTACTTTCTTCTGTTTTATTATCAGCTAGATATACTTCCTCGTATTTTCCTTTTGAAATTAAAAATTTTGCATTTTCAATTTTAGCAAATATATTATGGTCCCCAGCCGTAACAGTCCAATTTATTGAAATATCAACAATTGATTTTGGGGCTACGGAAAAGTCTTCTTTCCCTAAAAGAACATTGTTATCAAAGAAAATAGCGCTACCAGACAATTGTCTGGAGTCAGAGTTGTAAACAACTGTATATATTTTTATGTTATCTCCTTCTTCGAATGGGTCTTTGGAATACCAAATATTTGAAGGAATAATCCCTACATTTTGGGTTTGCGCAAAGATATTTTGAATTGGAATTAAAGAAAGAATTATAAACAAAAAAATACTAACTTTTTTATATAACATCTTTATATAATAACATTATTTTGAGCTTGGGTGAACATAGGTTATAATACAAGTATGTGGAAATTTTTAAAGAGTTTTTTATTTGTTTTAGTTTTCTTCGGTATCTTTTTTTTATTACTAGAATCAAATTATTTAAGTTCAACTTATAATATTCCTTTACGGGCAATACCAGCTTTCTCATTTGTTGTTGTGTTATATTTGTCTTATCGTTTTGTTATTTTATACAATTTGGCCGAAAAAATTGAATATGAATTTACTGCTATTGTGAATCACACTTTCCGTACTCCCTTAACACGCATAAATTGGATTTCAAAAGAATTAGAGAGCCGAGACATATCTCAAGATGAAAAACTTTTATATATTCAGAATTTAAACAATGCCACTACAAAATTGTTGGAAATCGTGGATCTAATTGTAGGGATAAAGGACATAAAGAATACTGCAGGTTATGTGTTCGTGGCTACTTCACTCCGAGATATTGTTGAGAAATCAATCGTAAAATATCGAGAAGAAATTAATAAAAAAAATATTACTTTTCAAGTATCCCCTTTCAAAGACATTCCTATGCTCACGGTTGATTTAAAAAAGATTAATTTTGCGGTTGATGCCATCCTCGAAAATGCAATTTTTTATACTCCAAAAGACGGAAAGATATTAATTGACTGTATTGTCCAAAATAAAAATTTACTTTTTTACATTACCGATACAGGTATGGGTTTGACCTTTTATGACAAATACCGAATCTTTAATAGATTTTATCGCAGCAAACGAGCAGTTCTTGCTTATCCTGATGGTATGGGACTTAGGCTATATCTCTCAAAACAAATAATAAAACTTCATGGCGGGAAAATTTATGCAAAATCTAAAGGTGCAAATAAAGGCTCCGCATTTTTCATCAAATTGCCACTAAGTAGATAGAAATTAGTTTCTATTAAAAAATTTCTTTATTTTAACCCAGATGTTTTCTTCGATTTCTTCACCTGCCAGGAGCAAATAATTGTAGTCAGACGGGTACCCTACGAGTTCCATAAAGCCTTTTCCTTTTGATTTTTCTCCATTAATTTTTGCATGTACTCTCATTGGACCTTCCCAATAATTTATAGCTCCAAAAATCATTTCTTGGTCTCTTACTTCTGAAGAAGTATCAATTAATATTCCGGCTTCTTCTATTTCTATCATCCAAGACATCGGGTATTCTGCTTTAGTTTTTTTACTTTTCCATACTTTTTTCCCTGGTTTTATTTTGGCATTTTTATATTGATTTTGATTTCCGTCTTTGTCTATAGTATTTATTAAAATATCTACTCCTATGCCTGTGGCATATTCGACGCACATTATTTCGGTACCATTTTCTAAATGGAATGAAAACCATGTCCATTTATCTTTTTTATAAACTGCATTTGCCCATTGATGATCCATCCAAGCTATTCCCTCCACTTCTATATCTTTCCCGTCAATATTTATATTTCCCACAACTCTCATATCCGTTAGAGAATAATAGTAGCTTCCTGCCTCTGGTGTGCCCACATAGCCATGTCCACCCTCCAGCAATGGATTTTTCTTTGATTCAAGTTCAAGACTTAGATGTTTTGTTTTTAAATAAAAATTATTGGGTTTAGTTTCAATAATTTCTGATTTTAAACGCTCACCCATAATATGCGCATTTTCATAATTTATAAATAAAAGTTCTTTCGTGAAACTGTCTTTTGAAATTAAAGAAATGTCTTGAATTTCTTTGTAGCTTTTCTTATTTGAAATATCTGAAATAACTGAATGAGCAAAATGAATAAACTCTCCATTTTTAAAATGATCTTCTATCATGTGTGGCAAAATATGTGGAATATTTACTTTATCGGCATTTACTTTAAAGAAACAATCCATGAAACTGTATTCTTTTCCATTTTTATCTTTTAGGTGGCCATTGAAATACCACCATTCAATAATAAAATCATGTGGCCCATTGTCTTCTGGTAGTTTTATTTCCTTTATTGTTTCTTCTCCCATAAAATTATCTACTTAACTTAAAACCAATATATATTCCAGCTATTGCACCCAGTGCACCAAATATCATTGGAGACAAAGAAAATACGTCTGCACCCCAGAGTGTTGGGATGAGTCCCCCAATTATTGATCCGATAGTCATACCAACCCATACAAATGCTTTCGAATTCATCCCGTTAGAGATAGGAAATCTTTAGATTTACTCATCATATTTATAATTTATTGACTAAATAAACTTATTTAAAATTTTTAACTTTATCCTCCCATTAAACTAATTAATCTCTAACGGGATTCATCCTTATATTATAGCATTATTTTATTATCTTCAATAATATTTTCGAGATACATGCTATAATCTAAATATGCCTCACAGAGTACATGGAAATAAATCAGTAGTTACAGCACTTTTTGGCAATATTTTTGTCACAATTATAAAAACTATCATAGCTTTTTTCTCAGGCTCTGCCAGTATGTTTGCTGAAAGTGTGCACAGTTTTGCTGATACCCTAAATCAATCCCTATTACTTGTTGGCTTAAAAAGATCAAGGAAACCAGCTGACAATTTTCGTGGTTATGGTTATGGAATTGAAAGATTTTTCTGGTCATTAATTTCAGCTTGTGGAATTCTTTTTATTGGAGCTGGTGTTACGGTATATCACTCAATTGATTCTTTGGTTCGTTATGGTGCAGGTAAAATAAATGACTTTAGTTATTTTAGTATTTTAGTATTATGTATTGCTTTTGTAGTTGAAGGGTATACTTTATCTATTGCCTTAAAAGAATTAAAGGGAAAAAGAAAATTTTCAGATAAAATCTTTAAAGATGCTGACCCTGTTATTTTGGCAGTAGTTTATGAAGATGGAGCAGCGGTGCTCGGTGTTTTTGTAGCACTTATTGCACAATTTTTGATGTATTTTACGAACAATAATATTTACGACTCGGTTGGTGGAATAATTGTGGGCCTGATTCTTGGTTTTCTTGCTATTGTTTTGATTGTAAAAAATTATCATTACATTATTGGGAAACCTCTGTCGGAACAAGTGAAAGAAGATATTATAGAATTCCTTTTGAAAGACCCTTGCGTTGAAAATGTTTCAGATTTTAAATCTGTGGCAGTTGATATAAATAAATATAGAATCTCAATTACAGTTGAGTGGAACGGATCACCTTTATACGAAGAGATGTATGAAGCTGGTGATTTGAGAGAAGAATTTGATGAAGTAAAAAATGACTTCAAGGAATTTACTAAAATGATATTTAAAAATACTGACAGAATTCCCCGACTCGTTGGGAACCATATTGATAAAATTGAAAAAAATATCGTTGAAAAATTCCCCCAAATTACTTATGTGGACATTGAGATAAATTAAAATTAGTTGGTTTTTCTTTCCAATATTTCATAAAAATCCCCTATTTTATTATAAAAATATCAAAATGATATAATAAAAAAATGAGCAATACTCTAGAACAATTAAAATTGATACTAGAAGAAAATAAAGACAAATGTATCACCGTCATAGGTACGACATGTGTCGGGAAAACAACACTATTAAAAAATATTCCAGAAGGTATTTCAATATCAGAACTCGCTCCACCACTCAATGATGAAGAAAAAGATTTTTATTACAATGCACCATTAACTAAAGAAAATGAAGAAAGACGGCTATATTTAAGACCAAGGCGAGCAATTGTAAAACCCGGCCAGCCTGCATTTGGCACAGGGATAGCAAAAGATACTGAACTCGTTGTCTATCTTACGATTGATGATGAATTATTAAAAAAGAGAACAGCAATGCGAAACGTAGATTTTAATGATGCAAAAATTATGCAAGGATTTATCGAAGAATCAATAAAAAATTCAAATTTGCCGGTGATTGAATTAGAAGTAACTGAAAATTAATTATATTTTCCCTATTAGATCAACTCCAGGCTTTAGAGTTTCTTGGCCGGGTTCCCAACCTGCAGGGCAGACATTTCCATCATGTTCTCTTACAAATTTTGCAGCTTCGAGTTTTCTTAGCATTTCTTTTGCGCTTCGGCCAATGCTATTTTCATGGATTTCAATTGTTTTCAATACTCCATCAGGATCAATAATAAATGTTCCTCGTAGAGAAAGTCCTTCGTCTTCAATATAGGTTCCAAACATTTTTGCAATTTTACCAGTCGGGTCTGCAAGCATTGGATAAGAGATATTACCTATTGCTTGCGAAGTATCATGCCAAGCTTTGTGGACAAATGCAGTGTCAGTGCTAATGCTCATAATTTCTCCACCCAACTTTTTAACTTCTTCGTAATGATTTTGGGCATCTTCTAATTCTGTTGGACAAACAAAAGTAAAATCTGCTGGATAGAAAATTAATACTACCCACTTCCCTTTGTAATTTGAAAGTTTTATTTTTTTAATTTCGTTTGCCTGATATGCGTCCAATTCAAAATCAGGAACGATTGAATTTATATTTATCATACCTACATGATATCAAAAAAACTAGCAATAGGTCAAACGTACTTCACAAATCAACATTAAAATGTAAGAATAAAATTATGCAAAAGAAACTTGAGTTTGATTTTGACGTAATCGTTGTCGGAGGTGGAGCTTCAGGAATGATAGCATCTGGGAGATGTGCGGAACTCAACAAGAAGGTACTTTTACTTGAGAAAAATAATGAATTGGGTGAGAAACTTAAAATTACCGGTGGAGGTAGGTGTAATATTTTAAATATGGAACTTAACCCTCGTGTTTTATTGAAAAGTTATGGCAAAGCTGAGCCATTTCTTTACTCCCCTTTTTCTCAATTTGGAGTAAAAGAAACATGTGAATTTTTTGAGAAAAATGGTTTACCTCTAATTGTGGAGCCTGGCAAAAGAGCATTCCCAAAAAGCGAAAAAGCCCTAGACGTTTTAAAAGTTTTAGAAAAATACATGAAAGATAATGGGGTTGTAGTAAAAACCAACTCCCCCGTTTCTGAAATTTTAATGAGTAATGATAAAATCACTGGTATAAAAGTTGGCAAAAAAATATATACAGCAAATTCATACGTACTTGCTACTGGTGGCAACTCACATCCTGAAACTGGTTCAACGGGCGACGGTTTTCTATGGCTCTCCTTATTGGGGCACAATGTAAAGTCTCCTACCCCAACAATTGTACCACTTAGAGTTCGTGAATCGTGGGTAAAGTCTTTGAGTGGTATAACAATCGAAAATATAAAAATTACTTTCTATCTAGATGGAAAAAAGAAATTTGGGAAAAATGGAAAATTACTTTTTACCCATTTTGGAATTTCAGGACCAATGATATTAAACAGTGCTGGAAAAGTAAAAGATTTATTACTTTCAGGTATAGTAACAGTAAAAATTGATTTGTTCCCTTCTTTAAACGAGCGAGAACTAGAAGAAAAGATAGTAAAATATTTTGATGAAAATAAAAATAAAATATTAAAAAATGCTTTGAATGGTTTTATTCCAAATGGAATGTCTGATGCAATTTTGTCACTTTTAAAAAATACAGATGAAAATACAAAAGTTCACAGTGTTACAAAAGAAGTTCGCAAAGATTTAGTCTTGCTTCTAAAAGCTTTACCTCTTACAATTACGGCCCTTATGGGCTTTGATAAGGCTGTAGTCGCTGATGGCGGGGTTGATTTAACTGAAATAGACATGAAGACCATGCGTTCTAAAATCATTGAAAATCTATATATAACTGGGGATTTACTACATATTAACAGACCCAGTGGAGGGTTTTCACTTCAAATTTGTTGGACGAGCGGGTATGTCGCAGGTAGTAATGCTTAAGTAATAGTTTCGTGCCTCTTTTTATAGTTTTTTTGATAGTGGATGATAGCTGGGATACTGGCAGCTATCGGCAATGAAAGAAATGCTCCAAGCATACCAAAGAGGCTAGCACCAAGTAATACTGACAAAAATACGATTGATGGAAAAAGATTCAATGCCTTGTTGTAAATCATTGGGGAAATTACTGCATTTTCAATTTGTTGATAGAATAGATGTAATATTATTACCAATACCCCTGTGAATGGCGAAACTCCAAAACCAATAATAACTGCTGGGATTGCTCCAATAGTTTGACCAACAAGTGGAAGTAAATCAATAACCGCTGCAAAAATCGCAAGAGGTAAAGCATAAGGAACCTGTAAAAGCGTAAGTCCAATATAGACTACAAAACCACAAATAACTGAAATAAGAAAATTTCCACGGATATATTTACCAGTCACCGACGCAACTTCTTTTAATAATTCTTTTACTTTTTCTCTTTCTCGGGAAGGAACAGTATGCAAAAATAATTCAAATAATTTTTGAAGATCATACATTAAAAAGAAGGTTAGAACTATTGTTGTAATAACTGAAAAAATTACCATTGCAATATTTACGGTAGCATTAGTAGCGGTTGTATAATCAAAATGAGATTGAATATAAGCCATAAGGTCAAAATTTCCGAAAAATGGCGAACTACTGATGATGGAGTTAAGACTTACAAGTAGGCTAGGAATTTCATTTGCAATACGAGGAATAAAAATAAATCCTAAAATAACAAATGGCACAATTGGAACAATTAAAATTAAAAATATACTCAAGAGAAGCGGAATCTTTGTTTTTGTCTGTAGTTTTTTAACAATTGGATAAAATGAAACTGTAAGAACAGATGCAATAATAATAATAGGAAGTACAGAAAGAGCTTTCCAGCAAAGTAATACAGCGACTCCAACGACAACAATACGTGCTAAGGCTTCCCAACTAAACGGATGTTCATGTTTTTGCATATGAATAAATTATATCACTACTTTATTTTTTAATCTATTTTTAAGACATATGATTTGTATTTAATAAAAATATATTGTATAATGCAGGAATGAGTAAAAGTTTTAATTTTGAGATAGTAATAGGAAAAGGTATTATTAATAATAATCCTTCTGCGAAAAATGTTACTTTATTGACTGAACAAAAAAATGATAAATTTGGGGAAAAAGCAACTGAAGAGGAAGTCATAAGATATCTTAGAAACATCAAAGAACGCAATCAAGCAGAAGCAAAAGAGGCAATAAAAAATACTGGTAGTAAAAAAGTAGTTGAAAGACGAGTACTTCGTACCCCTGAAGCTAAATTTCAAAATGTTCTTCTTCGAATGATTTATCAACGTGGTTTGGATTTAAAAATAGTTGGAGGGTGGATTAGGAAATCGATATCAAAAAATAATGGTTCTATTCTAATTCAACAAGAAGTAGAAGCAATTTTACGCGGAGTCGAAAGTTGTAAAGAAGCAGTGAATTTTTTAAAAAAAAAGATTAGCCTAGAGCATAAAGACGAAAAAGCATGGATTGCAACAGATGATAGCCTTGATGCACAATATAAAATTGATCTTTTAGCAGGGGTTGAAGGTAAAAATGATGTTATAAAAACTCTTTATTTAGTGCAAGTAAAAAAATCTTTAGAAAAAAGAGATAAATTTCACGAAGAACATGAGGTTGAAGAAAAAATTGATAAAAAAGAAATAGAAAGCATAATCGAAACACATCAAGAATATTTAGACGCACTTCCAAAGTTTATAGAAATGTTAAATAAAAATGAGGCAAAAAAATTAACTGAAAAAGAAATGAACTTCCCCTTTTAGGGCTTGTACTTGATAAATATTTAAATGAGCATAAAGATGCGAATAATATTAATGCTACTGATTTTTATAG
>CAZJQE010000027.1:0-11713 GCA_964548505.1 uncultured Candidatus Saccharibacteria bacterium | reverse complement strand
TTATAAAGTAGTATAATAAGGTTATGGAAAAAGATGATACTGAAAAATTAGAAAAATTTATAAAACTGTTACCAGAACAGGCGGTGGAGGATTTTTTAAATAAAATTTTACTAACTGGAAAATTTACAGAAAAAGACATGGTAATGTTTTCAGATTATGATGTTTACTCAGCTGAGATATTATCTCAATTCACCAATCCAAAAATAAACGCTGAGTGGGAAACTTTTAATGCATCCTTAAATTCCTTACAGAAATTTATTCAAGAACATTATACCCTTCCAAATGGATTTTATACTAAACATTCTGTTGAATGGGATAAAAATATAGATGAACTAAAAACGTTAGGGCAGAATTTTGAAGAGAAGTATAGATATTTTATTATTTCAACTAAAACTGAACTAGAAAATAAAAAATTGAACAACAAGGGAGAAAAGGGTGGAAACATAAGTGAAGAAAAGCTTCATATTTCTTATAATACAAACTTGGGGCAGCTTATTCTTAATGAAGACGGTTTGGTGGAGCTTGAAGGAAAACAAAAGGATGTAGCTGAATGTTTAGTTAAACATGGAAAAGATGTAAAAGTTTCTTGGGATGAAATATATGAACAGTTTAAAGACTCAGTTGAGGACGAGGACATTCCGAATAGAGTGGAGACAGATAAACGCAAACGAAGTGTTCGAACTGCGATAACGGAAATAAATAATCACACAAAAGAATATCTTGGGAATAAAGAATTAATTGGTGCAAAAGACAATGAGTATTGGCTTCAACATGAGGTAGATAAAGGTAGATAAAGGTACAAAACAGGTGTTTTGAGATAATTAGGATAATATATTCTAAGTTTTTTTGATTTGGATATGGATTAAAAGTTTAAAGATCGTAGTCGAAAATCGCAAACATTATAAGTTTAAGTTAATAAAATATATGAGAAAAATTAAAGAAATTGTAAAAGAAGAAAATATTGCAACGGATAAGGTGTGGTTTGATAGGCATCAAGTAGGTATGCAAAAGCTGTATTTAGAAGAGAAGGATCCGGAGGTAATTAAGTGCATAAAACGCGGTATCAAAGTTGCAAAAAAGATGCAGAAAATATATGGAAAGAAAAATCTAGGTCCATATTCAAAATTTGAGTGGGGTAGACTCAATGGTCGACTGGAAACTTTAAGATGGGTATTGGGAGATGATTGGGATAATCTTAATACTTAAAAATATATGAAGGAACTAAAAAAAATCAAATATCCATATGCGGAAGCATACAAAATAGCATTACAAGTAGTAGAGCAATTAAAACCTTTTTGTTCGCGAATAGAAATAGCGGGATCTATTCGTCGAAAGAAGGTCGAAGTAGGAGATATTGAAATCGTAGCTATCCCTCTTCCATATTCAACGGGAATTTTTGAAAGTGGAATAGCAACCATTGTAAATAAGTGGAAAAAAGTCAAAGGTGAACTTCCTTGTAAATACACTCAAAGAATACTTCCGAGTGGAATCAAATTAGATCTCTTCTTTGCCGAAGAAGCAAATTGGGGCTTAGTGTTTGCATTGCGAACTGGTTCAGCAGATTACAGTCATAAGGTACTAGCAAACGGCTGGGTTCGACAAGGATTCAAAAGTGATTGCGGGTATCTCTTCAGAGATGGAGAACGATATGAAGTAAGGGAAGAAAAAGACCTTTTCAAATTGATTGGCGTTCCGTTTGTCGAACCAGAGTATCGAAATTTGTAAAAATTAAAAATTAATTAGAAAAAATATATGAATGAAAAATTAAAGTTAGAGATAATAGAAATGTTTAAAAAGCATAATGTCAGGTATGACGCGGATACAATTTCTGCATTCATGCTCGGCTTATCTACAATGAGCGATTTATACAATATTACTGATGATGACAATCCTTATGAAGATCTAGAAAACGAGGCTATGGAGAAAGCGGGCAGTCTAATCCCAAAGTTGATACAAATATCAAGGTCGGAGTTTCCAGATTACAAATGCATGATTAAAGCAAAATTATATGAATAAAGAACTAAAAACAAAACTTGATTGGGCATTATACTATCAAAGCATTGGTTTGAGTATAATTCCTGTTGGGGCAAATAAAATATCTCTCATTAAATGGGAATCATATCAAGACAAATGCGCGATTGTGGACGAAATTAATAATTGGTGGAAACAATGGCCGGATGCAAATCCTGCACTTGTTACTGGAAATGTTTCAGGAGTAGTAGCTCTCGATCTAGACATAAAGCACGGAAGAACTTCAAAAGAATTCCAAATACCTCCTACTGTTTCGGCTCGTTCGGGAGGGGGAGGTGAACATTTCTTTTTTAGATACCCTCTAAACGGTCCAGTAAAATCTGCTTCCGCTATTAGTGGAGAAGGTGTTGATTCTCGAGGAGACAAAGGCTACGTTTTACTTGCTCCATCAGTAAATGAAACTGGTGGAGCTTATGAATGGGTAGTACCCTTTGAATCAAAGGATGATCTTGCAGAAATGCCAGAATGGTTAAAAAAAATAATCGTAGATAGTATTAGTGATAAAAAATGGCTATTAGGTAAAGAAGGAGTCTCTGAAGGGTCCCGAAATGAGACAGCCGCCTCTATGGCAGGTAAAATTCTAAGTTCTATGGATTCAGAATTATGGGAAATTTTAGGTTGGGATCAATTTGAAATTTGGAATAGCAAGAATGCTCCGCCCCTTCCAGGAAGAGAATTGAGAAGTGTGTGGGAGAGTATAAAAAAGATTAATGCTAGTGATATCCAAGATGATAGTAAAAAATCTCAAGCAAATATTCTTCTTGAAGACATTTTGAGTCGCAAGGATGTTTCTCTTTTTCACGATGAGCAAAGTGAAGGATATATTTCTTTGGAAATAGGGGGGCATCAGGAAAATTGGGGATGTAAAAGCAAAGCATTGAAACGATGGATCGCAAGTGAAATATATCGTACGCAGAAGAAGGCACCTGGTTCAGAAATGATAAAAAGTATTTTAGCGGTACTGGAAGGGAAAGCTCGTTTTGATGGTTCAGAAATTGAATTACAAAATCGTATTGCATGGCATAAAGGAGAACTTTGGTATGATCTTACGAATAAGGCGTGGCAAGCAGTAAAAATAAATAAAGAGGGGTGGGAAATAGTAGATAAGCCACCTATTGTTTTCAAACGTCATTCACACAACAAAGCCCAAGTGGTACCGATCAGAAATGGTGATATAAAATTATTTTTAAATTACATAAAAATAACTAACGAGGAATATCGATTATTACTTTTGGTATTTTTTGTAAGTTGTTTTATTTCTGATTTTCCACATGTCATGCTGGTAGTTTTTGGAGCTCAAGGTTCATCGAAGTCAACTTTTTCAAGATTACTTCGGTTAGGAGTAGATCCATCCTTGCTTGATGTGACAGGTTTTCCTCATAATCAAAAAGAACTCATTCAGGCTCTTGCGCATCATTATTTTCTTTTCTTTGATAATGTCTCTCATATTTCTGAAGATCAATCAGATTTACTCTGCAGATCAATTACTGGAGGAGGCCATACCAAAAGAGAACTTTATAGTGACGATGAAGATATCATATATAACTTTATGAGATGCATTGGCTTGAACGGTATTAATCTTGTAACTACTCGTCCTGATCTTCTTGAAAGAAGCTTGCTTCTTGAAATTGAAAGAATCGAGGAAATGGATAGAAAAACAGAAAAAGAATTGTTTAAAAACTTTGAAAATGATATGCCGTCAATCTTGGGCGGGGTTTTTAATACAATTGTAAAAGCTATGCAAATAGAACCAACGATCAAACTCAATTCTTACCCTCGTATGGCTGACTGGACTCAATGGGGATGTGCAATTGCTGAAGCACTTGGATTTACGAAAGAAGAATTCCTAAAAGCATACAAAGCAAATATAAACCGACAAACAGAGATGTTGATAAATGAAAACATTGTGGCAACCGCAATCATTACCTTTATGGAAGACAAAGAAGAATGGAAGGATACTCCGACTGAGCTCTTACTACAGCTTATAAATCATGCTTCTTTTGTAAATATCGATACTCGAGAAAAGTATTGGCCAAAAGGGGCTAATGCTCTCTCGCGTCGCATAAATGAATTGAGTACTCCGCTTAAACAAATGGGGATATTGATGACAATAAGCACGTCGGGAACAGAAAGGTACATTCATATTCAAAAAATATCTAAAGGCAACCCAATTCAAGAAACTCCAACCGAAAAAAGTATTCCGACTGACGATACTGACGGTATTGACGACATTATTCCAATGGAACAGGTCTCTAGAGAGGAGATACCTTTCTAATTACCAAATGATATAATGAACATGCTGTCTGATACAAAAATAGGAACAATAAGCCATAATGAACCCAAAAGGGCGGTTCTACCATTATGGCTACTCCTAGTGAGAAAGTGTATTGGACAGCTAGAACCGTCCTTTTGGTTTGTCCAAATTAAAAAAATAATAAAAACATTATGGAAAAAATAAATAACAAGCAGGGCAGTGGATTAGTAGATGAATCAGGGAATGATATTCTTTCAGTTTTTTGTTTTGACTCAATAGGAGTGAAAGCAAGAACAACCTTTGATTCTTGTATGGTTGAAGGAATACAATTTACGTATTGGATGGATGACGAAGAGGTAGAAGAGCGAGTCAATAATATGTTTGATATTCTCTTCAAAGAAGTAATCAAAACTAGGGGAATGAATCAAGAAAAATTATTATCAATTAATACAAAATAAATATATGGAAAACATAATATCAAAAATAATTAAGTTCATAGTTGTATACGCAAGAGTTTCCACTTCAAATCAGGAAATTCAAGAAACGATCGAGGCACAACTCTTACAGGTCCGAGAGTTTGCTAAAAAAAATGGCTATATCATTATTAAAGAGTATATAGACAATGGCTGGAGTGGTGAAAATCTTGCTCGCCCAAATCTTGACCAATTAAGAAATGATGCAAAGGATAAAAAATGGGATGCAGTACTCATTTATGATCCAGACAGGCTTGGTCGTGATCTCTTTCTTCAAATGATTGTTATTGATGAATTGAAACAAATAGGAATGGAAATTCTTTTTGTAACAATGCCACCAGTCAAAAATGCTAGTGATGAACTTTTATTTGGTGTAAGAGGATTATTTGCTCAATATGAAAAAGCAAAAATTACTGAACGTTTCAGAATTGGTAAAGTTAATCGCGCAAGAAATAATCACGTACTGACCTCAGAGGCTCCGTATGGATATACTTATGTTTTAAATAAAGGTAAAAGGGGGAGTGCTGATTATGTTGTAGGACATTTTGAAATAAACGAATACGAAGCTGAAATTGTAAAAAAAATGTTCAACTGGATTGATAAAGAGAATCTAACTCTTCGTGCTGTGGTGAAAAGGTTAGAAGATCTGGGAATAAAACCAAGAAGAAGCAAAAGGGGAGTTTGGAATACTAGTACCCTAAGTACACTTTATAGGAATGAGACCTATGCTGGAACAGCATATTGGGGTGCATCTTATGCAACAGTTGCAATTTTCCCTCGCAACAAAGAAAAATATAGAAAAGTAAAAAAGACGAGCAAAAGGATGAAAGCAAGAGATGAATGGATTCCAATAAAAGTACCTGCTCTTGTAGATAGAGATTTATTTGATCGTGTAGGAATGAAGCTCAAAAGAAATTTTGAGATGTTGGGTAGAAACAAGAAAAATAAATATTTACTTGCTGGGAAAATTTGGTGTACTTGTGGTAGAAGACGATGTGGGGAAGGTCCACAACGCGGCAAGCATCTATATTATCGCTGCACTGATAGAGTATATAGTTTTCCATTACCTCGAACTTGTTTAGAGCATGGAATTAATGCTCGAATTGTCGATGAAGTAATTTGGCAGAAAATAAAAGCAATCATGAGTTCTCCTAAATTACTTTCTGAACAAATTGAAAGACTGAAAGAAAGCACAAAAAATATTAGTGGTCTAGAATCAACCATAAATATTGAAAGTACTCTCTTTGAGATAAAAAAATTACAAACTCAAGAAGATCGTTTGGCAAAAGCTTATTCAGAAGGAGTTATTCCACTTGAAAAATTTGAAGAATACGTTGCTCCCATAAGAGAAAAAATTCGTGATTTTGAAAATCAAATAGGAAAAGCAAATTTGGAAAAAACACCAAAAAATGAGATACTAATACCAAGCAGTAGCGAAATTGAAGCATTTGCTAAAGAGTGCAGAGAGTATCTCGAAAATCCTAGTTTTGAGATGAAAAAAGATATTATTTTAAGTGCCATCAGTAAGACAACTGCTAGTCGAGAATCATTACAAACTTATGGAATGTTAAATTTATCAGACATATATGTCAAGTTCTTCACTGAGTATAGGAATAGTGGGGTTGCCGAATGTGGGGAAATCGACGCTTTTTAATGCGCTTACTAAAAAGAGCGTGCCAGCAGAGAATTATCCTTTTTGCACTATTGACCCATCAATTGGGATAGTGGCAGTTCCTGACGAGCGAGTCGATAAACTTGCAGAATTTTCAAAATCTAAAAAGATAATTCCAGCAGCGGTGCAATTTGTGGATATTGCAGGGCTTGTAGCAGGGGCCTCAAAAGGGGAAGGGCTTGGGAATAAATTCTTATCAAATATTCGCGAGGTGGATGCGATAGCCCATGTGGTGCGAACATTTGAAGATAATTCTGTGATTCATGTCGCAAATAAAGTGGATCCAATGCAAGACATTGGAGTTATTAATCTTGAGTTGGTACTTTCTGATATGGAAGTTGTATCAAAAAGACTTGCAAATCTTTTAAAAGAAATGAAAAAGGGAGATAAAGATGCAATTGTTGAAGAGAATATTTTAAAAAGAGTTGAGAAAATTTTAGAAGAAGGGAAGATGGCAGTTGATACCAATTTGAGTGAAGATGAAAAATTCAAAATTAAGTCACTCAATTTACTTACTTTAAAACCGATGCTTTATGTGCTAAATGTTTCAGAAGCTACTGAAAATGTAGAAATAAAATTACCAGGCATATCTGTAAAAGTTGATCCAGTATTTCTACTAGGATTTGACGATTTAATTAAAAAAAGTTACGAACTTTTAGGGCTTGAAACATTTTTAACAACAGGCGAAGATGAAACGCGTGCTTGGACTATTAAAATCGGCTCTACGGCACCAATTGCTGGCATGGCGATTCATACTGACTTTCGCGATAAATTCATCCGTGCAGATGTAATAAATTGGCAAACATTGCTTGATGCCGGTTCATACGCAAATGCTAGAGCCCGTGGTCTTGTTCGTACTGAAGGAAAAGATTATGTTGTAAAAGATGGTGATGTCGTAGAATTTAAAATTTAAATAATTTATGTTTAAACGAATTTATATTTTTTTTGCTACATACATGGGTGCGATGTTGTTTACCCAAACATTACTTGTTTTTTGGCTTTCAAAAAATGGTTTTGGATTTTCTGAACTAATCCTTTATTATACTTGTTGTTTTTTATTTTCCTTGATAGCTATTTTATATTTTCCAAAAAAGAATATAAATGTAAAAAAAGCTATTTTTTTTGGTATCTTATGTAGTGCACTGGGTGTTTTGGTCCTTGTAAAAATATTTAGTCCAGTGCAACTTTATTTATCGGCCATATTTGGAGCTTTGAATATTTTATTTTTTTGGGTACCTTTCAATACCATGTATTTTAAATACAGCAGTGAAGAAAAAAGGGGATTAAATAGCGGGATACTTTTTTTAATTAACCCGATAATAGGTATAACCCTACAACCCTTGGCTGGTATTATTGCAGAGAAATTTAGTTTTGAAACTATGTTTCTTATAGGGATGGTTATGTATTTGATCCCATTATTTTTGGTTAAAATAATTCCAAATTTTAATTTAGATTTAAATATAAAAAATGAATTACATAATTTAAAATTTAATTGGACGACCTTTTTTCAAGGAATGGCTTCAAGGGTTAACTATACCCTTGTTCCGATATATACTCTTTTTTTTATAAAAACTCCAATGGGCTTTGGAAACTTTTTTGGGTACCTTTCTTTAATTACCGTGATTGCTGCTATTTTTAATGGGCATATTTCTGATAAAATGAAAAATAGAAAATATTTTTTTTATCTTTTTCTTTCACTAACCGCATTAAGTTTTTTGCTTTTAGCATTTTCCAGCAGTCCATATTATTGGGGGATTTTTGCAGGAATAAGTGGGCTTTGTTTTTCGTTAACTAATCCTTTTTGGTTTACATATAATTTGGATCATTATAGAGAAATAGGAGTAGAGAAAACGATAATTCTTCGAGAAGTCTTTTTGGATATTGGATACACCGTAAGTTTACTAGTTGTACTAGTAGTATATTATTTTACGTTTTCTACAAAAATAAGTTTAATGATAATTTCAATATTATGTTGTTTTATGCCAGTAGTTTCATATTTACAAGGTGCTTATCAAAACCATCATGCTTAGTCTAAAAGAAAAAAAAACCCATCCAAAGGATTGTTCAATTCGACAGGTAATAAAAATTCTTAAAAATGGGGGAATAGGAATAATCCCCACAGATACCATTTATGGTTTAGTTGGGAGTGCTTATTCAAAAGAAGCGATAAAGAGAATTTATAAAATAAAAAATAGAGATAAAAAAAAGAAATCTATTATTTTGATTTCATCAATTGCTGATTTAAAAAAATTCAATATAAAACTTACGAGTATTCAAAAATTAGTTTTAGGTAAATATTGGCCAGGAAAAGTAAGTATAATATTAAATGGTATTGCCTTTAGATTACCAGCAAAAAAATCTTTAATAGAGATTTTAAAGAAAACAGGACCACTTGTGGCACCGAGTGCAAATATTGAAGGATTACCACCAGCAAAAAATATAAAACAAGCAAAGGAATATTTTGGAAATATAGTGGATTTTTATTTATCAGGTGGAACACTGGAATCGGAACCATCAACATTAATCGAAGTGAATAAGTATGGTAGCGTAAAAGTACTTCGTGGTATAATAAACATTAGGTTGTAATAAGGTTATTAATTAATTATTTAAAATAAAATGAAAGAAGAAGAAAAAAATAAAATAAATACTTTATACTCTAGAGATTGGCATGAATATGAATTATTAGATACTGGAGAACATCAAAAACTTGAACGTTTTGGAAAGTATACTTTTGTACGTCCCTACGAAGATGCTTTTTGGAAAAAAACTCTTTCCAAAGAAGAATGGGACAAAGCTGATGGGATATTTTTTTCATCAAAAAAAGGTTCAAAAAGTGGATGGAAAATTGGGAAAAAGATAGATAAAAAATGGGATATGTCATACAAGGGTATAAAATTTTCTGCTTCTCCAACCCCTTTTCGACATTTAGGATTTTTCCCTGAACAGGCAAGTCATTGGGATTTTATTGAAGAAAAAATAAAAAATTCTAAAAGAAAAATTCGTTTCTTGAATTTATTTGGCTACACTGGCATCGCAAGTCTTTTTGCTTTACGGGCAGGTGCAAATGTTACACACTTAGATGCATCAAAACAAACTATTTCATGGCTTAAGGAAAATCAAGAACTTTCAGGATTAAACATACCTTCTATGCGAGTTATAGTAGATGATGCAATGAAATTTATTGAAAGAGAAATAAAAAGAGGAAATAAATATGATGCTGTTGTTATGGATCCACCTAAATTTGGCAAGGGACCAAATGGAGAAGTTTGGAAAATTGAAGATAATTTACAAAAATTGTTATCTCAAGTTAGAAAAATTTTAAGTGATCAGCCACTTTTTGTTATTTTAACTTCTTATGCTACGGAAGCTTCTTCGCTTTCTTTTGGGCATACATTAGAAGATATGATGAAAGATTTTAAAGGAGAAGTAGAAGCAGGAGAACTTTGTATATTTGAAAAATCAAACAAGCGAGCAATTCCTCTTGCAAATACTGCCATCTGGGAGGCCAAATAATAACAACTATCTTTTTTTTAGTTCTGATATTTCTGCCATCAAATCTTTGAGATTTTTTTCTATTTTTTCAAAAATTACTTGTGGCTTTTCTTCTTCGATATCTTCGACATCTTCTTGAATTTCATCAACATCCTTCTGGATTTCATCGATGTCTTTTTCAATACCTTGCACATCTTCCTGGATTTCGTCGATATCTTCCGATACCTCCTCAAGATCTTTTCCATGTTTATTTACAGTCATTTGAATAAAAATTGAAAGATAAATTGCTTCAAGAGAAACAATAGTTGTAAGAACAAGCATTACTTTTTCTGAATCACCATAATAGAATGCTAAAACAATCATAGATATAAAAAAAACAGTATGTACAAAAAGAGAATCTGGAGATCCAATCCATTTGACAAACTTAGTTGAAATCTTCCCTATTCTTTTTTTTCTATCTTTTGTCATTTCTTCAATTAAAAAGACCTTGGCGGTCTTTTTGTACTCCCTTTCATTATAACATAATTTTGTTATAATAGGGAAATGGATCCCGTTGGAAACCGCGGTCGCGAGTTTAAAATAGGATTTAGGTCCTTATTATTATTTATAAAAAAAGGCAGGAGTAGTTTATTTTAAAAAATAGACCGCGACCTGTTTCTAAACGGGATGGAAACACAACAAAATTTAGAAGTAAGTAAGCATAAACTAAACGCAGGATTTTTTTTCTTGTGTTTAGGATTACTAATAACATTAATAACTTCAGTCGTTTCTTTACTTAATTTGATTTTTAATACACTTGATAAACAATTTCCAGATGTGCTCAATTCCACTTATCAGTATGGATATTCTACCTATGATTATGAAGGAATCCGTAGTGCTCTTGCTACTTTTATCATATTCTTTCCAATTTTTTTGGTCGTTTCTTACTTTTGGAGGAAATTTATAAAAAAGGGCGATTTGGGAAATATAGATGAAGTAATTAAAAAATGGGTTGTTTATATTGTCTTATTTCTTTCAGCATTGACCACTGCTATTGATCTTGTTGTTTTGGTAAAATATTTTGTTTCTGGAGAGATAACTAATAGATTTATATTAAAAGTAATATCTACTCTTATTCTCGCAGCTTTAGTTGGGACATATTATATTCTCTTTCTAAGAAACAAAGAAGAAGTAAAATTAAAAAAAATAAGTTTAATTTTTGGAATAGTAGGAATTATAATATTTTTTATTGCTATTTTTTATAGTTTTTCTATTATGGGTAGCCCTGCAAAACAAAGGCTTCTTCGTTTTGATGAAAAGAAAATTTCTGATCTACAAAGTATTCAATATCAGGTGATAAATTATTGGCAACAAAAAGAGAAATTGCCAGAAGATTTAAAATCTCTAGTTAATCCTATGACTGGATTCTCAATGCCTGTGCCACCAGATTTTCAAAATGGAGAAAAATATGAATATGTCGTAATAAATAATAAAAAACTGGAATTTGAATTATGTGCTACTTTTTCATTACCCATACCTGAGGGTTGGCAAAGTGGATATGGAGGCGGTGGCGTTATTCCTATGATCGGTAAAGAAATTAGTACGACTAATGTTGTTTCAGGAGGAGTAAATGAATCATGGAATCATGATGCAGGTAGGACTTGTTTTTCTCGTACAATTGACAAAGATATTTATCCACCATTTTCAAAAACAAAAAACTAAGAAACTAAATGAATCCCGTTAGAAATCGCATAGTTAATATATGGAATATCATGAAAATAATAATTAAATTTAATAGTATTTATTATAAGG
>CAZJQE010000026.1:4295-13019 GCA_964548505.1 uncultured Candidatus Saccharibacteria bacterium | reverse complement strand
CCGACAATCTTCACACCCTTTACCTTTGTAGAGGATTATTTTTTCATCATCAAGTACTTTGTAAACTTCTTTTACATTACTTTCTCTTCTTCTTTTAGAGCGAATATAAATTTCTTTATCTGGTAGGTCCACATAAAAAACCAAGAAATCTTGTTTTTGTTCTTTCAGCATTTTTTTTAATAATTGTGCTTCGGGTTTTAATCTTGGTCCTCCCAAGAAAAGTAAATCTTTATTTTTGGGCTTGTTGTTTATTTCTTTTACTAAGAATTTTTTCAACAATACTACAGGTAAAGGCAAACCTTTCCCTGTAGTGCGCCTTGCCCATTCTCCATCGAGGCTCTTTTCTTTTAAAAGATTTCTAGAATATACTCCCGTTTCAACAAATTTAATGGCATATATTGTTTTTAAGATATTTGCTTGAGTCTCTTTGCCAGAGGTGATCATTCCTAGAAGCACGATATTAAATCCAAGTTTTTTCATACATAGAATATAACATATTAGTAGTTGTTTTTTAAGCATAAATTTTGTATTCTTAAGGGATGGAAACACAGATACAAACATTTATATTCTATGGGCAAGTTGGCTCTGGGAAGGGAACTCAAGCCAAGCTTTTAATGGAATATTTAAAAGCAAAAGATGGTAGAGAAAGTGTATATGCAGGTACGGGGGAAGGTTTTAGAAAGTTATTAGAAACCAAAAATTATACTTCAAGTCTTGTAAAGGATTCAATGTTGCGTGGAGAGCTTCAGCCAGATTTTTTGACTACATCAATTTTTACAAATATCTTGGTGTCTTCTTTAGATGCCGGGAAGCATTTATTTGCTGATGGTTACCCTAGGACGACAGCTCAATCAGAAACTTTTGAAACCATGATGAAATTCTTTAAAAGAGAAAGTATAAAAATTATTTACATAGAACTTTCAAAAGAAGAAGCCATGAAAAGAAATCTTTTAAGAGGGAGAGCAGACGACACCGAAGAAGGATTGAATAGAAGGTTTGATGAATATTTCAATAATGTGATGCCTTCCATGGAATATTTTAAAGATAAAGAAGGATATGAAGTTTGTACCATAGACGGAGAACAATCTATCGAAGATGTTCAGAAAGAGATTATTAGCGCTATTGGTTTATAAAATATTTATCCCGTATGAAATTTTTGATTAAAGAAAATAAAGATGAATAATAATAGTGAAAATTTTCATACTGGGATGAGCAACGAAACAATTGTTATCTCGCTTGGAGGTTCGCTTATTATTCCTGACAATTTGGATGTTGATTTTTTGAAAGATTTTAAAAAATTAATCCTTTTTCATGTGGCACAAGGGAAAAAATTTCTCATTATAACTGGTGGGGGGAAAGTGTGTCGCAGATACCAAGATGTTGCCAAAGAAATATCTTCTCCATCAAATGACGATCTAGATTGGATCGGCATTGCATCTTTGAAATTAAATGCTGAGCTTATTCGGGTAATTTTTAGTGAATATGCTGGATCTCGAGTAGTCTCAAATTTAGGGGAAGATTTTTCAATGGAAAAGCCAATCGTTGTTGGTTCCGCTTATAAACCAGGCCATAGTACCGATTGGGATGCAGTGCTTGGAGCCAAAAAAATTGGTGCAAAGAAAATAATCAATCTTTCAAATATTGACCATGTTTATGATTTTGACCCGAAAGTTAATCCGAATGCCAAAAAAATTGATAAAATTTCTTGGGTAGATTATCGAAAAATAATTCCGAAAGATTGGAATCCAGGGCTCAATTCTCCATTCGACCCGACGGCATCTGAGATGGCGGAGAGAGAAGGGATGGAGGTGGCGATAATGAATGGTAAGCCAATTGAAAATTTAGTAAAGTATTTGAATGGAGAAAGTTTTGAAGGAACAGTGATCAATTAAAATTCTAAAAACTATTTTTTTTCGGTACGGATTTTTTGAAAATACAAAATTCTTTCTTGGCATATTTTTTCTGGAACACGCATATTTTTCTGCTGAAAAATTGCTATGCTCGGCTCGACAGCCTGTGCAATGTTCCATAAAAAATACGCCTGCAACGAATTTTGAAATAGAAAGAATTTTAAAATTAAAAAAATATATGGCAATAATAATTAAAACTAAAGATGAAATAGAAATACTAAGAGAAGGCGGGAAGCGTTTGGCTTTTGTGTTGCATAAAACTGCAGAAAAAGTGAAACCTGGTATTTCTACATTAGAGCTCGATAAATTTGCGGAAGGGCTGATTAGAGAAATGGGAGATATACCTGCATTTCTAAACTATCGTCCAGAAGGGGCTACGACGCCGTATCCTGCGTCTTTGTGTGTGTCAGTGAATGATGAAGTGGTGCATGGTATACCAAAGAAAAACATGATTTTAAAAGATGGGGATATCGTTTCTCTTGACCTTGGACTCAAACACAAAGGGCTTTTTACAGACATGGCAATAACTGTGCCTGTTGGGGAAGTTACACCTGCATCCCTTAAACTCATGGAAACGACAGAGAGGGCACTCGAAGTTGGTATTAGTGCAGCAGTGGCGGGTAATAAGATAGGGGACATAAGTCACGCGATTGAGAGTTTTGTGCGGGCCCAAAAAGGAAATCCAAAATACGGCATTGTAGAGGTCCTGGCAGGACATGGAGTGGGGAAATATATTCACGAAGACCCATTTATTCCAAACTATGGCAAGGCAAATACTGGGGCAAAATTGGTTCCCGGTATGGTAATCGCTCTTGAGCCGATGTTAAACAATGGTACCAAGAATGTAACGATAGATGATGACGGTTGGACATTTCGTACTGCCGACAGAAAACGCAGTGCTCACTTTGAACATACGATTCTCATAACTGATGGCGACCCTGAAGTTTTAACCCGTCTTCGCTAAAGCTTCGAAACCGGCAGGCTAGATATAGAAAATAAAAAACCGCCTCTTTCCTTGTCTCATTTGAGGGGAAAGTGGCGGTTTGATTTGTAAAAGGACAACCTATTTATATTTTCTGGTTGCCTTTTTCTGAAAGTACCGAATTTCATCATTACAGCTAAATGATTTTTTCATTTTATGATTCCCGTGTTTGATTGTTTGACAGGAAGTGGTAAAAAAAATATTTGCTGAAAGGATGATAAGTACCAGAATTAGGGTTGAGATTTTATTTTTCATTTTGCAATTTTTTAATGTAAATAAAAAACCGTTCACATTCCCAAATCCGATAGGAAGTGAAAATGCGAACGGTCGAGATTCCCCGGGAGTGATGCTTAGCGCCTGTTGTAATTGGCCTGATAACGATGCACCTCACCATATGCGGAACATTTCTGCTGTTCCATGCAGGATGATGCCAGGATTACTATTGCAAAAAGAATAATGATCCCCGAAATGATTTTTTTTGTTGCTTTCATGACAAGTTTGGTTTTGGTTGTTAATAAACATTTACATTTGTATTCCATTACCTCTATTTCCTTAAAGAAACAAAGATAATGGAACACAAGTAACAAACCTTAAAACCATGTATTCAATGAACTTTATCTACGGATAGTCTAGCATATTAGTTGACAAATGTCAAGCAATATTACATAAAATCAAAACTTGTTTTCCCTTATCTAAATTTACCCTTGTAAAATAAAGGTTTTTTGAACACTCTCAAAAAAATTCTCTTAAACTATTTTTATTCTTATAAATCAAGCCAGAATCTTCCCAAAATCAAAAATCCCCCAAATGGGGGATTTTTTGATTTAGATCTTTTAATTAAAACCTTGATATTGCTGAGGAACGAAACTCTCGTCCATGCTATTGTATCCAATAGGTTGTCCTGGATAAGCTTTAACAGCTTGCTTAAATTTCTCTTGCATATTGATACCTTTTTTATCAACTTTACCAGCCCATGCTTCGTAAGCTTTGCTTAGAGCTTCGTCATTTGTAATTGCTTTCATTACCTTTTCTTCTGCTACGTTTGTCTCTTCTCCGCCTTTTGGTGGTTTACTAAAAATTGAATTTAAACTCATAATATTTTTTTTAATAATTAATAATTTTTATACGACTATATATAGTATACACTTATTTATTTAAATATATAACTACTCCCTTAGTATATCATATTCCTTTCAAATTGTCAAGTATAAATAAAAAAAAGGACCTTTTAAAATTTGTGGTTAAAAAAGATCCTTAGTTTATCCCAAAATATATGGTTATTATGGGATAATTAAACTTTAGTGAAGGAAGAAATACTTTTCCTTTACTTTCGGAAAAAAGCATCAGGAGAAAGTACTCTTCGTTTTCGACCTGCCATGAAACATGGCAAATCGAATTTTTTATTAAAGTTTCCATTGTAGCTATTTTAGTTAACTCAAAAGTCCATGTAGTATATAATCAACTTCTGGATTAACTAAAATAATTGCTATGAAAAACTTTGAAGGAACACGGTTTCCTATACCCTAGCGTACCTTTGATTTAAAGTCAAATATGTGGTGTGGGTAAGTTGCAAAGCGGAGAAAGTCCCGCCCGAGAATTTTGTTAAAATTCTCGGGCGGGGTATAATTGTGGGATGAATCCAAATTTCTTAAAAGAAATGCCGAAGTTTAAAAGTCCTACTGAGGAGCTTGATTATTTACGTACTCAAGTTGCTCAAAGGGAAAAGGAACTTATTGATGCAGGTAGTTTTGAAAATGCAAAAGAAAATGCAGCTAAAGATATTATTTCTACTTATAAAGAAGTTCCAGCTCAGGACGTAATTCACAAAGATAATTTATTAACTAAAAAGGAATCAGAAGGAATAGTTTTGAAATTGAAACCTGAGCCACATGATGTCGTAATGGAAGAATTGCTGGGTATTGTCATTACCAAGGGGATTCGTAATGCTTTATCTGTGGCAGAAGATATGGCAAATCCACACATCGATAGCGATTTTCACCGATTACTTGTGCAGTATTTGAAAGTAGGTCAAGAGATACCAAACCTAAAAGAAGGCACTCCTATTTTTAAAGCTCTCAACATGACCCTGTTTGAAATTACACTTCCACCTCCAACAGACGAGGCTGATAGTCAGAAAGGTTTCAAAGAATTTATTAGTGCGATGGAGCAGTTTTATGCTGGGATGCAGTCTATTTCAGAAGGGAATAATAATGAAAAAGAAAATTATTTTACTTTAGAGGTTGCAATTTCAAATAGTAGCGACCAAGTTATCGTTTATGCTGCGATTCCAAACAAACACATTTCTTTGTTTGAAAAACAAGTACTTGCTTTTTATCATGATGCCAAAATAAATGATATCCCTGATGATTACAATATTTTTAATGTAGAAGGGGGGTCATCTGCTGCATATGCTACTTTTTTGGAACGGGGAGTATTACCTATCAAAACATACGATAATATAGAACACGACCCGATGAATACCATACTCAATGTTTTTTCTAAGTTGAAAACCATAGGAGAAGGTGCCGCTATTCAATTCATCGTAGCACCAGCGGGGGATAAGTTCATAAATGAATTTCATAAAATTTTAGATGATGTAAAGGATGGAATATCTGTGAAAAATGCAGAAGATGATCTTTATAAATTCAATCACGCATTTTTAAAAGTTTCAAAAGAATTAATTTTCGGGACTCATGAGAAAGGAGAGAAAAAAGAAAAATACATGAAAGGGAGACGTGCGGTAGATGAAGGAGCTGCTGAAAAAATTGGGAATAAAGTAAAAAGTACTATTATGAAAGCGAATATTCGCTTAGTTGCTTCGGCGGAAACAAAAGAAAGAGCAGATGCAATATTGAAAGAATTAGAATCTTCCTTTAATCAGTTTACCGAAGCAGCTAGTAATGGAATAGAATTTCAAGAAGTAGCAGGAAGTGAACTTAAAGAGTTATTTCATGATTATTCTTATAGAACTTTTTCTTCAAATAAAATTTTACCGATGAACTTAAAAGAGCTTGCTTCTGTTTTTCATTTTCCTATTGGTATTTCTGGACAAGCTCAATTGAAAGAAGCAAAAGCAGGTATTGCTCCAGCACCTATTGAAATGGGGAGTGAAGGTATTGCACTTGGAGTAAATAGTTTTCGTGGTAAAGATACCAAAATTCATTTTAGTGAAGAAGATCGTATGCGACACTTTTATGTTATTGGACAGACTGGTACTGGTAAGACGACTATTATGAAAAATATGATTGCTCAAGATATTGCAGCCGGACATGGAGTTTGTTATATTGATCCGCACGGTACTGATATTCAAGACATCCTTTCCTATGTTCCCAAAGAACGTATTGATGATGTTATTTATTTTGATCCAGCTTATACTCCAAGACCAATGGGGCTCAATATGCTTGAGTTTGACCCAAAATATCCTGAACAGAAAACTTTCGTGGTAAATGAACTCATGGGAATTTTTAATAAATTATTTGATATGAAAACTTCTGGAGGCCCGATGTTCGAACAGTACTTTAAAAATAGTGCCTTCTTGATCATGGAAGATCCTTCGACGGGTTGTACCTTACTAGAAATATCTCGAGTGTTGGTAGATAAAGAATTTCGCGATATGAAATTAGCTAAATGTAGAAATCCAATTATTAAACAATTTTGGGTAGCAGCAGAACAAACAACAGGGGACCAAGGGCTTGCAAACTTTGTGCCATACATCACTTCAAAGTTTGATAACTTTATTTCAAATGACATTATGCGTCCAGTGGTTTTGCAAGAAAAATCTATATTTAATTTCCGTGAAATTATGGACAACAAGAAAATACTTTTGGTGAATCTTTCCAAAGGAAGACTTGGAGAAATAAATGCAAACCTGATAGGTTTGTTGATTGTAGGAAAGATTCAAATGGCAGCACTTTCTCGTGTCGATATGTATGGACAAAAGATGAATGACTTTTTCCTTTACATCGACGAGTTCCAAAACGTTACAACGGATTCCATTTCTTCTATTTTGTCTGAAGCTAGAAAATACCGATTGTCTTTAAACATTGCTCACCAGTACATAGCACAGCTTGAAGAAAAAATTAAAGATTCAGTATTTGGTAACGTTGGGTCTATTGCAGTCTTTCGTGTTGGCGCTGAAGATGCAGAATTTCTTGAGAGTAAATTTAAACCTGTTTTTACTGCTAGAGATATTATGAAAATCGACAATCGAAATGCTTACATGTCGATGCTAGTAGATGGACAACCAACTAAACCTTTTAACATTGCTACTTTTCCACCTCCAAAAGGAAATCTGGAAATGGTTGAGAATTTGAAACAATTGTCATATCTTAAATACGGTCGTGATCGAGAAGAAATTGAGGCAGAAATCATGGCAAAATACGAAAAACAGAATCAATAATAGCTAATCTTTTTAGTTTCTTTAAGATGAAAAAATTATGGAAGAAATCGAAGTAAAATTTTTAGAAGTTGATGTGGGGGATTTAAAAGATAAATTAAAGTTACATAATGCCAAATTTATTGGTGAGTTTGATTATAAAAGAAAGGCATATGATTTTCCAGGGCTTACTCTTTCGAAAAATCATCATGCTTGGGTGAGGTTGAGAGACGAAGGGGAGAGAGTAACCCTTGCCTATAAACAGAGGATGGGGGTGAAAGTAAATGACGGAAGTGCACCTGACGAAGGAATGAAAGAAATAGAAGTTGTAGTTAGTGATTTTAATTTAACTGACCAACTTTTAAAATCTATTGGTTTGATTGAAAAGTTTTACGAAGAAAATAAACGGGAACGTTATGTTTTAGATCAAGTAGAAATAGATATTGATACTTGGCCAATGATACCCACTTATGTTGAATTCGAGGGGAGCAGTTGGGAAAGTGTTGAGTTAGTGTCTCGAAAACTTGGTTTTGATTGGGGAAAACACATGCGTTGTTCTACGATGCAAATTTTTAAAAAATATGGAATTGATGAAAATGACTACAGCGTAATTACTTTTCTTGAACAAATAAAAAAATAAATTTTGGTATTTTTGCTAATTTGGAAATTTTTAAAAAATCTGATAAGATGCTTATATTACAATTATTAATTTTATAAAATATGAAACATCCAAAAGAAGAACAAACATATGTGATGATCAAGCCAGATGGTGTCCGGAAGGGGCTTACAGGTGAGATTATTAAAAGATTTGAGCAACGTGATTTGAAAATTGTGGCACTCGAAATGTTCCAACCATCTCATGATCAGATTGACAATCATTACCCAAAAAACGAAGAATGGATTACTCGACTTGGCCACAAGACTATGACTACTTATCAAAAATATGGCTATGACGCGATGCTTGATTTTGGTACCATTGATCCTGTGGTTATTGGTCCTGAAATAAGAAAGTGGCTTATTAATTATATGGAATCAGCTCCTTTGGTAAAAATGGTGGTTCAAGGAGTGCATGCAGTTGATGTTGTCCGAAAAATTGCGGGACAAACAATGCCCTATCTAGCTGAAATGGGCACTATTCGTGGTGATTTTTCGATTGACTCTCCAGCGCTTGCAAATAAAGAGAAACGAGCCGTTATGAACATTGTTCATTGTTCCGAGACTCCTGAAGAAGCAGCTCACGAGATAAAACATTGGTTCGGAGATTTAAAAACTTATAATTACAAACGTTTTGGAGTTGATGAATAAATTTTAAATAAAATCCCCCGTGTGGGGGATTTTATTTTTATGAAATTTTAAAGTAGTCAACTTGTTTTTGTAAAGAATTTGTGTTTTTTTGATAAAGTTTATTGCAAATTTTTTTAGATGGGGTAAACTTTTAGTAGGGTTATTTCCAATTA
>CAZJQE010000026.1:0-4285 GCA_964548505.1 uncultured Candidatus Saccharibacteria bacterium | reverse complement strand
TTATTACCTAGAACAATATTTTTTGGGAGCTTCGATCGGATAAGACCTTGGTCTCATACGTCTTGCACCCACCTAGCTTATAGCTACGGTAATATATTGGAAATAGTCCTAAAAAAGTTCTCCGCGATTAGCGGAGATTTTTTATTTTTAAAAAGTTATACCCGGTAGTGAATTTTATCAATGTGCAAAGCACGCCTAAAAGGCTTTGATAAAATCTACTACCGGGTATAATATATTTAGATGGAAAATTTTAGTAAAGAAAACAAAAAGAAAATTTTGGTACGCATTGTGTCACTTATTGTGACAATTTTTATATTAAATTATTTAGCACTAAAATTTCATTGGTATTTTAGCATTTGGTGGTTTGATATGCCCATGCATATTTTAGGTGGTTTTTGGGTAGGACTTTGTTTTATCTGGTATTTAAAACCAAAAGATTTATCTTTTAATAATATTATTAAAATAATATTAGGATTTTTAGTAATTGGTTTATTATGGGAAATATTTGAGATTTCAGTTGATAAAATAATTATGCAAAATCCTTTCAATGTACTTGATACAATTTCTGATATTTGTTTTGGGTTAACTGGAGCATTTTTTTCAGTTCTATATTTTTCAAAGAGTATTATGAAAAAACAAAGTATTAAGATATAATAAAAATATGGCAAGCGGAGTCAAAATTACATTTTGTGGAGGAACGGGCTCAGTAACGGGCGCGAATTTTTTGTTAGAGACAGATGGTAAAAAAATATTAGTTGATTGTGGGCTTACTCAAGGAATAAAATTGGCTGACGATATAAACTGGGATCCATTTCCTTATGACCCAAAACAAATTGATATTTTATTTGTTACTCATGCTCATGTGGATCACTTAGGAAGAATTCCGAAATTAATCCATGAAGGATTTAGGGGGAAAATTTACTCAACTTTTCCTACCAAAGCTCTAGCCCAACCGATGCTTGAAGATACCGCTGGGATTTTATCTAAAAATAGAGATTACGATTTGAGAGATATGTATTCTTCTGAAAATATAAAGTTTGCTCTTTCACTCTGGCTTGGGTTCGATTATCATGAAACTATCAAAATAAGTGAGAGTCTAGAGGTTTCATTTTTAAACGCAGGACATATCTTAGGTTCAGCAATGATGCAGTTTATTGTAAATAAAAAAAAGATTCTTTTTACAGGAGACTTAGGGAACAGTCCATCTATGTTACTTCCAGACACAGAGACAGTAAATGATATAGATTATTTAATAATGGAAAGTACCTATGGAGATAGAAACCATGAATCCAGAGACGATCGAAGAAAAAATTTAGAAATAGCTATTGAGGATAATTATAAGAGAAAAGGAACTTTGATTATCCCAACTTTTTCATTAGAGAGATCACAGGAACTTCTCTTTGAACTTAATGAATTAGTAGAAAATGATCGTATTCCTGTAATGCCCATATTCTTAGATTCACCTCTTGCCATTCGTTTAACTGAAGTTTTTAAACAATTTAAAAGTTATTTTAACGAAGGAGCTCAGAAAGCTATGGTGCATGAAAAACATTTATTTGATTTTCCAGGACTTCATGAGACTCTAAGATCCGAAGAATCAAAATTGATTAACGAAGTGCCAAATCCAAAAGTAGTTATTGCAGGATCAGGCATGTCTTCTGGGGGAAGAGTGGTTCATCATGAAAGGCACTATCTACCAGATCCAAACAACACTCTTCTTTTGACTGGATATCAAGCAGTTGGTACTCCTGGAAGACTAATTCAAGAAGGTTTGAAAACCGTACACATATCTGGTGAAGATGTAGTGGTACGAGCACATGTTGTTACTATCACTGGATATTCAGGACATAAAGATTCAGATGGGTTGGTTGATTTTGTAGAAAAGACTAGTGATTCATTGCAGAAAGTTTTTGTGGTAATGGGGGAACCAAAGTCTTCTTTGTTCTTAGTACAAAAATTAAGAGATAATTTTGGTATAGAAGCTTATGCCCCAGACAGAGGAGACAGTGTTTCATTTTTATGTTAGAAAAATTGTATAGATCCCGTTAGAAGTCATTTGGTTTGTGAAAGTAATTAAAAATGTTATACTAACTAAGTTTTAAAGTCGTTTTAATAAAAATAATTTACGGAAATCTAAAGATTTCCTACTTCTAACGGGATGGACGTATTATCTTCAAAAAATCCTTATGAAAAACATGGACATGAACAAATAAAAATTTGTGTGTCAGGGGCAGCGGAAACGGGACACTGTGGCCTTGGAGCATTAGAACTTGCAAAAGAACTAGGACGTGAGATTGTACGACAGGGTGGAATTATTGTTACTGGAGCAACTACTGGTTTTCCAATGTGGTCTGCAATCGGGGCAAAAGAAGTCGGAGGACTTTCAATTGGTTTTTCTCCAGCATCTACTGAAAAAGAACATGCAGAAGTATACAAACTACCTGTGGATTATATGGATTTAATAATTTATACCGGTTTTGGTTATCCTGGAAGAGATTTGCTTCTTACGCGCTCTGTTGATGCTGTTATTTGTGGTTGTGGACGAGTTGGTACAATTCATGAATTTGCTGTTGCATTTGAAGACCAAAAGGCTATTGGTATTTTTGAAGGTCCTTGGGAAATGGGTAAAGAGCTTGAGGATATTTTAGCAAAAGCTCATAGGCCCAATAATAGAATTGTTACTGGGAATGACCCTAAAAAACTTGTTCAAGACGTTATCGCAGTTGTGAGAAGAATTAAGGCAGAAGAAAAGAATATTATCTAATTTACAAAAATAATGAAATTTAATTTAAAAAATATTTTAAAGATATTATTGTACTGTTTTGCATTTATCGGCTTCTCTTTTGTTGCAGTTTTTATTGCAATGCAATTTGGCTGGCTAAATGTAAAAGGTTCTGTGTCAGAAAGAAACTCATATTTTAATTTAAATAATAAAATAAAAAAAGAAAATGTTACCCAGCCGGCCGATACGTCCGTATGGGCAAGTAGCGATGAGTGGAAATTAATGCGTGAAGTTTTTACTCGCGACCAGGCAATGATAAAGAAAGCGGGGATTGATGCAGGGATTTCTCCACGACTTATTATCAGTGGGGTGATGGGAGAGCAATTTAGGTTTATGACTAACCGCAGGGAATCATTTAAGCAGTATTTTGAACCCATGAAAATTTTAGCATCGCTTTCAAAATTTTCTTTTGGGATTGCAGGGCTCAAGCCTGAAACAGTAAAATTAGTTGAAGAACATTTAAAAGACGAAAAATCTACATTTTATTTAGGAAAAGAAATGGAACATGTTGCAGATTACTCCGACAGGATTGGGTCTGATAGCGAGCGAATGACTCGTATCACTGATGTAAAGAATCCATATTATCCATACCTATATGTTGGACTATTTATGCGACAAGTCATGGCTCAATGGAAAAATGCAGGGTATGACATAGACAATCGTCCTGAAATTATTTCAACTTTATATAATCTAGGTTTTAATCGTTCGATTCCAAAAGCCGATGCGCAAGCAGGGGGTGCTCCAATTGATATAAATGGAACTACTTATACTTTTGGTGATTTGGGATATGAATTTTACTATTCAAATGAACTCACTGATGTTTTTCCGCTATAGGTAAATCAAAAAATCCCCCGACCTAGGTCGGGGGATTTTTTGATTTATATTTATTTTAAACTCGCGAGAACTTTTGCAAAAGTTTTAGGATTATTTTCGGCAAGGTCGGCTAGAATTTTTCTATCAAGTTCAATTTTGTTTTTCTTTAATGCTCCTATTAGTTTTGAATAAGACATTCCAATTTCACGACTTCCGGCATTTATTTTTATATTCCAGAGCTTTCGGTTGTGAGACTTTTTATCTTTTCGGTGAGCGAAAGAATAATTGCCTGCGTGCACTAAGGCTTCTTTTGCTTGACGCTCTTTAGTACTGCGACCATGTCGCATCCCTTTTGTCTGCTTAAGGACGCTTCTTCTTCTTTTTAATGCATGTACTCCTTTTTTTACTCTTGTCATTTGATATTTTTAACTAAATGGTAATAAGTGACTTTTTGGCTTGTTCTTTATTGTGAAAGCACTACCTTTGCGACCAGCAAGTTGTGTGTTTCGTGATTGTTTTGCGTTGAAATGGTTAAAGCCAGGTTTTCTACCAATAACTTTACCATTTTTTGTAATTTTTAATCTCTTTGAATATGATTTGTTTGTTTTCATTCCTTTCATAAATTTTTATTTTGCTTTTTCTATTGTAATAAATAAACCTTTTGGACCTTTTTTATATGAATCTGATATT
>CAZJQE010000025.1:0-13374 GCA_964548505.1 uncultured Candidatus Saccharibacteria bacterium | reverse complement strand
GCCTCAAATATCATCTGGTCAGACCATCCCACATTTCTTAATTTTTCTTCAATGAGTATACGCTCTACACCAAGTGCTAACTGCCCTTTTATATAAGAAACCATTTCTTGATTTACTACCATATTAATAATTATAACAAAAATTACTTTCTATAACTAGAAAAAATCATCTATTGTGGATAACTCTTTATTTCGCAAGAACGGTTCTTGCGAGGGGTTTTACAGATATGACTTTTTCAGTGGAGAGCCACTTGGAAAGGATAGGAGAAATTGTTAATGCAAAGCCGATATTGCCAGCAAGATGAAGAACTGTAAATGGGATTTGAAGAACAAGTGCTGTTGCCATTGATTCATGAAAAATCGGAGCAAGCAATACTCCTGTTATAAGGTCATAGAAAATTGTGGCGAACATTGCAAATACGGCAAAATTGAATGCGGAAGTTTTAAATTTAGTAAAATAGAAAGTTGAAGCAACGCCCACAAGCCCATAAGTAACCCCAGCAACCCAAGTCCAAGACCCAAAGTGGGTTAGCGAGTCGTAGAGAAATATCGAAAGGAAACCAAATAAAAACCCCACCATTGTCCCATATTTGCGTCCTACAGGCATTATAGAGGCCATTATTGGCTCAACATTCGGGGCTCGAAGTGGGATTAGTCTCACTATTAGGCATCCCAGAAATATTAAGAAAATTTTAAATTTAGCTTTCATGGATTTAGATTATATCATATTTAAAAATTCTTTTTCGTTTAGGATTTTTACTCCTAATTTTTGCGCATCGGTCAATTTTGAGCCTGCTTCGGTGCCGACTACGACATATGAAGTCTTTTGAGAAACGGAACCCGAAACTTTACCACCTAGATTTATTATTTTTTCTTTCGCGAGCTCCCGAGACATTATAGAAAGTGTACCAGTCAAAACAAAAGTAAGTCCTGTTAATTTACCAGCTTTTTGTTTTTCAACTTTTTCGATTGTCACTCCATTTTTCTTTAACTTTTCAATAAATACTAAATTATTTTTATCAGTAAAATATTCATGCAAACTTTTCGAAACTGCAGGACCAATATTTTCAATTTCACTTATTTCCGCTAGGCCTTGCCTAGCGGAAATTATAAGTTTTTCAATTGTTCCAAAATTATTTGCTAAATCTCGGGCTGTCTCCTCTCCTACATGGAGAATACCAAGTGCCCACAAAAATTTTGAAAATGGAATTTTCTTTTTCATTTCAATTTCTTTCACAATATTTTCTGCACTTTTTTCTCCAAACCTATCAAGGGGGGCAATGTCTTCCTTCTCCAGTGTAAAAATATCTGCTGCGTCAGTAATCAGCCCTTCATCTTTAAATCTTTTTAAAATTTTCGGCCCAAGTTCATAAATCTCAAATACACTCACAAAATGTTCCAAAAATCTTTCGTTTTTAGCAGGGCATTTTTTGTTTATACAGTAATAAGCAACAGACTCCGGGAAAATATTCTCGTTAAAAGCACGAATATTTTTCTGCTGAAAAATTGCTCTGCTCGGCTCAGTCAACCTGTGCAAGACTTTTCCCGAGAACATTTTCCCTACGTCTGCTTTCTTTTCAACTTTGCCTCCACATACTGGACAATTTTCCGGAATTTTAAATTTTTTCTCTTTTCCTGTGCGCATACGTGTGAGCACCTCAATTACTTTCGGAATTACGTCCCCTGCTTTTTCGATTACTACTGTATCGCCAATTTTTATTCCTAATCTTTCTATTTGATCAAAATTGTGAAGAGTGGCTTTCGAAATCATCGATCCTGCTACAGACGTCGGTTCAAAAATGGCAAGAGGTGTGATAACCCCAGTACGTCCTACGTTTACCTTTATATCTTTTACAATGGTCGTTGCTCGTTCAGCTGGATATTTATAAGCAATAATGCCCCTAGGGTCTTTGCCTACCACTCCAAGATTCTCAAATGTTTTTGTATCATCAATATTTATCACTACCCCATCTATCCCAAAAGATAAACTTTCGCGAATTTTAGAAATTTCCTCAATAAAATCCAAAATATTTTTTGTATCTTTTATTTTTTTTGAATGATTTTCAACTAAAAAACCAAGGTTGTTTAAAAGTTCATGTTTACTTGAATGTTTCTCAATATTTTTTTCAAAATCTTTTCCTTTTATTTGAGTTATTTCATATGCAAAAAAATCAAGATGCCTTTCTTTCGTCAATTTCGAATCAAGCTGGCGAAGACTCCCCGCAGCTGCATTTCTAGAATTTGCAAATAAAGGCTTACCTTCTTTTTCATTCTGCTTGTTTAAATTCTCAAGAATTTTTTTCTTCATTATAGCCTCACCACGAACTTCAATCTTGCTCGGATATGGAGCCTGTAGTATAAGTGGAATACTTTCTATCATTTTTAAATTCTCAGTAATATTCTCCCCGACTTGTCCATCACCTCGAGTTACCCCTCGCACTAATTTACCATCTAGATATATAAGGGATATTGCAAGACCATCGAGTTTCACTTCACAAAAATATTCAAGCTTTGAATTTCCTGATAATAATTTTTTATTTCTATTTTCCCAATCGTATAATTCATCTCTCGAAAAAACATTGCCAATAGAAAACATTGGCACTTCGTGAAGCGCTTTTTCAAATTTATCTAGTGGCTTCCCTGCTACCCTATTCTCTAATGCATTTGGATAAATAAATTCTGGATACTTTTCCAACAATTCTTTAAGCTCTTTGTTTAGGGAATCGTAAACATCATCGGTTCTTTCTGGTAAATTCTTTACATGATACTCTTCACGCATCCGCGCAATTTCACCACGGAGTTTTTTTATTCTCTTTTTTGCTTCAATATTATCCATAATTTTAGTAGTTTACCTCCAATACACGTTCTATCCTTGATATCCCAATGAGATTACAATTTGAATCTCCCGTGCTGTATCCTTTTGAAACAATCTTAGTGGAATCTACGACTAGTGGATGGTCTGGGTCAAAAACTTTTGTAACGGTTATTTTAGCACAAGAGTCCCCATTCATCCCTAAACTAGGAACTGTGAAACTCCAAGTGTTTAAAACACTGGTATCGATAACATGGCTACCATTCAAAAGGCAATCTGCATTTACTACGCTTCCATCTGATTCAGAAAATGGTGTCGTTCCTGATGCTTTGTCATTATATAAAGCACATTCAATCCCTGTGTCAGCAGCAAAAAAGGCATCAATTGTCCCCTTGTCAGAAGTATTAAATTGAACTCCTTTAATTGAAATACTTATAATACCTAATGCTATTGATAAAATAATTGTAGAAATAAGAATTGCGAAAAGCAAAGCTACCCCACTCTTGTTGTTTTTTTTAAAAAGAATATTTATTTTTCTTTTTATTTTTTTCATATTATTGTTCTATCCAATTATATAATCCTTCCTCAGAAAATGCCGTTCGCATTGTTCCATTTTGCAACCAACTAACAGTGGAAGTAACTTTTACTTCTTGTTTGCTTGAATCTAAAACAAAACGAATTCTTCTAACAAATCCTGAATCTTCTCCTCCGTCTCTATAATCATATTTGCCAGTACTAGAATGATACAACAAGTGTGTACAATTCATTCCATCGCCTCCACAAAGTGGAAACGTAATTTGAGCAATGGGCATATGTATATTTAAAAAATCAATCCCACTATTATCAATATAGCAACCTCCATTATTTAAAGAACAATCATGGGTTTTTTCTATAAAATCTTGCCAACCAGATTGAGGATCTGATGGTACAAAAAACAACACCTCAGTATCTCGAAAATTTCTAACATACTCAATGCCTTCTTGGGCTAAATATTGTGCCAATATCTTTCGTTTTGAAAAATCTAAATTTGAAATTCCATTTGACAACACTCCAAATATTACAGTAAGAGTAAGTGAGAAAACTAGAATAGCAATAAGAGTCTCAACAAGGGTGAATCCTTTATTTTTTTTACTGTAAATATTTTTTTGTTTAAATAAATAAATCATAATTTAAAAATTTAATAATCTTTGAGATACAGAAGTCTGAATTGAAAAAGGAGTAATATTGCCACCATATGTAATGGTTCCACTTAATCTAAATACTGTAAATGGTTGCTGTTTCGCATTTGGGGGCAACTCTGAACCCATTACTGAAAACCCTGATTTATTTGGATTTATGTCTATTTCATCACTCGTCATCTGAACAGCATTACTTAAACCATTAATTGCTTTAAAGAATTTTCCATTACTTATATAGTAAATAACTTGATCTCCGTCATTTGACCTAAACACGAGTCCCCAACCAGTAGTACAATCATAAGGAGTATAAACATAATCTGGGGGTGGAACAAATGAACTTCCTGTAACTGGAAATACCGCCCTCACAATTCCCGAGTCTTGATCATTTTTAACGCTAGTAGCTCCATTTACTGTGAAGAAATCTTGAGAAACCCCGGTTAAAGTATAACCAGGATTAGGATTAATTGAAATAATAGCAGCATAATTTGTATTACTATTAAAAGGATTATCTATTGGAGTCCATGTTACGGTACCTGAATATTCAACATTTGGGGTAATATTAGAGACTGGTGTACCACCTGCAACTGGAACAGTTACTCCATCAATATTTGGGATATCAATTTTTTGATCTATCCCTAAAAAAGGGTTACCTTCTCCTCCTTCGAGTACCTGTGCAATTGCTTTGTTAAAAAGTGAAAAAGATATAAATTTTTCTAATTTATAAAAAGTTGATTCACCCTCTTCTTTTTGAAATACTAAAGGTGCCTGATGTAATTTAGGAGATAAGAATGCTATCTTTTTGCTATTTTTTTTGTTTTCACCAGCATAACTTAGAAATGTGTTTAGACTAGTTACATTATTGTCTACGCATTGATAGTTGTATCCAGTCCTTACGTTTCTTGATACATCTTCCATGGTGAAACTTAAATTATCCATAATGGAACGCATGTCTTGCGATTTTTTGTAAACCACATTTGCATTCAACAATGCTCCCATTCCAATAGTAACAACAATCAAAAAAATACTAATAGCAATCATCATTTCTATTAATGTAAACCCAGACACTAACTTTTTTCTATTTTTAAAAGTTAGTGTCTGGGTAAAACCTCTTTTTTTATTCTTTTTTAAAAAATATAATTTCATAATTATTTTATTTGAATTCTACCTGATGAAAAAACTTTTATTGTTGAAGTTATGCCTGAAGTAGAAGAAATAGTGATAGAAGCATAAGATATGCCAGGGATAATAGACCCAACAGAATTCACATATGTACCAAAGGTTACCCCAGGATTTGATCTTGAAAAGATTAAAGATAAATTATTAAATTCTGTTAAAGTAGAAGTCCCGGTTTGGAAAACCTCCAATTTTGATACATAGTTTCCTTTTGTAATAAAAATCGTAGGTTCTAAATAATCAAGCCCCCCAGCTTTTGTTTCGCAAGAGATATCACAAACACCTGCATTGTATAAATCAGTAAAATAAACAAAACTTTTACTTTTATCATTAGTAGAACGATCAAAATAAACTCCATAAGATGGCTTCCAATTTGAAACAAATGGTGTATTTGTAGAAGGTGGTAATTTTCCTGAAGAAGAATCTTTTTGAGCCTGAAAAACTTTTAAAGCAATTTCATTTGCTAAATTTCTAATATCAATCTTATCATGAAAAGTTGAATAGTTAGTAAGAACAATGGCAGACATAGTACCAAAAATACCCAAGACTACTATAAGTTCAACATAGGTCATTCCCCTATTCCATTTTGTATTTTTTATAAATTTTTTCATTTAATAGAAAATTTTTTAAAAACCACTAAAAACTAAAAAACATTTGAAAAAATTGTATTCCAAATAGAAATACTAAAGTTACTCCAAAAACCAAAAATGGTGCAAATGGAATCTCGCTTTTCATCCCATGTTTTTTTGAGAAAGCAATAAGAATAAGTCCTATTATTGCCCCAGACCAAAATGCTAACACTAGAGCAGAAAGTCCAAAAGAAAGTCCTAAAAGCCATCCAAAACTTATAGCAATTTTTGCGTCCCCCAACCCCATCCAAGATCCACGAGATACGAGCCACAAAAAAGCAAAAGGAAGGGCAATTAAAATACCAGCTGAAAAATCTAAAATGGAAGGAATATGTGGAAAAAAGAAAAAATTAGAAAAGAAAAATAGACCAGTGAAAGACAAGATTCCTAAAACAAGTGCTAATGTATCAGGAATAATTTTATGTTTCAAATCATATACCGCTATTACTAAAAGAAGAGCAAAAATAACTGCATAATATGCATAAGTTATAGTAAATCCAATTGTGTTGTAAAAAAAATAATCTTGAAATTTTAAAAACAAAAACATAAAAATAAGACCTGAAACAAATTCAATTATTGGATATTGCATTGAGATACGCATCTTACAACCTTTACATCTACCTTTCAAAAAAAGAAAACTCACAATTGGAAAGAGTTCATACCAATTAAGTTTCTTTTGACAAGTCATACATCCACTCCTCCCGCCAAAGGACCGATGGGTATTATATCTCAAAATAACGACATTCAAAAAACTACCAATAATAGTACCAAAAACAAAAAATATAATTGCTAAAGTTGTAGTCATATTCGTATTATATCACAAACATATAACCAAAAAACATCCTTTACGAGATTTTTTTTAAAAACCCTTTATTGTTAATGTTAAACATAATCCTATTAAAAAACATGTAATTTATAAAAGCAATACCTATGGTGATCATAATTTGAGAAAAGAAATACCAAAAACCGAAAATATCAACAAAAAGATACATCATGAGTGTATTTAGGCCAAGCATACACAAGTTATATAAGAAAAAAAACGAAAATTGTAATGGAATGTTATCTTTGGAATAATTTTTGAAAGTAAAAAATTTATGCAAGAGATAACTTACGACAATCCCTGAACAAAAAGAAATAATGGATGATGTTAAATACCAAATATTTAATTTTTGAACTAAAAAATAAAGTACTATGAAATTTGAAAGCGAGGCAATAATTCCTGAAAATATATATCTTAAAATTTTATAATTTTTTATCATAGAAGAATAATAACATAAAAAATCTATAAATCATCCACTAATTGCCAAACCAAAAAAAATTATATACTATATAGCTAATATGAAAATACTTGTCACAGGAGGAGCCGGCTTTATAGGTTCAAATTTTATTCACTATATTTTTAATAAATACCCTGATTATAAAATCATAAATCTGGATAAACTTACTTATGCTGGTAATTTAGATAATTTAAAAGGGTTAGAACAAAAATTTAAAAACCAATATGAGTTTATAAAAGGAGACATCTGCGACCAAGCCTTAGTAGACAAAATAGTAAGTAAAGTTGATTTAATAGTCCATTTTGCCGCCGAAAGCCATGTCGATAGAAGCATAGAAGATCCTGACGCATTCCTCTATACAAATATGATGGGAACACACACTCTTCTAAAATCAGCTCTCAAAAATAACAAGAAGAGATTTCATCATATTTCAACAGATGAAGTTTTTGGTTCTTTGGACTTAAATGATAAAAAATTCAATGAAAATACTAACTATGACCCTAGAAGTCCATACTCTGCTTCAAAAGCATCTTCTGACCATCTTGTGATGGCATACTTTCACACATATGGTCTTCCTGTGACAGTTTCAAATTGTTCTAATAATTATGGACCCTACCAATTCCCAGAAAAAATCATCCCATTATTTTTGTTAAATGCTATGAACAACAAACCACTACCAATATATGGCAGTGGTAAATGTGTTCGAGATTATATTTTTGTAGAGGATCATTGTAGAGGAATAGATTTGGTGATACATAAAGGCAGAATAGGAGAAAAATATTGTTTTGGTGGAAATAATGAAAAAAATGGTATAGAAATAGCAGATACAATTCTTAAAATACTTGAAAAACCTGAGAGTTTAAAAGAATTTGTGAAGGATAGACCTGGGCACGATTTCCGATATGCAATAGATTTTACTAAGGCAAAAAATGAACTCAATTGGGAACCATTAGTACCTTTTGAACAAGGAATTAAAAAAACCATTGAGTGGTATAAAAATAATGAAGATTGGTATAAAAAATTGATATGAAATATTTAATTTTTGGAAATGGATATTTGGGTAATAAATTTAAAAATGCTTTAGAAAATGAGGCAGAAATTTCTGATGCTGATATAGGAAACATAGAAGAAGTCAGAAACGTTTTAAAAGAAAAAAAACCAGAAATTGTAATAAATTGCGCAGGTCGTACTGGGCGACCAAACATTGATTGGTGCGAAGTTCTTGGCAATAAAGAAGAAACGATGTATTCAAATGTTGTAGGACCCTTGGTCCTCGCCAAGGAATGCTCTTTAAATAATATTTTTATGGTTCATTTAGGCAGTGGATGTATTTATCAAGGCGACAATAGTGGAAAGGGTTTTAGCGAAGAAGATATACCAGATTTAAAAGATATCCCAAGTTTTTATTCCTTAACAAAATTCATGTCTGAGTACATGCTTAAACAATTCCCAATATTGCAATTGCGATTGAGAATGCCAGTTGATAGTGAAAAAAATTTAAGAAATTTTATTACCAAGATAACAACTTATGAAAAAGTAATAAGTGAAGAAAATTCTATTACCATCATAGATGACTTAATAAAAACAGCAATTGAGCTCATAAAAAGACAACGTACTGGAATTTACAATGTAACAAACCCTGGCAGCATAACCCATAAAGAAATCTTGGATAAATATAGAGAGTTGGTTGATAATAATTTTAAATATACAATAATAGACACTAAGGACTTAAAAACAAAAGCAGGTAGATCAAACTGTGTTTTAAATACTGATAAATTACAAAAAGAAGGAATCAAGCTGCCTGATATCTACCAAGCAATTGAAGAAATATTAAAGAAATACAGATAGATTTATGAATCCCGTTAGAAGTCTTTCGGTTAATTAAGAAAAAAGAAAGTGGTATAATGATTTGCAATTAAATAGTCGTTTTTATCAAAATTAATTTACGGAAATCTAAAGATTTCCTACTTCTAACGGGATGAAAGGAATTATACTTGCAGGAGGTAGTGGTTCTAGGCTTTATCCTCTTACCATGGCGATAAGTAAACAATTACTACCGGTTTATGACAAACCAATGATTTTTTATCCAATATCAATTTTGATGTTGGCAGGCATTAGGGAAATTTTAATAATATCGACTCCACATGATTTACCAAATTTTAAAAAACTTCTAGGAGATGGCAAGGACTTTGGATTGAAATTGTCATACAAAGAACAACTCTCCCCTGACGGACTTGCTCAAGCTTTTATTATTGGTGAAAAATTTATTGGCAAAGATAACGTGGCAATGATTCTTGGTGACAATATTTTTTATGGTAATGGCTTAACTAAAATATTAAAGAAAGCAGCAGAAAATACTAATCGAGCTACTATTTTTGGATACTACGTAAATGATCCTGAGAGATTTGGAGTTGTAGAATTCGATAAAACTGGAAAAGTAATTTCAGTCGAAGAAAAACCAAAAAATCCAAAATCAAACTATGCTATCACCGGTCTTTATTTTTATGACAATAGGGTTGTAAATTTTGCTAAAAAAACAAAACCAAGTGCTCGGGGAGAACTTGAGATAACAAGCATCAACCAAATGTATTTAGATGAGGGAGCACTTGAGGTAAAACTTCTAGGACGTGGATTTGCTTGGATGGACACAGGTACGATAAATTCATTGATGGAAGCAAACGACTTTGTAAAAGTGATTGAAGAAAGACAAAATATAAAAATTGCAGCTCTAGAAGAAATAGCATATCATAATGGTTGGATAAAAAAAGAATCACTACTTGAAATTGTAAAGAAATATGGCAACTCAAAATACGGGCAACATCTAATGCACGTAGCTAAAGGGAAAATAAGATATTAGTGTATAAAAATCTATTTTACTTTAATTTTTACCACAAACTGGTATGCAAACAGTGTCGGCCAAAAAACAGATAAAACATGAAGTATAAAATAAGCTCCATTTAGTAAAAACTTTGGAGCATATGGGAATTTCACATAGATAGGTATTGGGGTGTAATCCAATTTTTCAATTTGGTATCCTGTACTGTCTATCAATTCTTTTAAACTTTTTCGGGTAAAGAACTTTAAATGAGTTCTATCAAAAATTCCTTTTTCCTCATAGTCAAAATAGCCAAAAAGAATTTTGAGTCTCGGATAGATATTTACAATATTTGGAAGAGAAATAATAACATACCCATCTTTATTTAAATTATCTTTAAAATTTGAAAGTATTTTATCTGGATGTTCTAAATGCTCTAATATATCTCCCAATATGATTACATCGTACTTCCCTACTACTTTTTCTTTGGAAATATCTAAAACGTATGCATTCAAATGCCTTTTTGCTTCTCTAATAGACTCCGTATCAGTATCTATCCCATCAATTTGACAACCCTTCTCTTTCAAAAAAGAAGCTAAATACCCAGAAGCACACCCAACGTCTAAAACACTCTTACCTTTTTCGGTTAAATTTATTATTTTATCGTGACTACTCCATTTAAATGGCTTTAGTAGGTATTTCATTTTGTTATAAATTTATTATATTTCTTTAATCCTCTTTTTGTCAAAACATATTGAAATAATATTTTTAATATATTTAAACCATAAGTAATAACATTCACGTAGCAAATTTCTTGTCCATAAAAAGTTTCTATTGTTATTTCTTTGACTCTTTTTTTGGCAATTACTAATTGTATTATAATTTCTGAATCAAAATGAAAATCATCTGCACCTAGATTGAAAGGAATGTCATTTAGGGCATGCATACTATATGCTCGAAATCCAGAATGAAATTCTGAAAGCTTTGTCCCAAGAATAATATTCTCAACAAAAGTTAAGAATTTATTACCAAGATATTTATGGATCGGCATACCCCCCCGAAGCGGATGCCCAGTCATACGGGAGCCAAAAATAAAATCAGCTTCACCTTCTTTTAGGGGTTTTATTAAATCTGGAATATTTTCTGGGGCATACTGAATATCTCCATGAAGCATCACGGCTATATCATATCCTTCTTTAATTGCATGGTTGTAACACCATTTCTGATTGCCACCATAGCCCTTGTTGATACTATGATGAATGATTTTCATGTTATTTATTCTATTTTCTTTTTTGTACTTTTCTGCTACCTCCGCTGTATTGTCGGTCGACGCATCATCGGCAACTAAAATATCTGATTCTTGATAGACAGAGCTAGGAATTCTTTTTAATACTTCCAATATTGTTGTTTCCGCGTTATAGGCAAGAACTAAAATAAGTATTTTTTTATTTTGCATTTATAGGTGGTAAAATTTGGTAAAGGTAGTATTGATCTTTGCTATTTACAACTCTCTTGAAATTTTTATTATTGTCTAATATGGCATTTAAGTAAGGATAATCCCTGGAGCTTATAATATAATGACTTTCAAAATCATTTACCACAACTTCAGCGATTCTATTTCCTTCATCTGTAATCCATTTCCCAAGCAAACTTCTCTTTCGAAATACAAGGTCTCTTTCATTTTCTTTTTCTATACATTTTTCACTTTCACACAAATAACCTTTACTGATATTGTCTAAAAGAAAATACAACTTAGGGCTATAAAGATAGGTTAGTTTTGGTTCAAGTCCTATGACATAATTTTGGTTTGGGGCATAGTAATACAATTGAGGAAACCAACTCCAGTTTAAGTCAAAAACAACATCTCCTTTTTTAAGATTTTTTGAAAGATAATTACCAATTTCCATGAAAATTTCTGGGCGACTTCCATTAGCTGCGAAAAGCGTGTTTAACTGAAGACCAGTATTTACAAAAAGAAAAACTAAACAAACTAGAATAGCAGAACTCAAATATTTTTTAATTTGTATTTTTTTAAATTCAACATAGGAAAACACTTCGCTAAGCACAAGGACAATAAAAATCCAAGAAAAAAATACAAAGAAATCAGCAAATCTATTGCTAATTATTTGTATTGCAACGAAAAATACAGAAGAAGATAAAAATAAAGTTAACATCATAGTTCTTTTACTTTTTGTGATAGGGTCAAGGGTGAATAAATATTTTCTTTCATTAAAATAAGTAAAAACATAAGTAACTCCTGCAAATATAAACATTTGAATGAGTAATATATTTTGATTCAAAAAATCAAAAATATTTTTTGGGTAAACTTCTCCTCCTTCTTGAATCAATACTCCTTTGCCTGATAAATTTAAAACTCCGGAAAGAACACTGAAAAGATTATCTCTTAAATTTATAAAGAATCCATGGTCAATAAAAAATGCTGTGGCCACTGAGGCAATCGTCCCAAGTCCTGCCCAAAGTATAATTTTCCATTCATATTTTCTTTCGTAAAGGGCACAAGCAATAAAGTAGACAAAGACCACCAAAAAAGGAATCAAAAAAGTTGAAGTATGCCAAAATAGATATAAAAAAGATAAAATAAAAATCCAATAATATTTTCTATAATGCAATGCTAAAAGCAATAAGATTATTATTATTGGTGAAAAAACGAAGGGTCTTGAAAGAAAAAGTCGCCATAGTGTACTTACCCCTACAAAACAGAAGAAACCAACAGCCCATAAAAATGGATATTTGATGTTCATTTTTTTTATAAAGAAGTAAAGTAGAGTACCAATAAATGAAACAGAAACAATGGCAAATAATTTAATACCTAGATATAAGGGTGTTAAAAAAGTAAAAGGTATTAGAGTTAAATAAAAAAGAAAATTGTAATAAAGAAAATGTTCCCCATGAGCAATACCTGTAAAATAAATACTCTGAAAATCACGAAAGGAATGGAAGAAACCATTCTCTAGAAGTCCTTGTGCAAATCTGAAATGAAAATAATGATCGTCACTAGAAGATAGTACTGGCAAGCTCATATATATAAGTAAAAAGGAAATAAAGAAAAACCCAAAAACAAGCAAGATAGATATTGTAGAGTTATTTTTAAGTAGATTATTAAACTTAATATAAATATTTTTTAGATAAGAAGCGACGTTTTTTAAATTTTGTTTCATTTGAATGATAATAACATAAGCCAAATACAAAAACCACTCCGACCTAGGTCAGAGTGGTTTTTCGTACAAGATAATTATATATCTTCTTTTAGCTACAAGACAAACCAGTAGTACTCATAGCACAAGTAACCATAGGAAGGCCAGTACCAACTAGATAAAAAGTGTTATAACTCAACATATTAGTATTTTGAGTTAAAAGGGTATCAGTAGTTGCTGATGAGTAATGATAGACAGTAGGCAATGTTGGCCATTTAACATTAAATCCAACTGCGTTATCATTAAAATTAGCAGTACTAGTACAAATATAACTAC
>CAZJQE010000024.1:0-13388 GCA_964548505.1 uncultured Candidatus Saccharibacteria bacterium | reverse complement strand
AATACCTACTCAACTTTATGAACTTGATTCCTAAAGAAGAGACAAATTGTTTTAGGATATTTCTTTATTACATTTCCTTCTTTGTCTTTCTTCTCTACAACAACAACTGCTTTAAATGAACGAGCACCGCGATTTACGACATACGAATTTTTTGCCCAATCGTTATAAGTTCTACAATTTACGAACGGATCATATTCGTCAGCAATTTCATTTCCATATCGTTCAGCGAGTTGTTGCTTTACATTCTCGTAATTCTTTTTACTGCCCATATAATTTGTATTGGGCAATGTTTCTATTTCTGTTTGCATTTTAATAATATGCTAATGAGTAATTTGCACAAGTGACGAGCTTGTGCTTGAAGATTCTTATATCGACCTTATCTTCAAAAACATAGTTTTAATGGTTAACCCCTTACATGAAAATGAGTGACGGGGGGTTGTCTCTAATTACCATCCATAGTCTTGCTGGTACCATATGGTAACGAACTGACTTATGATTTTTGGAAAAGTTTAGGAATTTGAAATTTAATAGACAAAAAATTTTCGCAAAAAAATTTTAAGAAAATAGGTTGTTGGCTAATAAATTTTTAAAATTTATAGCGAACGACAGGATAGGTTTGAATTTACCATGAAATTGGTTGACTATCTTGTCAAACTATGTTAGGATTGAGACGATAGGGATTCATGTGAAATTCCAAAATGTTCATCAAATAATTGCTTAAAACACATTTTATTATGGCAAACAATGGCATGGTGAGAGTTTTAGTAACTCTCGATTCACTCGGAAATGGGATGTTAATGAATCCAATGACCCAAAAAACATTGGAAGAACTTCAGACCGGGATTCGCGGAACGGTTGATAAGACCATCTCTGCAGAAACAATTGCGGAAGGCCGTACTATCAAGAACGATGAGGGAAAAGTTGGAATTCCAATCGAATACCTCCTGGGATGTCTTGTTGAGGCTGGAAGGTCAGTGAAAAACGGCAAGAAGCAGATTTCAACTGCAGGAACAACCACGATTTTTGCATTCCTCGATTTCGGAGACCAGACTTTTCTGCCGTTCAAGGAACACAGCAAAATGGTTGTTGACCGTCGCAAGGGAAACCTGAATAATGCCGGTAAATCGACCGCCGTATGCATCATCCGGCCGAAGTTCGAAAAATGGTCAATTGAACTTGAGGTGGTAATTACCACTGAAGGCGATTTTGCTGCCAAGGAAGATGTGGTGAAGAAGCTTTTTGAAGCAGCTGGTTCTCAGGTTGGCTTAGGCGATTTCAGGCCTGCTAAGCGTGGACCCTTCGGTCGTTTCAAAGTTTCTGGTTGGAAAATACTTAACTAATTGTGTGGAGCACTGTGTGCCATCGCGGAGTTGAGTAGGGTTCTGAGCAGCATAGACCTGCTAGGTTCGGGGCAAGCGGTTTTATTTTCAAACCGCTTGCCACCTTTATCCAAATTTTAAAATAATTTTGAAATTTGGTAGAGGTTATTTAAAAAGAGATAATTCTTTTTTGTATTTCAATTCTATAAGGTAAACAGTCAAAAAAACTTCTTATAGTCTTTTAAAGAATTTGTTCTTTTATTTTTATTATGTGCTCCTGTTACGTGCCGTAAGGTGTGGTGCTGTGATGTACAGTGTTGCTTGGGGTAAGCAGATTAAAAACTGCTTACCATTGAAAAATATATTTCTCAACATATCTTACGACATATTATTTTCAGTAACGTAGAGTAGTGAATACTAAAGTCCAGTTATGTGTCGTATCGCGCGGGGTAAGTGGTGTAAAAACCACTTACCACTTTTATCCAGATTTTGATTTTTAATCGAAGTTTGGAAATAGGTAACCTTATATGCTCTACTCCTGTTCACTTTTGTTATGTAGAGTCAGGTAGCGCACCGCGGAGTAAGGGGTAAGCGGATTCAAACCCGCTTACCATTCTTTAGAAAATTGTTCTTTAAATACTATATATCGTGATGTCCAGTCAGGCACTGTATTGTGTGGTTCAGTTTAGTCCTGTAAAGCTCGGGGTAAGTGGTTTATAAAAAACCACTTACCACTTTTATCCAAATTTTAAATTGATTTTGAAATTTGGTTGAGGTAAAAATTTTGTTCTTTTTTTGAATTTATTTTCTAATAAATTATATAGTATAGTCCTGTACTGTACAGCTTTGTGGCGTGTAGCCCAGTGCGCTTCGGGGAAGGCGGATTCAATCCCGCTTTCCATTCTTTTGAAAATTTTGTTCTTTATATTGTCTCCTGCGTAGTAACGCACAGTTCAGTGGAGCGTCGCAGCGTGTAGCTCGGGGTAAGTGGTTTATAAAAAACCACTTACCACTTTTATCCAGATTTTAAATTTATTTTGAAATTTGGTAGAAGTTGAGATGAACAACTTTTCTTAAATTATGTGCTCTCTAGCATGGTTAAGTTAAGTGTTCTCCAGTCTACTGTCGTGTTGTGCTGGGTAAGTGGATTGAAATTCCACTTACCATTATTTTGAAAAATTGTTCTTCGTAAAATATTACTGGCGTGTTGTTGTGTACGGCCTTGTGCTGTTTAGCGAAGTTATGTCCAGTCATGTGTTGTGTGGAGTAAGTGGTTTTCTAAAACCACTTACTACTTTTGAAAGTATTTTTTAGTGCTGGGTCTTGTGCAGTAGAGTCCAGTAATGTCCTGTGTGGGGTAAGTGGTGTAAAAGCCACTTACCATTCTTTTTAAATTTTTGTTCTTTGCAATCATATTTATTGTATTATTGGGTTACGTACCCTGTCGTGCGGTGTCGCATAGTCTTGCTCGGGGCAAGTAATCTTAAAAATTACTTGCCACTCTTTTACAGATTTTGAATTAATTTCGAAATTTGTTTGGAGTAAAGTTCTGTCCAGCATTGTGGCGTGTTGCGAAGTGCTGTCCGGCCCTGTAGTGCTTGGGGTGATTGACTTTGATCAATCACCACTGAAAATAATTTGTTCTTTTAATATATAAATATCACTGTTAGGTACAGTCCTGTTTAGTCAAGTTCTGTCCTGTTCTGGGTAAGTGGCGTAAAAACCACTTACCATTATTTAGAAATTAATTATTTCTTTTTAATATATCCTGTGGCGTCCAGTCAAGCAAAGTGCAGATTGGTATGCTGGTGCTATGCGTGGGGCAAGTGATCTTTAAAAATCACTTGCCACTTTTATCCAGACTTTGATTTTTAATCGAAGTTTGGTAGAAGTCGCTAATAGTTCTTTTTGTTGTTTAGTTAGGCATGGTTTCGTCCCGCGTAGTCTTGTGGGCTATTGCCAGGTTATGTATGGGGTAAGCGGGTTCTTAATCCGCTTACCATTTATTGAAAATATTTGTTCTTTTTATATATTAATATTAGTTCAAGCCCAATTCTGTGCCGTCAGGTACAGTAACGTAATGTTAGGTTAAGTGTCGTCCGGGGAAAGCGAGCAAGCTCGCTTTCCATTCTTTTGAAAAATTTTATTCTTCACAATAAAAATATTGGATAAAATATGCAGTCCTGTGTAAGTGAAGTTAGCTGGAGTGCAGTAATGTCCGGTGTGGGGTAAGTGGTATAAAAAACCACTTACCATTATTTTGAAAAATGTTCTTTATAATATAAAAATACTGAGTGCAGTGGCGTACAGCCCTGTTCGGTCCAGTTTTGTAGTGTCAAGTCCAGCTCGGGGCAAGTGATTTACCAAAATCACTTGCCACTTTTATCCAGATTTTGATTTATAATCGAAATTTGGAAGAAGGTAACTTCTTGAGAAATAGTTCTTTAGTATAAATGTTCTTTAAAAATTTCAAATGAAAAATCAGAAAAATCAGTCTGGAAAATCCTACGAGGAATTTCTGGCAATCTTTCATGGTGCACACAAAAATGCACGACCGAACCAATTACTTGTTATCAAGGAATTCCCCGATGAAGATAAAATTATACTTCAAGGGCCAACTGGTACAGGTAAAACTGCTCTTGTTTATACCTTTCTCAAAGGTAATTGTGGTGAAACTGGTAATGGATTTTATGTTTGCCCAAGCAAAACACTTGTAGATCAGGTAGTAAAGCTCTATCCTGAAATCAAACCAATGTATGGTCGCAATGAATATCCTTGCCTTTTTTACAGCAGTGAATATCCTGCGGATGAAGTTCCGTGCTCTATTTTAAAAGAATGCCCACACAGGGTTGATCTTAAAAATGGAGAAACGTTTTCGCCAGGAGCAAAACCATGTCCATACTTGCAGGCAAAATTTGAATCCCGTCAAGCAGCACTCGTGGCATGCACAACTAATTACTATTTTTTTGAGGCCTTGAGTCATTCCCGCGAAAAACTCCCCGATGCAATCGGAATCGATGAAGTACATGAATTTTCAAATTCAATTCGTCGTATGCTTTCATATCACATCAGTGATTACCAATTGGAACAATTCTGGGAATTGCTTTCTTCTGTAGAGTGTCGTCCTGAAGCAAAATCAATCATGACCTTTAAAGAAGAGATGGTGAAAGTGATCAAGGAACATGCAAGTAATGGTGGCCGTACAAGTCTTCTTGCTGATGAAAGTCTCAAGAAATTGCTTAAGATCTTGCTTAAACTCGAACGAAGTAATATTGATGAGAAAATTAAAAAAGCAATTATTGAAGGCAAAATTGATCCGAAAGAAGATCGTGAATTACTGAAAGAATTGGAGGTTTTTACCAAAGATTTAAATCGGTATATTCGTTCTCTTGAGTTTGCACTTGAAGCAAAGGACCGCAAGCCGCTTAGCTATGTATTCGGTTACTGGGACAAAAAAACTGAAGCTGGAAAAAAGACAGAATACGTTTTAACAATTCAGAGTTATCGTATCTCTGGGCTTTCGAGTCAGAAACTTCTCCCAGAAAAATACATCGCTTGTTCAGCAACTATTGGATCGAATCCTCAGATGGTAAAGATGGATACTGGGATTGATGGAAAATTTATTGATCTCGTGTCTGAGTTTCCCATTGAAAACTCTGCTATCTTTATGCCCGATGATGTTCCTGATCTTTCCGTAAAAGGTTCACAACACAATGATAAGAATCGTACTTTGCGTAAAATTCTCATTGGCTGTAACCTTGGGAAAGAGCAAGGAATACGATCACTTGTGATTGTTGTGTCTGAAAAAGAACGTGAAAAAATTGTTTCTTTTGCTAAAGAAGCAGGGTTGAAAGCTATTTCCTATGGAAATGGAATCAAGCCCAAGGAAGCAATAAAACGTTTTCGTGATGGCGAGGGAGATGTGCTTATCGGTACTGAAGCTCAATACGGACAAGGAATTGATTTACCAGATGGTGTTTGCGGATTTATTTTTTACTTACGTCCTGGTTATCCTACTCCTGATGATCCGCAAGCACAGTTTGAAGAGCGGATTTATCATAATGCACGTTGGGCCCTTTGGACCTGGCGGGTTATTCTAAAAGTTCTGCAAGCTCGTGGCCGTAACCAAAGAAGTGCACAAGACAAAGGTTGTATTTTTCTGATGTCTGCTCAATTCAAGCGATTCACTTATGGTGGATTGCCAGAATGGTTACGTCCTGCGTATGTAGGACAAATTTCATTTGATAAAGCTATCGAACAAGGCATTAAATTACTGAAAAAGTAAATCATTTTTTCAGTCTCGTAATGCATCGTATCGTTCTGTCTAGTTATCTAGAGTTTTGTGTGGAGCCCCGTTATGAAAGTAACGGGGCTATTTTTTTATAATATTAAACACATTATATATACTTTTATACAAAGCCCAACTCAGTAGTTTTCGGACTATGTTAAAATTATAGTATGAAAACATTAAGAGAATCATGCTTTGCATTAAGCACAAAACTATTGAGAAATGATCTAAAAAAGGCGCGAAACAAGGAACCCATTGAAGGATTTTTAAACTTTATATACAATGGAAAGCCTTCAGCGCTTGATTACAAGATAGAGTACTATCCTGATGACAATGCCTACCTTATTATCAGTTATGCCGCAGAACCTCAACAAATCCTTTTGTCTGAGAGAGAATTAACTTATGGCACAAGAACCTATTTAACTTGTGGTTGTAGCCATAAAACTAATACCTTATACCTAAAGAATACTCAAGGAAGTTTTTTCTTTGCCTGCTTTAACTGCCACAGGTTGCGCTATAAATCTACTACAATCAATTGCAGGAGCGATCATGGCAGAGTGTTATATCAACAGCTAAAGAGATTGGAGCTTATTGATATGAAGGAAAATATAGGACGTATTTTTTATAGATCTAAATTCACAAAGAAGTTTGTGGCTTGGTTAAAACTTTGTGAGAAAACAGGGCTATTCAAGGAGGTAGTTAGTGCTCAAAAAACTATGGAATTGATAAAAGAGTACCAATCTCAATAGTTTTAGACGAATGCAATAGATTTGCGCTTCTTTCAGAAGCTGTCCGCGAGGCGGAGGATTTTCTAGGAATCAATAATGCTGTAAATGTCGTAAGTAGCGCAAAGCTGACGATATTACGATACTGACGATATTTTTAACGACTTTTAACATAAGAGGTTATCCACAGTAGGGGTAATTGATAGCATGTTTCACTTATGATACACTATTGTCATACATATGAAAAGTAGAAAGAATTTAATGGAACAACTAAAAAACTTGCCATATTTTGATAAGGCTACCATCTGTCAGCTTGGTAGTTCTTATGGGTTAGCAAAAACTACAATTGATACATATATCAGTCGTTATCTAAAAAATAAGGAAATTATCCAGTTGAAAAGAGGATTTTATATATCTTCAGATTTTTTGAATAAAAACAAAAGTGATATTTCTTATTCATTTTATCTTTCAAATATTTTGAAAACCCCATCCTACATTAGCTCTTGGACAGCTCTCGAATATTACAATCTCACAACAGAATCTATCCATCCAATTGTTTCCATAACACCAAAAGTTACCATAAAATTTGAAACAAAGGCTGGAAATTTTATCTACCAGTCAATACAGAAAGAATTATTTTCAGATTTTTCTTTAGGAAAAGGGAAGTTTAATTTTTTCATTGCATCTCCCTCAAAAGCCCTTTTTGATTTATTGTATTTTAAAACTCATCAGTTTCGCGGGGTAAAGTTTAATGAGATTGATAATCTGATCAAAGAATTACGAATCGACATTCTTGAAATGGATAAAAAGGAACAGGAAAAGTTTTATTTATTAATTAAAAAATTTATAAATTATGAATAATCAAATTCTTTTAACTCTTAAAAAAAAGCTAGAGGAGCTCTCTCTATATGGGCAGATGGACGTTGAAATAAAGCGCAATGCAATAAAAGAAGAATTGCAGTTTTATGTTTTAAATTTTATTTATCATCATCAGGGATATAATAAATGGACTATGTATGGAGGCTCAGCCCTACGAATTTGCTATGGGCTTGATCGAATGTCAGTTGATTTAGATTTTGAAATCGTTCATTCAATAACAGAAAAGTTCTTGGAAGAACTAAAAAAAGAAATTGAGCTGTATTTCAGAGATACGTACAATGTAGATTCTGATTTTCTTACTATAAAAACAACAACAGGAAGAGGGCTTCTCCTGAAGTTTAATATCGGGGATGATTTACAGATAAAACATCCCTCAAGTCAGGTGCACGTAAAAATAGACCTTAACCATTTTATTGCGCCTAAAATAGCAACTGAACATAGACCAATTAATCACGATCAGTTTTCATTTGTTATAAAGACTTACAATATGTCTACTCTTATGACAAGCAAGGTTGCTGCAATTTTTTTGCGTGGAATTCGTGGTGTTGGTGAAGCAGTATATGAAGAAAAAGGACGAGATATTTATGATCTTCTTTGGTATATGAATAAAAAAATTGTGCCAGATCTCGACTATCTTATCGCTAAGGGAATTGACGTAAAAGATCCAGAAATGCTTTTTGATAAACTTACTTTACAAATAAACAAAGTAAGCAATGAAAATCTTAAACAGGATCTAATCCCGCTTTTTACAAATCAGACATATATAAATAATTGGTTAAAAAATTGGATGACAAGTTATTTACATCTTTTGGGAGAATATAAAATCAATAAAATAACCACATTAAAAGAGTTGACGATATTTCAGGATTTTCGTTCTGATAATTTTTCTTTTATGTATTGGTACAAAACAAAAGATAATAGCCTGGTAAGTATTCTTTACACAATAAGTGATTATTGGATTAGTTTTCGTGATGGAGACATAGTTATAAAATCAGATAAAAATATAGATAATTTAATAGAATTTACAAGCAATGGATCAAGTAGTAGAGAAGTTTCAAAAGAAAAATTAAAGCAGTATGCGACACTTTTTTATAATAAAACAGAAGATTATCTTAAAAAAACTAATCGAATCATATTAGGAGATACAATAGTTACAAAAGTAATCAGAATGACAGCAGACAATCTTAATCAAAAAGAACAGATTGTGCTCAACAAATCCGCCTTGTTGTCTTCTAAATTAGATGATTTATTGAAGTGATATCTAGTTGTATTAGAAAGATATCTTAATTCCCATGACCAACGAAGAAAAACTCACCATCTACAACACTCTCTTTAGAGGACGTATTGATGTGTACTCTCGTCGCTGGGAAAAAGGCGACAAAAGTGGGTGGATGCCAGCATATTCTTTTGACTGGAATGAATTTAACGCACATAGAGCAAAGGGTGGAACAATCAGAGATTTTGAAAACAAGAAATTATTACCTCTCACAGATGAAATTTTACTAAATCATTTACTTGGCAAAGAAACAATTGGTGTATATCCAATACTCAAAGATAATACCTCATATTTTATCGTAGCTGATTTTGATGAAGCAGATTGGAAAAATGATAGTCAAAAACTTATTAAAGAATGTGAAAAGATTGGATTAAAAGCTTACTTAGAAATTTCTCGTTCAGGTAATGGTGCCCATGTGTGGATTTTCTTTGAAGAAAATTATCCATGTTGGAAATCAAGAGCCATTTTGCTTGAGTTAATACGAAAAGTTTTCAATTATTCTGAATTTACAAAAGAAGTAAGTTTTGATCGTCTTTTCCCAAATCAAGACACTATAACTGACGGCGGTTTTGGTAATTTAATTGCTTTACCACTCCAAGGCGAGAGAGTAAAACATAATGCCTCTGTGTTTTGTGATTCTAATACCTTTGCCCCTTATTCCAATCAATGGGAATTCTTGAAAACGATTCACAAACACACAACACTAGAACTTGAAAATATATACGAAAAATTATTTGCACAAAAAGACAACTTCTCCGTAAAACCAAATAGTTCTCGTATTAATCTCGTTGTTGATGGTTCAATAAGAATAAAGAAACAAGAACTTTCATCAAAAATCACTTCTTTTATTAAAGAAGAATTAAATATTTTTAATAAAGAGTACATGGTGAAAAAGAAGTTGGGAAAATCGGTTTTTAAGACTGAAAAATATTTCAATTTAATACAGGACAATAGTGATGAAATATTGTTACCACGAGGATTCATTGAAAAACTCACAAACTATTTCAAAACAGAAAAGATTGCTTACAAAATTAAGGAAGAATACAAAAAACACAAAGCGGTAAAATTCAAAAGTGCTATTAAACTTCACAATGAACAGAAAAAGATACTTTCATCGATCAAGGACAAAACAAGTGGCATTATTGTTTCTCCGCCAGGAAGTGGAAAGACTATCATTGCCCTTGAACTTATTGCAAAACTTGGCTTACCCACGCTTATCTTAGTGAATCGCAATCAATTACTCTCTCAATGGGTTGAACGTACGGAACAGTTTTTAGGTATTCCAAAAACACAAATTGGTGTTATTTCAGGAAGTAAAAAGAAAGAGGCTAAAGAAATAACTATTGCAACATTGCAAAGCTTGGGAAGATACAAGAATCTTGCTGAATTATATGACGCCTTTGGAGTGATTATTATTGATGAATGTCATCATATCCCAGCTAAAACATATCGCGAACTTATTTTTTCTTTTAAGAGCGGGTATCTATTTGGACTTACAGCAACCCATGAACGCAAACATGGAACAGAACAAATCACTGAATTTATGATTGGACCGATTATCGCAGAAATGAAAAAAGAAGATGTATCTCTCCCAAGAACATTCGAAGTGACCATTTATCCAACAAAAATGATTCTTCCTTTTCGCTATAAGACAGACCATTATGAGGTATTAGCAAAAGTAATATCATTTGATTCTGCCAGAAATGAGTTAATTGCTAAAACCATTTTTAAAGAAGTAAAAGCCAAAAGAAAAGTATTAGTGCTTACGGAACGCAAAGAACACATTGAAGTACTAAATTTATATTTGAGAAAAGAAATAGAGACCATCGCTATATCAGGAGACGACGGAATGCATTCAAGAAAGATCAAATTTGATCAAATCAAAGCAGGTAATTTTCAAGTACTGCTTGCGACAGGTCAACTGCTTGGTGAGGGGTTCGATGTATATGATGTAGATACTATTGTGCTTGCGTTTCCTTTTTCGTTTGAAGGAAAACTCGTCCAATACATTGGCAGACTTCGTGGAGAAGGGATGAAACATATTATTGATTTTCATGATCAAAAAGTTGAATTTCTTGATAGACAATTTAAAAAACGTAATAAATTTTACAAAGACAAACTCAATGTATAGGTATATAGAAAATTTATAATTTCAGTTATGAAGCTTACGTCTGTAATTAAAATTCTCAGTAAAACATTAGAGAAAGAAAACCCAAAAACCTTTAATCCTTCATGGATATTAAAATATACTCCTAGTAGCTACAGTTATATTCAGAAAAACATCAGAACAGAGAACAATGAAATTGATTGGGACAAAGTAACGAGTTCTCTTGATCGTTCTTTTCAAAAACGTTGGAGTAGATATAAATATAAAAAAGTTAGGCTTTATGAAAATCAATCTGAGGTTGATATTATTTTAGCGAAATATAAAGATAAATTATATACATTTCTGTGTGTTTCTAGTGAGAAAGAAAAACATACACAACAGACAATGCTTATTAGCCTAGTGAGAATAGGACAGAAAGGTAATGTCTGCGCACAAAATGAGATTGTAAAATGGGTTACATATATTACTGATGATTGGATTGATCGCTATCCGCAAATGTATCGATGGAAAGGTTATACGGATGAAATAGAGGATAAAATAAAAGGGTGTATAAGGCGTTATAGATATACAGGATCATTTCTTGGTTACTTATTTAGAACACTTGAATATTCAGCCAGAGGCAAGCCCCCACTAGTTTCTCTTAATGATTGTTTATTTGACGGTAGCAAAACGCTAGAAGAATATGCGGTAGTGCAGGAAGATTGGCCGATTTTTAAATAATTCTATTTCTCATATATATTTTCAACAACAAATCAACCAAGGATACCCATTATTTTTTGTAGACTTATAATGGATAAAGTAATATAATCTCTTTGTTTTGGGAGTTCCGAAAGCCATGTATTTAGTCCACAAAATAATTTGCTCTATGAATTATAAGTTTTATACCAATTCAAAAAGAAGCTGGGAAGCTATGTACCATGCGATATCTATTGCAAAGAGTTCAATTTATCTTGAAATGTATATTTTTACTGATGATATGACCGAATTTAATTTTTTAGAACTTTTAACACAGAAAGCAAAAAATGGAGTTAGGGTCTCTATGATACTGGACTCTTATGGAAGTGCTGATTTGAATAAAAACTCAGTCAATAAACTAAAAAATTCTGGAGTAGAGATTTTTTTTATTAGTCATTTTTTTCATCACACTCACCGAAAAATTTTAATAGTAGATGAATTAGTTGCTTTTATTGGGGGAGTAAATTTTCATCAAAGTGCATCTAATTGGAATGATTTGATGGTAGAGCTAAATGGGAAGATAGTTCCTTTTGTTTTGAGGTCGTTTGCAAAAGCATATGAAAAATGTGGAGGCAAAGACTTTTTTATTTTGAAATTTCGCAATAGTAAAAAACCTCTTTTAAAAGAAATGGACTCATGGCTCATAGAACACTCTCCTATGTACAGAAAAAGTAATCTTCGAAAAATATATACTAAAAAAATAAATAAAACAGAAAATACCATATCTTTAGTTACTCCATATTTTATGCCAAAAAGATGGCTTTCAGCATTACTTCATCAGGCAGTTTTAAAAGGAATAAAAGTTGAAGTATTAGTTCCTAGAGTTACTGATTATTTTCTTATTGATCGAATGAATTATTTTTTTATGTATAAACTTTCCAAATTAGGTATAAATATATATTTGGAAAAAGAAATGAATCATGCAAAATTAATGATTATAGATGATAAGGAAGGAATGGTTGGATCACAAAATTTAGATTTTTTATCTTTTGATTTTAATTCTGAAGTCGGAGTATTTTTTAATGATACAAATGAAGTAAAGGAACTCGTAAATATATTTGAAGCATGGAAAAGTGAGGCAATACTTTTTGACTATAAAACTTATAAACCAAATTTTCTTGACTACATATTATCTCCTTTTTTTAGTATATTTAATTGGATTTTCTAAAAATCTATTTTTACTTGTTTTTTAAGTATTTTTTGATACTATATATAGGTTCTTTAGATAAAATAAAATATTCCGGGGTAGCTCAGCGGTACCTGCCTGCCGGTAGGCAGGGAGCGATCGCCTGTTGTATAATAATTAAATGCAAAATTATTTTGTTTATGCAATAGAGAGCATAAAACACAAAAGAATTTATGTTGGAATGAGCCGTAACCCGGAAAAAAGATTATTAGAACATAATGCTGGACAAGTATTTTCTACGAAAGGTTTTCGTCCTTGGGTTATGATATTTGTAGAAGATGCTGGTAATAGTAGAATTAATGCCAGAGCTAGAGAGAAATATTGGAAATCAGGGTGTGGTAAAGAGTTTTTGAAAACAAAATATAAATAAAAAAATAGTAAAAAATATTGCTCCGGGGTAGCTCAGCGGTAGAGCGGTCGCCTGTTAAGCGATTGGTCGTAGGTTCGATCCCTACCCCCGGAGCATTGTTTTTTACTTCTAAATTGAATTAGCTCAGCAGTACCTGCCTACCGGCAGGCAGGGAGCGGTCGCCTGTTAAGCGATTGGTCGTAGGTTCGATCCCTACCCCCCGGAGCCAGCTAGACAAATAAATTTTATATGTTATTATCCAGAAAATAATAGTTTTTTGAAAATGGGTTTTATTGGTTTTCAGAGGAGATAAAAATTTGTCTTTTATGGAAACCAATAAAATTTTAGAGATGAAAAGGACAACAGAAAATGAATTAAAGAGACGTCTGTCTTTCAAAAACTCCAATGGGTTCTTTAATTACGGCAGAATACCATACGCAGTTTATTATGAGTTAGATGCTTCTGAAGATGAAAATTTGAATGAAAGAAAGCCGGGCCATTTTATGGTCACCCCAAATCTAGGG
>CAZJQE010000023.1:0-13732 GCA_964548505.1 uncultured Candidatus Saccharibacteria bacterium | reverse complement strand
CACAATAGGTACACAAGTAATGATTATAACTTAGGTGATTTAAAAGACGAAAATGGTAATGTTATGAAAGATGATAAAGGTAAAGTGATGAAGAGATCAATTGCAAATCTAGAAAAAACTGAACTTGTTAATAATAAACACGCTGTAGAAAAAGAAGAAAGAGAGGTAGCTAATAATTATGCTGATAAAATTACAAGAAGAAAAGTTACCAATCTTGGTATTAAAACAGCTGCAAATAAAGATGCTGCCTATAAAATTAAAATGGGAGTAAAATTAGATAGTGATGGGAAAAAAGCCCATTAAAATAAAAATTTATGACAGAACAATTAAAACAAGACATACAAGAACAATTAGAATTTCTTCCAAAAGAATCACAGGAAGCAATAAACTCTTTTGATTGGGCAAAAATTTCTGAAGAAATAGGGAAAAAATATTTTTTAATTGGAAATGATATAAATGTACTTCAAGCTCAAATTGGATTGGTTTTAGTTGGTCTAGAAGGACAAGATGAACTAGCTGTAGAAATAGAAGATGAAGTAGGTACAAGTAGAGAAAATGCTCAGAAAATATCAGATGAAGTAGTTCAAAAAATTTTAAAACCAATTTTTGAGAATTTATCTCAAAAAATAAAAATGAGTTTGAAAGATAGAACGGTAAATTGGCAACAAAATTTAGATTTTATAATGTCCGGTGGAGACTACACTTCCTTTATTCAGAAAAGAATTGAAACTAAAGATGTCGAAAGATGGGTTCCTAAAGAAACTAGTACCTTCAATCCTTCGAAGCTTGATGATTTAAAAAGTAAATTTACCATATGAGTAGAAAGTAGAAAGTGTAAAGTAGAAAGTTATGAAAATAGAAAAATTTGAAGATGTAATAGCTTGGCAAAAAGGAAAAGAATTAACTATTCTAGTTTATAAAACATTTAAGGAATGTAAAGATTTTAGTTTTAAAAATCAAATAGAGAGAGCTTCTGTTTCTATAATGAATAACACCGCCGAAGGTTTTGAGAGAAAAACAAATAAAGAACTAAGAAATTTTCTTTTCATAGCAAAAGGCTCTGCAGGAGAAGTCAGATCTATGTTAGAATTAGGACTAGAATTAGCATATATTTCAAAAAATGATTTTGAGAAAATGAAAAATATGTGTTTGGAAATTTCAAAGATTTTATCAGGATTCATTAAATCTGTCGACACTTTATAAACTTTATACTTTTAACTTTTAACTAGTATGGATACACCATTAGACATGTTACAAATTAAGATAGAGCGTGTAAGAGAAGAATTGCCAAAAGAGACAAGGCATGCGATTGATTCTGTTGATTGGAGAGCTTATATTTTAAGTCTTCGAGAAAAAAAGGGTTTTAGTTTCGAACAATTAGAAGATTTAGAGCTCGAAACTGAACTTCTTCTTTGTGGCCTTTTATTGCCTGAAAAATACCCTGAGGAATTAGAAGAAAGATTAAAATTACCAAGATCACAGGTTGACTTGTTGGTGCAAGAAATGAATGAATTTGTCTTTAAAAAAATAAAAGATGAACTAATAAAAAATAGCCAGCGAGAAGAAATATTTATAAAAAAAGATACTGAAAAAATAGGGGAAAGTGGTTTCCAAGATATAATGATGGCTGATAAACCTAAAGAAACTAATGTAAAATCAGACGTTCCTATGCCACCACCAAGACCAGCAACTAATGAGCAATTAAGAATTACAAACTACGAATTAAAAACAACAACTCCAAACATAACTGAAAGTGTTAAAACAGATACTCCTGTAACTCCAACAAGCACAATAGAAGATAATAAAAAAATAAATTCAATTTTGAATCAAAAACTTTCTGGACCAGTACAATCATCAACAGTTAAAACAGAGTATACCTTACCATCGCTCGGAAGTGACAAAACGGCCCCAGCTACAGTAAACAAAACAAGCGTTTCTAAAGCTGACCCGTATCGTATGGACCCAAATGAGTAGAAAAGAAAGTAGAAAATTAAAAGTAGAAAGTGAAATCAAATATGGTATTATTACTTTATGGGCTTTACACTTTACACTTTTGACTAACCCATTATGCAATTCAAAGTACCACAATTTTTAGACATAGAAGATAAAATATTTGGCCCTTTTACTTTCAGCCAATTCGTATATTTGGCTGGTGGGGCGGGTTTATGTTTTGTACTTTACAAGCTACTAGGATTTTTATTGGGGGCAATCCCAATACTCGCCATAGCTGGGTTTTGTCTTGCTCTCACGTTTTATCGTCCAAACAACAAACCCTTGGTAAACATGCTTGAAGCTGGGATGAAATACCTTGTGCAAGATAAATTGTATATTTGGAAAAGAAAAAAGAGTAAAGGAATAAAAAAGGACACATTAAATATAGTACAGAGTGAAAATCCAGCAAATAATGTTAGATTAAATAGCAGTAAGTTACGAGATTTGGCATGGAGTTTAGATGTTTTGGATTTGGAAAAGAAAGAAGAACGTCAATAGAAAGTAGAAAGTCAAAAGTAATCAAGTAACACAATGCAAATTAATTTAAAAACACAACTTTATAACTTTATGAACTTTATACTTTAAACTAAAGATATGGCATTACATGCAAAAGCAACTCAAGAGTTTGTACCAATAAAAGAGATTCGTGATGGAGTCATTTTATTGAAAGATGGGGGACTCAGGGCAATAATCCTTGCTAATTCAACGAACCTTTCTTTAAAATCTAGTGAAGAACAACGAGCTACAATAATGCAATTTCAAAATTTTTTAAACACCCTTGATTTCCCGATCCAAATCTCTGTCCAGTCAAGAAAACTTGATATTAGACCTTATCTTTTGTTGTTAGAAAACAGAATGAAAGTACAAAATGAACCATTATTAAAACTCCAAACAAGAGAGTATATTGGTTTTATAAAAAACTTTACAGAATCAACAAGTATTATGACAAAAAGTTTTTTTATTGTTGTACCATATACTCATACCACACTTAAAACAGAGACTGGATTATTTAAAGGATTATTTGGAAAAAAAGACAAGCAGTCAAAAAAAGTAGAGGCTGAATTAGATTTTGAAGAAAAAAGATCTCAATTAGAACAAAGAGTAGGGGTAATACAACAAGGACTTGCTCGTTGTGGAATCAAAGCAGTACAAATAGGAACAGAAGAAGTTGTGGAAGTATTTTATAAAGTATTTAATCCGGGAGAAGTAGAAGGTAAGATTAGTTTAGAATAAACTAATCTTGCTAGTAAAAAGCAGCAAGTTAAAAAGTAATCAAGTAAAATAAATAATACAAATATATCATCCCAAACTTTATGAACTTTACACTTTATACTTTCAACTAAAAACATATGTCATTTTTCGATAAATTATTCAAAACAAATAAGATAGACCAAACCAAAAGAACCAACACTTCTGCGTCTGTTTTGTCTGTTTTACCAGAAGAAATTTATGAATCAGCTAAACTTGAACTAGAAGACATTATCGCTCCATCTGCTTTAAAAATAGAACCAAAATCAATAAATCTAGGCGACAAAATTGCAAGAACCTATTTTATTATTTCTTATCCAAGATTTTTATCTGATAATTGGTTTTCTCCAATTATAAATTTGGACCAAATTTTTGATGTTTCAATTTTTATACATCCCATAGATACATCTCTTGCTTTGAGACAATTTCAAAAAAAGGTAGCGGAAGTACAAAGTCAAATAAGCACACGAGAATCAAAGGGAATGGTTCGTGACCCAATGTTGGATATTGCATTTGAAGACCTTGAGGGTTTACGTAATAATTTAATTCAAGCACAAGAAAAAATGTTTGATGTTGGTATTTATATCACAATTTATGCAGACAATGAACCTGACTTAGCAAAAATAGAAAGTGAAATAAAATCAATTCTAGAATCAAAGCTTATTTATGTCAAACCTGCCCTATTCCAACAAAATGAAGGGTTCAAAAGCGTAATTCCAATAGGTACTGATTTATTAAACATTCATCAAAAATTAAATTCTGAACCACTTTCAAGTATTTTTCCATTCGTTTCTTTTGACCTTACTTCCACAAAAGGAATACTTTACGGAGTAAATAGACACAACTCTAGTCTCGTTATTTTTGATAGATTTTCTTTGGAAAACTACAATTCCGTAACTTTTGCAAAATCTGGTTCCGGTAAATCTTTTGCTACAAAATTAGAAATTTTAAGGTCTCTAATGTTTGATGTAGACGTGATAGTCATAGACCCTGAGCGGGAATATGAATATTTATCAGAAGTTGTCGGAGGAAGATATTTTAATATATCTTTATCTTCAGATCACCATATAAATCCTTTTGACTTACCAATCCCGCGCGAAGATGAAACTGCTGAAGATGTACTTCGCTCAAATATTATAAACTTAGTGGGACTTTTCAGATTAATGCTTGGAGGATTGAATCCAGAAGAAGATTCGTTAGTAGATCGAGCAATTTCAGAAACATATGCAATGAAAGATATTACTCCAGAATCAGATTTTTCTAATATTGAACCGCCACTATTGTCTGATTTTGAGATGATTCTGGGTGGAATGGAAGGAAGTGAATCTGTAATGCAAAGACTTGTAAAATATACAAAAGGTTCTTGGTCCACTTTCCTAAACAGACCTTCAAACGTAGATATTAATAAAAAGTTTATAGTCTTTTCAGTGCGTGATATGGAAGACGAATTAAAACCTATCGCCATGTATATCGTAATGCACTACATTTGGACTGCTGTAAGAAAAAATTTAAAGAAAAGACTCTTGGTTGTCGATGAAGCATGGTGGATGATGAAATCAGAAGATACTGCATCTTTCCTTTATTCTATGGCAAAAAGAGGTAGAAAATACTATTTGGGACTTTCCACTATTACTCAAGACGCAGCAGACTTCATGAAATCTCCTTATGGAGTACCTATTATTACCAACTCTTCAATTCAATTACTCTTGAAACAATCTCCAACAACTATAGATATTTTGCAGAAAACTTTTAATCTTACAGACGAAGAAAAATATTTACTTTTGGAATCAGGAGTTGGGGAAGGAATATTCTTTGCTGGATTAAAACATGTGGCAATCAAGATTATCGCTTCTTATACCGAAGATCAAATAATTACTTCAGATCCTTCTCAAATATTATCAATCAAAAAAGAAAAGGAAGACGTAGAAAATTCTGAGGTAAATAAGTAATGATGTATAACCCTGTAGTGAATTTTAATAATGTGCAAAGCACAGCCTGTCGAGCTTTTATTAAAATCTACTACAGGGTATAATATATATATGGTAAAAAAAGGATTAATTATATTTTTTGTGTTAGTGTTTGTATTTTTTGCCTTTAAAACAAATGCGCAAATACAAAGTGCTAACATCGTACTAGTCATCAACCCACAATATCCAAAGGCAAACGAGAATGTAAATGCTTATCTATCGACATATTCAACGGACTTAAATAGTGCAAGAATTTCTTGGACATTAAATGGTGAAACTTTACTTGTAGGAATAGGGAAAAAGAATTTTTCTTTTAAAGTTGGTGATTCAGAATTTCAAACAATTCTTGAGGTAACAATAGAAACACTTGATGGTTCTACTATAAATAAAAGAATAGTTATATCTCCATCTGAAATAGATATGCTCTGGGAAGCATCTGGTGCATATACCCCTCCTTTTTATAAAGGGAAGGCCCTTGTCCCTATTGAAGGGTCAGTAAAAATTGTAGCAATCCCAAGTACAGAAAACCAAGCTGGATTAAACTATAAATGGAAAAAAGATGGTAAGAGCAAACAAGATTCTTCAGGATATGAAAAAAATTATCTTATATACAGAAATACTTACTTGGAAGATGAAAATAAATCGGAAGTAGCAGTATCTGACCTTTTTGGAAATAGTATTGGATATGGGCAGATTTCAGTAAAACCGGGTAACCCAAAAATCGTTTTTTATAGAAAAGATTTAAATTTAGGAACCAAATGGGAAAATGCTTTAAGTGATGGATTTTCGGTAAATGGAGACGGGGGTACAATTGTTGCTGAACCGTATTTTTTTTCAACAAAAAACAATCGTCTATCAAATCTTGATGTTAAGTGGTTTTTAAATGGAGAACAAATACAAACACCAGGGATAAAAAACACTATATCAATAAAACCAACAAGTGGGCAATATGGAACATCTCTCATAAAAATCATTATAAATAACACAGCAACACTTTTCCAAAGTATGGAAAAAATAGTCAATGTCAATTTCTAAAACAAAATTTAATACTCTAAAATATTTGATTTTTTGTTTTGTTATTTTAATTGTTTTTTATGGATTTTCAACACCAAAAGTTGAAGCAACGATGACCCTAATCAGTGCTACGGGGCCTTCAGATGGAACCGAGACTACTGGTCCTTTTAAATTTACTTATAAATTTAAAGTTACAAAAGAACCATCTGAAAAATTAACAGATCGAATTATTCTGTCATATAAAGTTCAAATCGATGGTGCTAATGCTAAGGTTGCTGTTGAAAATATGGTGCAAAAAGATAGTTATGTGTTTTATAATAAAACACTAGGAGATGCTTTAAAGGAAACTCAACCAATATCTGTGTCTTGGGAAGATTTACTCTATAGGGATGGAAAGGCAAAAAAATACACTTGGTTTGTTAGTGATTATTATGAAGGTGTACTATCCACTAAAAATTTTACTCTAAAAAATTCGAGAATAGGTCCAGGATTTTATTTTATAGGAAAATATAAATCAGGAACTGTAACTGAATACTATTTTATTGTCCATGGCCCGTATAAAGATATTACAGCATGTGACACAGCATGGGAAACAGACAAAAAATCAGTAATACCTCCTGTTGATCCTGCATTTTTGCCTTGTAAAGAACTGACAGAAGCACCAAGCCAACCAGGTAACGAACCAACCTGCACCCCACCACAAACACTCGATACAACTACTAATACTTGTGTAGATAAAACAAATACTACTTACACCCCTCTTGTTTCACTGCCTGGCTTACCAAACAATGTACCTTTCGAAACAGATCCTAAAATAAATCCGTGCCCTCTTGGAAAGTATTTTAACATTATGATTAAACTTTTTTTGGGTATCTGTGGAGTTCTTGCTGTGGTAATGATTGTAATGGGTGGGATACAGTATATGACAAGCGAACTCATCTCTTCCAAAGAAGAGGGGAAAAAATCAATGACCAATGCGATACTGGGGCTTCTGCTTGCACTTGGGGCATGGCTTATACTAAATACCATAAATCCAGATTTGTTGAATGTTTGCCTTGATAATGTTAAGCCGGTGGAAATAACCATCGAACCAGAATCAGCACACGAAGAACAAGTTATCCAAACAATAAAAAGTACTCAAACATTCAGTAGAACTAAATATTACGATACTATAAAAACATTAGTGGGAAATAAATTTCCTCATTGTATAATGCAGGCAACTATCTTAATAGAATCAGGTGGAAAATCAAGTCAAATAATTGGACATGATGAAAATGTAAAAAATATACATATAGCATCAAGACGAGATTTTGTGGCTTCTGGAAAAACATTCTTAAATAGTCCATTTGATAAAACTAATGATGTAAAAATTGCCAAACAAAATGACGATGGAAAAAATGCAGGGCCCGCTCCAAAACCAACCGACCCTAAATTGGGGCTAGATTTAAGATTCTCTCATTCAGTTGGGATGTTTGGTCTTACTTTTTTCCCTCCCGACGGACACCCTACTGATGGTAGTAGCACAAAAATGCAAGATGTTTACAACAATACTGATAACGCAGATCTCAAGTGGGCAATAGGTCATTTAAAAAAGGGATGGGACTCTTGTGGTGGAGATGCATTAAAAGTTTTCAAATTCTGGGGAGGTAGTTGTAATTCAACAAATGAGTTCGTACTTATGGTTGCAGGTAAAAAAAATGATTTATATAATCAATGTAAAGCCCAAGATCAATAAAATTTTATGTCAAAAAGAAATATCATTTTAATAGCAATCATTTTAGTAATAATAGCTTTCTTTGCTTTTGGTTTTATGTATCTTTATAAGCCAGCAAACAATACTGGAGGAGATACAGGTAGCACAAACTTTCTATCAAATTTTTTCCCTTTTGGAAAAAGTACCAACGTAAAGGATAATAATAACGGAACATCCCCTGTGGATGTTTCAGGATATATCCCTACAACAACCCCATCGACCCAAACCCCCGCAAAAGAATTATTAGTAAAAATTTCAAGCATGCCTGTTGCAGGTTACGGTGTCTTCATGAAAGAAAGATTTAAGGATGTAGTAATACAAACTCCTGCACCTGAAGCCACTACAACAACGACCATAGACACCAATAAAACAAACACCCCCCCTACTGTTGCTGACACAAAAAAAGGTGTTTTGAGTCAAAAAATAATACCAATGGCACCTTCTACTGAATTTGTTCCAAGTATAAGATACGTAGAAAGAGCAACTGGAAATATTTACCAGACTTTTGCAGACAATATTGATGAACGTAAATTTACAACAACAATGATACCAATGGTTCATGATGCATTTTTTGGGAAAAATGATGATTCAGTTGTTATGAGATACCTAACAACAGATACAAATCTGATAGATAGCTTTATTGGCATACTGCCTAAAGAAATACTCGGGGGAGATACTTCTATATCAAATGAAGTAACTGGTTCTTTTTTACCAGAAAATATCACAGATATTAGTGTATCGCCAGATGGTTCATATATTTTTTACTTATTAAAAAATAATGATAGTATTATTGGATCAACCGCAACCTCTTATGGAGATACAAAAAATCAAATATTTACCTCTCCTTTTACTGAATGGTTATCCCAGTGGCCAAACGACAGAATGATAACGTTAACTACAAAACCATCTGCTGTATTTTTAGGTTCTGTATATTCACTAGATCCAAATACTAAAAATTTTACTAAAATTTTTGGAGGAATAAGTGGAATGACTACTCTCACAAGTCCAAATGGTAAACTAATTTTATACAATAACAACAACCTATCTTTGCGAATATATAATGTTGATACCAAAGATTCAGTTTCTGTTGGAGTTAAAACTATGCCAGAAAAATGTGTTTGGAATAAAGCTAGCACCGAACTTTATTGTGCAGTCCCTGGATATATCACTGGTAATAATTATCCTGATACTTGGTACATGGGGGAAACTTCTTTTTCTGATAATATTTGGAAAATAAATATAGAAAATGGAAGTACTACCCAAATTGCTGACCCAACTTCTTTTAGTAGTGGAGAAGAAATTGATGGAATAAAATTATCACTAGATGATAGTGAAAAATATCTCTTTTTTGTAAATAAAAAAGATTCTTATTTGTGGGAATTTAATTTAAAATAAAAATTTATTTAAATTGCTCCTATGTATTTTATTACTACCCTACGAGACATTCCTTCACCGGTTGATTCGGTTTTTAGATCTGTTGCTTCAGCTAGAAATTCATGAACAATTCTGCGTTCAAATGCTGGCATTGGGTCAACTTCAATGTTTGATTTAAAATATCTTGCACGTTCAGCCATCATATGAGCTATCGCATGGATATTTTCAATCCTTTTTTGTTGAAAACCATTTATATCAATAAGAATCGCGGGGATATTATTTCTTGTATCATTTTCAGTATTAGTTTCATTTTTAGATGCCATCTTAGCTTCAATTATTTTTTTTACTAAGTGATTTAGCGCAAATAAAGCTTCTCCACCACGCCCAATAAGATGATATGGTTGACTTACTTCCACACTAAACCATGTTGTTTTAGAAGACCCATTGGAATTAGTGCCATCTTTTTCAAAAACTGAAATTTCCTTAACAGGTATTGTTGCTTTTTCAAGCAAATCTTTTATTAAATTTTGTATTTCATTTTTATCCATGTATTTTTATTTTATGGCTAATATATTTTTCTTCTTATTAGCATAAAGCTGTTGCCCTATAGCAAATATATTACTTGTAATCCAATATAATGCAACCGCTCCAGAAAGACTATAAGCAATAAACGCAACCACAAAAGGAAAAACATATTTCATTTGCATATTCATACTTTTAGCAAAACTTTCTTGAAAAGACCCATCTTTTCCATCTGATTTTGGAGGTTTGGGCATATAATATGCTTGAAAAAATTGAGATATTCCAGTCAATATTGCCAATCCTAACAGGTGCTTACCCCCAATATCAATAAACCCTAAGAAATTCATGTTTATATTAACTGGAGCATGAATAAATGAATATAAAGAATTTGCATCAATTGTTACACCTCTGGCAAAAGAATAATACAGAGCAAAAATTATAGGAAGTTGTATTAAAACCAAAAGACACCCAGAAAATGGATTTGTCTTGTGTGTTTTATATAGCTCCATTGTCTTTTTTGCTTGATCCTCTTTATTTAAACCACTTTCTTTGATTTTTTTGAGTTCTGGATTAAGTAAATTCATCTTAGCCTGATTTTCAATAGACCGCTGAGAAAGCGGAAACAGTATTGTCTTTACAAGAATGGTTAAAAGAATTATTGCTATCCCAACATCTCCTCCGGGGATAACAGAAACAAAAAAAGCCAAAATATTTACCAGTGGCTTGTAAAGAGCAATATCCCAGATTTGAGTTATCATATATTCTTATATTATATGAAATAATTAAAAAAATCTACTAAAAATTAGTAAAAAAATATAATATCTAACTATTGTCCTTATTTTAAAGGGTCAACCTGGTAGTGAATTTTGATAATGTGTTAACAACACGACTCAATTTAGATTGAGTCTTTATCAAAATCTACTACCGGGTCAAAATGATTTTTCTGCCAAGGGTGGCAACGAAGAATTCTAAAAAAACCGAGCCTAATTCCTTTTAAGACCCCATATTTACCAATAGCTTCTTTTGTGTACTCGGAACAAGTAGGAAAAAATACACAAACTTGATTTTGTACTATCCCTAATTTTTTAAGAATCCCCGTGTCGGGGGAAAGTGTTTTTTGATAGATTGTTATTAAATATATAAAAAATTTCTTCATTCTTTAATTTTTTAATTTTCCTAAAATAATTTTTATCTCTTCTTCTAGTTTTTTTGTTGGATTTTTGTTTTTATTTTTTTTACCTCCAAAAATTTGGAAGCTTTTTTTACTAAAAATAAATACGCCACCTATGGTGCTAGGAAAAAACTCCCAATATTTTTTTAAAATAAAATAACCCCTTCTTCTTAATAGGTTGCGAACTATAGCTTTTTTAGAAACAGTTTTGGGTACAATGAAAGATATTCTTTTCTCGTTACTAATATTATCTAAATATTTTAACGTTAAATTAGGGGAATTTATAAATTTTCCTTCTTTAAAAATTTTTTTTACTAACTTTGTATCAGCCCTATTTTTTTTAGGAAGCATTCATTGTCTCGCCAAGAGGCGCCTAGTTAAACAGTAAGTTTTGCTCGCCCTTTTTGTCTTCTTTTTGCAATAACTTTTTTGCCGTTTTTGGTTCTAGATCTAACTAAAAATCCATGAGACTTTGCTCTTTTTCTTTTGTTTGGTTGATATGTTTGCGACATAATTGTAGTATACCCGAACACTTACTTGAAGTCAAAACGAAAATGTTCCAACGTGTAACATTATTAACAGTTTATCAACATAGTTAATAAGAGTTTTAATGTTTGATAACTTTATTAATATAGTATAATTTCACCCATATGGATACAAAACAGCTTTGGAAAAATTGTTTAACAGAAATTGAGGCAAATGTTTCAAAAGCAAACTTTAGTACTTGGTTTAAAAATACTTCAGTTTTAAAAGAAGAAGGGGGGATTGTTTATGTTGGGGTACCAAATGAATTCGTTAGAGACTGGTTAAAAAACAAGTACCACAAATTAATAACCAAAACTATTGCCGAAACATATGAAAACATGCGAGCGGTAGAATATACCATAACCAAAACAGAAGGAATAAAACAAGAATTACCTAAAACAAATGAACCTTTCATAAAACAAGAGTTACCACTAAAAGACCTATATATAAACCCAGAAGATAAATTAAACCCTAGATATCATTTTAGTTCTTTTATAGTAGGTGGTTTTAATGAACTTGCTTATGCTGCATCTCAGGCAATAATAGAGAACCCAGGTACAAAATATAATCCTTTTTTTGTTTATGGGTCAACAGGACTCGGAAAAACACACCTAATTCAAGCAGTTGGAAATGCAGTAAAAGAAAAATACGCAGATAAAAAGGTGCATTATTTAACATTAGAAAAATTTGCCACTGACTTTATAAATTCACTACAAACAAATAAAGCAAATTCGTTTAAAGAAAAATATCGAAAATATGATTTATTAATCATAGATGACATTCAATTTATAGGTAAAATGGAAAAGATTCAAGAAGAACTTTTTCATACATTTAATACTTTTTATGAAAACAATAAACAAATCATTTTTTCTTCAGACAAACACCCAAATTATATTCCAGAACTAGCAGACCGTTTAAAATCTCGTTTTGCTGCAGGGATGATTGTAGATATAACTGAACCTGAATACGAATCCCGTCTTGCAATTTTAAAAGTTAAATTAAAAGAACAAAATATTGAATTAGATCAAGACGTAATGGAATATGTTGCCTCAAATATTCGTGGAAATATAAGAGAACTAGAAGGTAGTTTAAATGCAATAGTATGCCAATATCGTCTTAAAAACAAAGCCCCATCAATTCTTGAAGTAAAAAATTTACTAAAAAATAACATTGTACCAAAAAAGAATGTCTCAATAAAAGATGTTGTTAAATTAGTTAGTGATTATTATAACCTAGAAGAATCTTCGATTTATGAAAAAACAAGGAGAAAAGAAATAGTAAAAGCAAGACAAGTGGTGATGTATCTCTTAAGAGAACATTTTAATGTTTCATATCCATTAATTGGCCAAAAACTTGGTGGTAAAGACCACACCACTGTAATTCATTCTTATTTAAAAATAAAAAATGAACTGAAGAATGATCCACAATTATTACAGGAAATAGAACAAATAAAAATTATGTTTAAATAGTGGTGTATAAAGTGTTTAAATCAATGTTAATAAAAAACAAGAAAGGTTAAAAAATAAAAATTGATTATGTGTTTTTTTAAAAAAAAATAATTATTAGATATAAAATAATTATTAAATTTAAAAAAAACCTAAATAAATATTATGTATAATAACTTATCCACTTATTAACAATTATAATAGTATTAATAAATTAAATATATAATATATAAACATATGATAAAACTAGAGTGTGAAGTAAAAAAAATCAAAGAAGCTATAAATCAAACCGAGAGGATAATAGGTAAAAATTTAACACTCCCAGTATTGAGTTCTATATTATTAATAGCTAAAGGTAAAACATTAAAATTTCGTTCCACCAACTTAAGTCTTGGTATTGAGGTTGATATAGGAGCTAAAATTGAAAAAGAAGGAATAATTGCTGTTTCTGGTGTAGTATTAGCAAATATTTTTTCAAATATTATTCAAAATGAAAATATTTCAATTGAAGAAGATAATGGAAATTTATTAATTAAAACAAAGAAAAGTAAAATAAAAATAAAAAGTCAACCATATGATGATTTTCCAACAATACCAATTATTTCAGGTAAGGTGTTTGAAATAGAATCTAAAAAATTTACAGATGGGATAAAATCTGTTTATTATAGTTCTTCTCCCTCTGATATTAAACCAGAGATTTCAAGTGTATATATATATACAC
>CAZJQE010000022.1:0-14139 GCA_964548505.1 uncultured Candidatus Saccharibacteria bacterium | reverse complement strand
AACTTCCATCAATAACATACCATGCTTTCGCATTTGCTTTTGGAATATATTTTTTTGAAATAATTTTGTAAATTGTTATTTGAGCCGGATCAACCATATACCAACCCCATTCTACAATTAAGTTGGGATGTTTAATTCCTGCTTTGTCAGACATATTTTTTAATAATTTTATTATTTTACTAGAAACAACTTTGGCAGTATAAAATTTCTTTTTTTCATGAGAAATACCAAAACCACCACCAATGTCTAAAGTATCTAAGTTGGGATGTATTTTTTGTAACTCTCTGTAAATACCAAATCCATGTTTTACTGCTTCCAAAATACTTTTTTGGGTCTTAATCTGTGAACCCATATGATAATGCATTATTTTTAAGTTCTTCATTTTTCCAATACTAAAAATATCTTTCTCGGACAAACCAAAACGATCAAATTTTTTATCCCAATGAGTATCCGCTTTTATATCAAGATCAACTCGAAGACCTACGTCTCCTTTGTATTTAGAAAGTCTATCTATTTCTTCCCAGCCTTCTATAATTGGAACAATATTCATACCTTTGGCACGAAGTTCTTCAATCAAATCAAGATATTGGTCAATTTTTGGACCGTTACATAAAACACGAATTTTAGCATTAAACTTTTCTCCTTCCCATAATTTTTTAACAATCCAAAGTTCATTAGCAGAAGTAACTTCTAAATTTCCACCTTCTGATAGAATCGGCAAAACGAACTCTTTATTCTGATTTACCTTCATCGGATAGTGGTAATAAAACTTACCCTTATACCCATATATCTTCATGTACGCTTGGAAATAACCAATTAAATCTTTTAATCGATCTTCTATAACAAATGGAAAAACAATCTGAAGTGGCGTTCCGTATTTGAGAGCTAGTTTGCTCAAGTCATAAATATGATTGCCTTCTACTGCAGTAAGATTGCCATCTTTGCTCACATTCAAAAACTGAGTATTAAATTCATCTACTCCCAATTTCCAAAATTTTCTCCAGTTCTTTCCGCTCTTCTTTTTCTTTTTGGTACTCATCTAATTATTTTTATAGTATAGCAACTTGAAAATCAATGTAAAGATAAAAGGTGTATATTTCATCTTTTGTAAATTCTTAAAAATTCGTCCTTAAATTCTTTCCGATTAGAACTCGCGGACATAAAATATGTCCTACTTCTAACGGGATTTATAGTTTTGCAAAAATTCTTTCTTATATTCGTAGAATGTACCGTCAACAATCGACTGACGGATTTTTTTTACTAAGTTTACGATAAAATACAGATTGTGAATTGAAGCAAGTGTTCCTGCCAACATTTCTTTCCCGTGGAAAAGATGTGCGATATAACTTCTCGTATAATTCTTACAAGAATAACATTCACAACCTTCTTCAATTGGGGAGAAATCGTCTCTGAATTTTTTATTAGTAATAATTATTTTCCCAAATTTTGTGTAAATTGTTCCATTCCTTCCAAGGCGCGTAGGCAAGACACAATCAAAAAGATCCACACCATTTTCTATCCCCATAAATAAATCTTCCGGCTCCCCGATGCCAAGCAAATGTCGTGGTTTCTCTTCGGGCAGAATTTCATTCACCCACCGAACCGCACTATGGATATCTTCTTTTGCAAAAGACCCACCAATTCCAAAACCATCAAAATATTTTCCATCAACATTAGTTTCCGAAATTATTTTTGCAGATTCTTTTCGCAAACTTTCTTCTCTACCTCCTTGCACAATTCCAAAAAGCGCTTGAGGCATTTTGTTCCCCCTCTCCTTGATAAGGAGAGGGTTGGGATGAGGTTGATTTGAATTTAAGAACCTCCTCTCATTCCCCTCCTTAGTAAGGAGGGGAGGAAAAGATTCTTTTTTGCTATTTAGCTTAATATGTTCAGCTAGACTTCTCTCTGCCCAACGATGCGTTCGCTCAAGTGCTTCTTTTTGATATTTCAAATCTTCAGTTGGAGAAGTACACTCATCAAATGCAAAAATAATATCAGCCCCAAGGTTGTGTTGAATATCTATTGATTTCTCAGGAGTAATATAATGTATCTCTCCATTTAAATGTGATTTGAAAGAAACTCCGTCTTGACCAATCTTTGCAAGTCTCGGTGCGTCGGAGTCATCAAACCTCTCAGGTATTAAAAGCGAAGGGTCAGTAATCTTGGTAATTTTTGAAATATCTTTTCCATAAGCGACTCCAAGCGAAAAAACTTGAAATCCGCCAGAGTCCGTCATGGTGGGACCATGCCAATTCATAAACTTCCCGATTCCGCCTGCATCACGCACTATTTCATCGCCAGGTTGCAAAAATAAATGATACGTATTTCCAAGCACTACTTCTGTTCCTGCATCTCGTACTTGTTCCGGATTCAATGACTTAATCGTAGCTTTAGTTCCAACAGCCACAAAAGCCGGAGTGTGAATTACTCCATGGGCAGTTTCAAGCGCCCCTGCCCGTCCCATCCCCCCTTTTAACTTTTTTTCAATCTTAAATTGCATTACTTTTCTACTTCCACCGATTTAAGTTCAAATATATTTACCGGACTCGAAAGCAATGCTTTTTGGTAAGAATCACGAGGATCAGAAAGAATTGTCGCAACCGTGGCAACTGTGTGAGATGTTATTCCTGGCAACACCACTTCTGTTCCCTTTTCTATTACAAAATCTCTTGGTAAAATCATTTCAAAATTTCCTCCACCTCGCCCGATTAATTGCATAAAAATATCTTTACCGGAAACTACTACATCCGTTTTTTCTCCTGGAGATGAATATAAAATAACCGTCGCAGAATCTCCATATACATCTCCAATCTTTCCAATTGGCACATTCCCAAATGCAAAAACTTTCTGTCCAATAAAAATTCCATCATTTACTCCCGCATCGATAATAAGAGTGTCATAGGGAGACCTATTTGGTTTTGACAAAATACCACCAAGTATAAAATTTTTTTTATTTCCAATTCTTCCTAACGTATCTTTTAATTTATTATTTTCATCTAAAAGAGAATTGTAGTTCGACATCCGTGCCTCACCTTCAGCAATTTGCATTTTCAAAGTTTCATTCTCAAGTGTGAGTAATTTTTTAGAATTAAAATATGCACCCAAACCCCCAAAAGTATTTCCAATCCCATTTCCTACAATCAAAACTGGACGAAAAATAAAATGAGAAGCAGTGGAAAGTCCTCCGAGCACCCCTATCCGAAAGTAAAACAGAAAAATTAAAATTACAACAATTATTGTAATTTTTTTTAATTTTTTATTTTTTAATTTTTTATCTAGGAGGTAACTCATCTTGGTTCCCAATCAAAACTTCACGATAATTTTCTAAGTCGTCAAGTATTATTCCTGTCCCTCGTGCAACAGCAGAAAGTGGATCATCAACAACATAAACGGGAATCCGAAGAACATTTTGCAAAAGTCGATCAAGGCCCAGGATCAAAGCTCCCCCACCAGAAAGCATGATACCATTATGCATTATGTCGGAAAGAATTTCAGGAGGAGCAGTTTCTAGTACATCTTTAACTCCCTCAACAAATTCTTTTATTGAGAGAGAAGTTGCTTCTCTCACATCTGAATCTGTTACTACTACTTCGCGTGGTAATCCTGTCAAAATGTCTCTACCTCTTACTTCCACTTCCATATATTCTCCAGGAAGCACAGACCCAATAGAAATTTTCACAAATTCTGCAGTTCTCTCTCCTACTAAAATTTTAAATTCATCTCGCATATAAGAAATAATGTCATTGTTCAATCTGTCTCCCGCAATTTTTAAATTTTTTGATTTTACAATTCCTCCGAGAGAAATGACCGCTATGTCAGTAGTCCCGCCTCCAATGTCTATAATCATGGAACCAGTTGCTTCTCTAATTGGGAGTCGGATACCAATGGCGGCTGCCATTGGTTCTTCTACTAAAAACACTTCTCTCGCTCCTGCAGAACGAGCGGCATCATACACGGCACGAGTCTCAACATTTGTTGTTCCAGATGGCACTCCAATTAAAACTCTTGGACGCGCAATTTTTTTTGATATTTTATCTGCTTTGTTTATCAAATACGAAAGCATTTCTTCGGTTACTTCAAAATCAGAAATAACCCCATCTACAAGTGGTCGCACTGCCTTAATGTGTCCAGGTGTTCGGCCCAACATCTCTTTTGCCTTTGTTCCAACTGCAAGTATTTGACTAGTTTTAGTATTAACTGCAACAACTGATGGTTCATTTATAACAATGCCATGACCTTTTAAATAAACGAGAGTATTTGAAGTACCTAGGTCTATCCCAATATCATTTGAAACTAATTTGTAAAATTTATCAAACATAAAAATAATTTAGTACTAGGTTCTAGTTGCTAGGTTTAGAATATTAATCAATTCATCAACAGAAACAATTTTTCCCTTTTCTTCAGTACGTTTCTTTAATTCAATTCCCCGCTCTTTCAAGCTTCTCTCTGAAACTACTCCACGATAAGGCATACCCATCAAATCGGCATCAGCAAATTTTTCTCCTGGAGAAATTCCTTCGCGATCATCAAACAAAACTTCAATGCCATTCTTTACTAATTTTTCAAAAATATTATTTGCTTCTGTAGCAATATTCTCTTTGTCTCCAAGTAAAAGTAAATGAATCTTAAATGGTGCGATAGATTCTGGCCAAATCATTCCTTTGTCATCTGACAATACTTCCACAACCGTACCCATGAGTCTACCAAGACCTATGCCGTATGACCCAATAAAGGAAGGTATTTTATTCCCTTTTTCATCTGTATAATATAAATCTAAAGATTCTGCCTTACTTGTTCCTAAGGTAAAAATATTACCTACTTCAATTCCTCTGTGTTCTACTAATTTATTTTTCTCAAGTCCTAAACTTGAAATAACCTCATCTTCAAATACTTCTTTATTTATAGCTATAGCATTATCTTCGCTTACATATATAGTATCTTCACCTGCCGAAGTTATTGTTTGAAATTCATGAGAATATTTTGAAAAAGCACCACCGGAAGCAAAAGTTAAATATGTAAGATGCCCAATGCCTACTTTTTTAAAAATATTACTATATGTAATTTTCATTTTTTCATAAAATAGATTGTGCTCTGTCTCGCTCTTTGAAAAAGAATATAATGCTTTCCAATAAAATTCTCTCCCTCGCATAATGCCAGATTTACTTCTCGTTTCATTTCTAAAAATATCTTTAAAATCATATGCATAAATTGGTAAATCTTTATATGAATTTACGTATTGTTTTAAAATATTTGTAAAATTTTCTTCATTACTCCAAGATAAACCAACTTCTGTGTCATTTTTTAATTTAGTTTTAAACCAAATATCAACTTCTTTATCGTCCCATCGATTTGTTTTCTCCCATATTTCTTTGTTTTGTAATATAGAAGTTTTCATTTCTGTTCCGCCAATTGCATCCATTTCTTCTCTAATGATATTTTCAATCTTTTTTATTACTCGAAGACCTAATGGCAAATAACTATATACTCCTGCCATTTCTTTATGAATAAAGCCCGCACGAATAAGAAACTCTGCATTTTTTGATACTTCGTCTGCAGGTGCTTCTTTCTTGGTTTTGGTGAAAAGTTTTGACTGTTTTATTCCATAGGTCATATTGCCATCTTACCTTAAAAATTTCTGCTTTGCAAAATTTCAGGCGATTACACCTTGTTGTAATCTAGCCCGAAAAAAGACTTTTTGGCAAAAAATTACAAATATATGTACATATAGGAATGAATTTGCAAAAGAAATAGGTTTCTGCTAGAATTACCTTTATGCAAAAAGTAGAAAATAAAAAAGGAAAAGAGGAAATATCTGTAGAAGATATGTTTGTCGCTGGAGCTCATTATGGTTATTCTAAAACTAGAAGACACCCTTCAATGACCCCATTTATATATACAACAAAAAACAAGACTGATATCATCGACGTAGAAAAAACTCTTGTTCAATTAAATTCAGCAAAAGAATTTATAAAAGAGCTTGGTTCTAAAAATAAAGTGGTTCTTTTTGTTGGAACAAAGCCTGAAGCAAAAGAAAAGGTCAAAAATATAGCTGAATCACTAAATATGCCTTATGTTACTGAACGTTGGATTGGAGGCACCCTAAGTAACTTTAGTGAAATCAAGAAAAGAATCAACGAACTTGAAAATTACCGAAAAGAAAATAAAGAAGGTGGACTTGAAAAATATACCAAAAAAGAAAGAGTGGTCATGGCAAAAAAGATGGAAAAACTTGCTAGATACTATTCTGGACTTGTCGGACTCAAGAAAATGCCGGATGCACTATATATAGTAGACGCAAAAGCAGAACACATAGGAGCAACTGAAGCTCGTAAATCATATGTCCCAGTTGTTGCATTGTTAAATTCTGATTCAAATATTAAATATATTGACTACCCTATCGTATGTAATGAATCAGGAATCCCCTCTATCAAACTTTTCACCGAAGCAATTTCAAATTCTTATAAAAGTGGACAACTGTCAGTATCTGAAACTGTTAAATAAAAAAAATACTTGTCCCGTTAAAAAATCTGCGGGCAAATTTTTAGGTTGAATTATAAATTTTAAATTTTTTAATGGGATGGCACAAATAATAACAACAGAGTTAGTTAAGGAACTTAGAGATGCTACTGGTATCTCCGTAATGCAATGCAAGCGTGCACTTGAAGAAGCAGGTGGCGACATGACCAAGGCACTAGCAATTCTTAAAAAAACAAGTAGTGATATAGCTCTTAAAAAAGCAGATAGAAATGCCGCAGATGGAGCCGTGGCAGTTAAAACAGAAAACGGAAAGTCAGTGTTGGTAGCACTTCATTGTGAGACTGATTTCGTATCAAAAAATGAAGATTTCGTTTTTCTGTTAAATAAACTTGTCAATATTGCTTTCACGGATGGAATAGAAAAAATGAAAGAAGTTTCAAAAGATTTGATTGACCCGATAATCCAGAAAACTGGAGAGAATATTCAACTTGGTGAAAGTTATACAATCGAAGGATCAGTGCTTGGAGTTTATATTCACAACAACAAGAAAGCAGTTATCGTGAGCTTAGAAGGAGGAAATGCTGAAATTGCAAAAGATATTGCTATGCATATAACTGCAATGAAACCAGAATACATAAGTAAGGACGATATAACAGAAGAAGCTAAAAATACTATGCTTGAAATTTTCCAAAAAGAAGTTGCTGGTATCGACAAGCCAGAAGAAATCAAGAAAAAGATGTTGGAAGGAAAAATTTCTACCTATTTCAAAGAAAAAACCTTGCTTGATCAACCTTCAATAAAAAATCCTGATGAAACTATCGGACAAATCTTAGATAGAGCTAAGGCAAAAATCAAAGAAGTAAAAAGTTATTCAATATAAATATGTATCCAGTTAGAAATCATATGGTTAAAATTTTTACAAACATTATAATAACTACGGAAATGCAAAGCATTTCCTATTTCTAATGGGATGTATTTTTTCTTAATATTATTTTTTGTTTCACTCCTAGCCATCATCGTAATGATTGGAAGGAAGTTAGCTTTGCTTTCAAATATTGAAGGACATCACCACAATAGTTATCTCGGAGAAGTTTTAATCTCTGATATTTTAGATTTTGATAAATTAAAAAAGTTGGCCATAAAGAATGGAAAAAAAATGGGTCACACTTTGATTTGGGTCACACTTCGTGTTTATATTGTTTCTGTAAACTCTGTAAATAAAAAAAGGAAAGCAGTAGTAGCCAAGATAAAAAATAAATTAAATAAAGGTAAAAATAAAGAAATAAAAGAAAACAAGGAAGTTTCAAAATATATAAAAATGATTTCGGAATATAAACAAAAAATTCAGAAGATGAAACATAAGATTAAAGAAGAGGAAGGAATAGAATAAGTCCAGCACTAAAATTTTATTTTAGTGTCGGAAAAGTTTGTATTTGTTTTAAAATTTGGTAATATAATAAAACCAAGAAAGTATGCCGCCTTAGCTGTTTTGGTAGATATACGCTGGCATATTAGAAAATAGATAATTGATAATTAAAGAAGTTTTCCGCATTAGCTGTCTTGGTAGATATACGCTGGCATAGTAGAAAATAGATAATTGATAATTAAAGAAGTTTGCCGCCTTAGCTCAGTTGGTAGAGCGCCGCTTTTGTAAAGCGGATGTCCGGGGTTCGAATCCTCGAGGCGGCTCAAATTAAAAAATCAGCCCAAAAAGGCTAATTTCTGCCTTATTTTATAAGGTTTTTTGTGCTTACATCATTTTTATATTTTTATACCCATATTTTTCTTTTAGGTTTAGAAGTTTTTTTTCAAAATAACGATAAGAAATTATTGAAAACATTGCCACTAATAGAAATGACAATACTATCTCCCCTAAGTATATAGGCACACTATTGTTCACATTTGATACACCAAATAAATGAAAAATATAAAACGTACAGAATATTGCTATCATGTGGTAACAATAAAGACCATAAGAACGAACTCCAAGATAATTAATAACCTTAGAACGTCCAAATTTTATAAATGAATTTTGTGCAGTATTTTGCTCTAAGATAATAAATGCAAAAAATAACGAAAAAATAATAGGCTCAAGAGAATAAAGAATGCGATAAGAATATCCATTAAAAATTAAAGGCAACAAAGTACGGAGAGGAACCAAAATAAAGCCACATATATAAATTAGTTTAATAACATTTTTTGGACAATTTTTTATTATTAAAATAATTTTGGGTATATATAAAGTAATATATGCAAGTAGTGCTCCGATAGCTAAATCAGACATAACAGAAAAAGTTGAATATTTTACAATATTATAATTATCATAGTAAAAGAAACGATAAAAAAATGAAATTGTTATTATAAGCAATAATACTTTTATAATATTTTTTCTAGAAACAAATGAAAGGATCGTCGGCCAAATTAAGTAGAATTGTTCTTCTATGGAAATTGACCAGAGAACTGCAAGCACTACACTCCCCGCTCCGAAAAAAGCCATCTTGATATTTGCTCCCAAAAAAATATACCAAGGCAAAGAGCTATAAGTTTCAGCAGTTAAAAACGGAAAAATAATACCAGAACTTAAAGCAAATGGATAAATAATAAAAAATCCTAAAATTAGGGTTAAAAAATATAGTGGCCAAATACGCAAAACTCTTCGCAGGTAAAAATGTGGCAATGAAATTTTCTGGTATTTATCTTTTTCTGAAAGCAAAAGAAATGTTATCAAAAATCCGCTTAAGACAAAAAAGAAATTTACTCCAAGGTCTCCATGAATCAAAAAAAACTTTTTTGCTAAACCAAAATAATAATTATTACTTTCATAACCTAAAAATATGGTTACGTGAGAAATAAAAACTAATAAAAAAGAAAAAAATCTGAGAGCATCTAGATTTTTGAAATATGTCTTTGATAAATCTTTTGAATTATTCATAGTGAATAATTACCCTGTCTATTCTACTTTTTTACCGATTTAATATTTTTGTCAATTATGTTTTCTTGAAGTTTAAAGGAATTTTTTATACGTGAATCTAAATTCTCGATTGGGTTAAAGCCTGTTAGAACTTCGTCATCTATTACAAGCGCTGGAAGTGCAGTATCTTTAATCTTATAAATTGAAAGCATGGCCTTCACGGCTGAAAGGTCAATACTGTAATCAAATGAGTAAACTCTCAAATCAGGATACTTTTCTCGAAGTGTTGAAAGTACCAATCCTTCTTTAGTACATAGGGTACAATTGTCTGCCTTGGTATAAAAATAAAGAATAAAAGCTGCCTTGGTACCACAACGAGCAGATATTTTTTTCATCAAAAGATAATCTTTGATTTCAAGTAAAGAATAATATTTTTTAAGATAAGATACTTCATTACTACTCCCGAGGTTATCTTGTCCCCATTCTAATTTTTTTCCTAAATCACTCAACTCACCTGAAAGCACTGAATCAGAAACATTCTTGCAAGACAACTCTGAAAGAAGTGAGAATTGTGTCTCTGATGAGAGTATGTCAATTGAGATATTGTCCTGAATTGTTTTAAGTTGATTTAATTTTCGATTACCAAAATAATTGCTAATATATATAGCTGTCAAAAATAGGCCTAATGTTATAAAAAAAACTATTACATATCTTTTCCATTCAAATTGTTTTTCCATTTTATTTTTTTGCTATTTTTACTTCCCTCTCTTGGGTCCAACTCGATTCCTTGGACCGCAAAACATTGATAATTGCTTTTAATAACCAAAAAGGTGCTATGGCACTATAAATAATCATAAAGTAAAGTATATCAAAAGACAAACGTGGCTTCCCTTCTAAAATACTTCTACCAATAAGTAACGCCACTATAATCGAAGTATACAATATTATTGAAACAAAAAATATAGCTCTTGTATCAAAGAAAAATAAATCAAAACTGGAACCCTGAAGAGTTAGCGTATGACTGATTCCCACTGTATTTATCTGTAATATTTTCTTTAAAATAAAATTAATAAAATTGTATGCCAGCATCCAAAATAAGAAAATTACTGACACGACTGAAATAATTCCAGATGGTAAGGTAAAGAAAGCAATTGTCCCATATTCTTTTCTAAATAAAAGTCTTCTGTAATCCATAACATTTCTTATAAAACCATAAATCCAACGTTGCCTTTGGCGATATAATTTTCTTACTGAATTTGGAGTTGTTGTATAAACATACGCATCCGGACAATGTTCTATTTTATAATGATTCTCTTGCATACGTAAGGCAATTTCTTGATCTTCTGTATTGTGTGCATGGCGATATGGACCTAAATCATCAAAAACTTTTTTTCTAAAAATAGAAAAAGGGCCCGGAGTAACATGAATGCCACCCAAAAAAGCAAGCATTTTCTTGGTATAAATTGCCATGTCATATTCTGCTTTTTGTGCTCCTTGTAATATATTTTTTGGATTATTGACTACAACAGACGGAGCTACCGCCATAGTATCTTTATCGTCAAAATAAGTCATAATTCTCTTCAATGCTTCAGAGTCTACAAAGGAATCAGCATCGAGACATCCTAAAAATGGTGTCTCAACATATTTTAATCCTAAGTTTAATGCAGTATATTTTCCACCATTTTCTTTTTGAAAAACTTTAATATTTGAATATTGTTCAAATTCTTTTATAATTTGCCAAGTATTGTCTTTACTTCCATCGTCAACAATAATTAAATTTAACTTATTTTTTGGGTAATCAAGATCAAGAAGAGATTCTACTGTTCCCCGTATCGTTTCTGCCTCGTTGTAACATGGAACGATTATGGTAACAGGCGGATATTCTTCGAGCTCAATTTTTTCTTTTCGCACTAAAATTTTATTTTTTCTTTCAAAAAAAGTAACTAAAAAAAATACCTGCACGTAGACAGACAGAAAAGTCAATATATAAAATATTGTACTTGAAAGTGAATTCATACTTATACTTAATATGTATAATAACATTTTTACCAACAAAAGTAAAACCACATCGTTTAAAAATGATGTGGTTTTAAAAATATTCTAAAGAATAAATTATGCTTTTACTTCTTCCTTTTTTTCTTCAACAGTACAGCAGGAACCTTTACATTTTGCACACTTGCAACCAAAAATCATCATAACTGCTGCAATCCCTACAAGGAGATATACAAGACCTTCAACGATAGGAGAAAATCCTACTAGCATGTCAACTACGTTAAAAGCATAAGCACTTTTACCTAGAAGCATACCAAGTCCTACTAATCCCCAGTTTACTCCACCAACGATTACTAATATCTTGGCAATCATGCTTGCGATACAACCACCCTTACAAGAACCTTCTTTGCAATTTCCACACATATTTTTGTTTTTTCTTACTCAATCTAAAAAAATAGAAGAAGTAAAAATTTAATTAAATTAATAATGTTTAATAATGACCTTATTTATATTATATATTTTTTTTAGAATAAGTCAAAAAAACTTATTTTAGTTCAATATTATACCTATCCAAAATTGCTTCGAAGATTAGAGGCGCAACAATTGTAGCGTCAGATTCAATCACGAACATTGGAGTATGCTTGGTAAGTTTATCCCAAGTAATTTTTTCATTTGGAGTAGCCCCTGAGTATGAACCGTAAGAAGTTGTAGAATCAGAAATCTGACAGAAGTACCCCCAAGGGCGCACTTCTTTTTTCAAATCATATTTTATTGATGGCACAACGCAAATTGGAAAGTCTCCTGAAATTCCTCCACCAATTTGGAAAAATCCTAACCCTGGTCCATCTTTTGAAAGCTCTGGGTATTTGTCATACAAGTACATCATATATTCCACACCAGTTTTCACAACCGTTGGGCTCACTTTCCCTGCCTTACAATATCCCGCAAAAATATTTCCAAGAGTTGAATCTTCCCAACCTGGCACAACTATTGGTAAATTTTTCTTGGCCGCTTCGAGCAACCAACAAGCTTCAGGATCTCCTTCATATTTCCCTTTTAATTCATCAGACAAAAGAATCTGATAAAAATACTCATGTGGAAAATATCTTTCACCTTTTGCTTCAGCATCTTTCCATCTTTTAAATATGATTGGCTCAACAACTCGAAATGCTTCTTCTTCCGGGATAGACATGTCTGTCACCCGACGTTCACCTCGATTTAAAATATCTTCATCGTCTTGTTTGGTAAAATACCTGTAATCCGGATAATCTTTGTAACTCTTGTGTGCGACAAGTCTAAATATTGATTCTTCAATATTATTAGCTGAACAAGATACAGCATGAATCTTTCCATTTTTAATCATTGGAGCGAGTGTTATTCCCATCTGGGCAGAAGACATTGCTCCACCCATCGCAAGCATCATTTTACCTCCATCGTCTAGATGTTTTTTATATGCAAGAGTCGCATCCTTCATTTGACGCGCATTAAAGTTAAAAAATAATTTTTGAAACAAACCTAAAACACTATTTTGATTTTGCATACATATATTATATAGAAAGGAGTTTAAAAAACAAGAATATTGCATTTTTTGCTTGTTTATGCAATAATAGACCCATGCAATTCATCGGTAAAATTCTACCATATGTAGAAATCGTGCTTTCTGTCGTCTTAATACTAGCTATTTTACTTCAACAATCAAGCGCAGGCCTTGGAGGCGCACTCGGAGGTGGAGATGATACTTTCCATCATACTCGCCGAGGTTTTGAGAAGTTTTTATTTTATCTTTCAATCGTCTGTGGAATTCTCTTTGCACTATCTGCATTCTTAGCTATAATAATAAAAGCTAGAGGCTAATCGATTAATCGAGAGTGTTTGATTTGATATTTTTTCTTTATGGAAAATTTCTACAATAGTATACGTAATTTTATATTACCTTTAAAAAACAAAATTAAATTAGCTATTTCTTCTTTCTCTAAAAAAGAACGTTGGGTTTTTTTATTTTTTTTATTTACTTTGACTTTAAGTACTCTTGCACTACTTCAAAGTGTAAATAAAAGTTTTATGATAAGTATCCCGAAAGAAGGTGGCACCCTAACTGAAGGAATTGTAGGTTCTCCTCGTTTCGTAAATCCTATACTTGCATACTCCCCTGTCGACAATGATTTAGTTTCTATAATTTACTCAGGTCTTATGAGAAAAGGAGAAGACGGAGCACTGGTTCCTGATTTAGCAGAAAAATACGACATATCAAAAGATGGCTTAACTTATACTTTCACATTAAAAGATAAGACATTTTTTCACGATGGAAAACCTATAACTGCTTCTGACATAGTTTTTACTTTAAATAAAGTAAAAGATCCACTTGTTAAAAGTCCCAAAAAAGTAAACTGGGAAGGCATAACTATTGAAAAAATAGATGACAAAACTGTTAAATTTATCTTGAAACAACCTTATGCATCTTTTTTAGAAAATACTACTATCGGAATACTACCAGAACATTTGTGGGAAAAAACACCCTCTACTCCAATTGAAATTAACGAACTAAATACAAATCCAGTTGGTTCAGGTCCTTATCAATTAAAAAAAGTTGGGAAACAATCATCTGGATTAATAAATAGTTATACTCTTTCTTCGTTCAGTAAATTTTCATTAGGTAAACCCTATATTAAAAATATAATATTTAAATTTTACTCTAGTGAAGATGAGTTGGTATATGCATTAACAAGTGGTAGTGTTGAACAAGTAAGTTCTATTACCCC
>CAZJQE010000021.1:0-14143 GCA_964548505.1 uncultured Candidatus Saccharibacteria bacterium | reverse complement strand
ACTGCATAGTATCCATATCACCAGAAGCAATAATAATATTTATATCTTTTTTATCTTTCATTTCTTCTACAATTGTTCCAAGTACATCGTCTGCTTCAAATCCTGGAGCATCATAAATTGGAATATTAAATGCTTCAAAAATTTTACGAGAATTTATCAGTTGTGTTACAAGTGCCTCGTCTGCCTTTGCCCGGCCTGCTTTGTAGGCATCATATGCTTCGTGACGGAATGTTTTTTGGGGTAAATCATAGCAAGCAATAATGTAATCTGGTTTCAGGTCGGCAATTATCTTCATCAGCATATTAGAAAGGCCATAAAGCGCCCCCGTAGGCTCGCCATTTGATGACATAAATTCCGGCAAGGCATGATATGCCCGATGAATTATTGCATGTGAATCAAGTAAAACAAGTAATTTTGGTTTTTCTTTCATTCTCAAAATTATAGCATTTTTCAACTATTTTTTATTTCAAATTTTCTGTGTCCTTCTTTTGCTTTTATATTGCTTGCTGGTAAATGAGAAATACAAATTTTTGGATGTTTTTTGGGCATAGCTTTAATCACTCTCTCAGGCCACTCAATAAAAACTAAGTTTTTTGGATTAGAAACAATGTCTTCCCAGCCAAGGTGTAATAATTCTTTTTCATTTTTTAAACGATATGCATCAATATGAAACAGATTGTCAAAAGATTTATGTTTCATGAGATATCGTTTCATAATTAAAAATGTTGGGCTATTCAATTTTCTCTTTATATTTAAATTTTTCCCAACTTGTTGGACAAAGGTTGTTTTTCCAGCACCAAGTTCTCCATACAAACCCACAACCGTTGCATGTTTTTTGTTAGGTTTTATGGTAGCTAGAAAGTCTTTTGAGATTTCCCCTGTATCTTTTGTATTTTTTGATATTTTTCTAATCATATTTGAATAATAGCATACTCTTCAATTTAAGCTAAAAATAGGATATAATTCTCATATGGTAACAACTTTTGACGAAGAAAAGCAAAAGAAACAGCTAGACGACTTACGAAGAGAAGAAGAGGAACAATTGGTACAAGTATTGGCTGAATCAAAATACAACATGCCTTACATTGATATGTCTCGTTTAGGGGTAGACAATGAGGGACTACGAGCAATTGATGAAAAAGAAGCACGTGATTTAAAAGTTGGTCCTTTTAAATTATCCGGTAAAAAAATTTTTATTGCAGTTCTTAGTCCTTCAAAAGAACTCTTGTCTAAGTTAAAAGAAGAAATGGAAAGAAAAAATCTCGTTCCAAGTTTCTTTATGGCTTCACATTTTAGTATAAATAAAATATGGGAAAGATATAAGGAAGTTTCTATGGCTGAAGGTTCAAAGGCTGGAGGTATCGATATTGAAGGAGACATATTAAGAGAAACTGCAAAAAGCATCCAAAAAATGCAAGACATTGCAAATTTAATAAAAGGAGCAATGGAGGGTAGCCAGACTCATAAAATTTCTCATATTTTGGAAATAATCTTGGCTGGTGCAATTTCTATAAAAGCCTCTGATGTTCACATAGAAGCTGAAGCAGAGAGAGGGAGACTTCGCATGCGTCTTGATGGAGTACTTCAAGACGTTATGTTTTTCGGTCATGATGTTTATCATTTATTAAATTCACGTATTAAACTTATCTCTGGGATGAAACTAACTTCCACTATTGCTCAAGATGGGCGTTTTAGTATCCAAGAAGGTACCGACGAGCTTTCAATTCGTTCTTCGTTGATTCCAGGAGCTTATGGAGAATCGATCGTAATGCGTATTTTGGATCCAAAATCAATCCAAGTGAACCTAGAGGACATGGGTATCGAAAATTTTCTTTTTTCTATCATTCAAGAAGAAATCGCAAAGCCAAATGGATTAATTTTAATCACTGGACCAACAGGGTCAGGAAAGACTACAACTCTTTATGCATTTTTACGAAAAATTTATTCACCAGAAATAAAAATTATTACAATTGAAGACCCAATTGAGTACCACCTTGCTGGAGTAACTCAAACTCAAACTAACGAGGAAAAGGGCTATACCTTCCTAGAAGGTCTTCGCTCTGCACTTCGTCAAGACCCAGACGTAATAATGGTTGGAGAAACTCGAGATGCCGAAACTGCAAAAATTGCCGTAGAATCTGCTCTCACTGGACACTTGGTTTTCTCAACACTTCACACCAACAATGCAGCCGGAGTTATCCCCCGTCTAATTGACCTTGATGTAAATGCAAAAATTCTAGTGTCTGCGTTGTCCCTATCTATTGCTCAGCGTTTAGTTCGAAAACTTTGTGTAAATTGTAAAAAAGAAAAGACTCCAAGCGAAAAAGAGTCTGAAATAATGAAATTAGTTATTGATAGTATAAAAGAAGAAGGTAAAGATCTCAGAAAATATAATATTGACCCAGATGCTCCGTTTAAACTCTATGAAGCGGTTGGCTGTGAAAAATGCAATATGACTGGCTACAAGGGAAGAATGGGAATTTTTGAAGCAATAAAAACTGATGAAGCAATTGAAAAAATAATTCCCCAAAACCCAAGTGAGCGCGAAATTAAAAAAATCGCACGCGGGCAAGGAATACTCTCCATGCGACAAGACGGCATGGTAAAAATAATAAATGGTATTACTTCATTTGAAGAAGTTCAAAGCGTAGTTGATCTAAAAGAAGAATAAACCCGCACACTTACTTTTTTGAGGTTTTTTCAAAACGCTCAAAGAGCATCAAAAAAGTAAGTGTGCGGGTAAAAATAAAAAAAGCCACCTCAGTCTGTTATGGTGGCTCTCAAACATTATAAGTCGGGGGCTGGCGGATCCTGAATGGGGCCTACGGTTCCCGAAAGTGGTTTTTATCGTCTGTACCTTGACTATCCACCAATGCTAGTGGAAATTTTCCCGAATGCAATTTCGGCCGGGACGTGTCTCCTTTGTATGGCAATATCCGGATGGAGAACACAAATCTCTAAACAATCCTTTCAAAGATAAACTCCGAAAGTAACAAGACCTTGAAGGATAATCCCAGTAAATTTAAAAAATAACCAGAACGTCCTACGTAACCTTATATAACCGGGGGCTGATTGCTTAGAGATTTGTGTCCTCATCTCTTTATAAAAAACTCTCATTTGATTATACTACAAACAAATAGAAGTAAATGTTATAATGTGGATAGCTATGTGGATACACTGTTTATAAAGAACTGTCCTGAGTATAGCATATTCAAAAACAAATGTCAAGTAATAATATAAAGAAAATAACCAAGCAAAATAGTGATAAAACAAGTGTTTTAGACGATTCTTTCTTGGATCAAACCTTGCGCCCAACCCGCTGGGATGAATATATTGGCCAAAAACACATAAAAGACAACGTTAAAATACTACTCCGCGCAGCAGAAGAACGTGGTCATATCCCCGAACACATTCTCTTTTATGGTCCCCCAGGACTCGGTAAAACTACCCTGGCACATCTAATAGCCCACGAAACCGGCAAACAAATGAAAATAACTTCAGGGCCCGCTATTGAAAAAGTAGGCGACCTTGCTTCAATTCTTACAAATCTATCCCCTGGAGATATTCTTTTTATAGATGAAATTCACAGACTCAACAAAATGGTTGAAGAAATTTTATATCCTGCAATGGAATCAGGTGTATTGGATATTATAATCGGCAAGGGCCCATCAGCTCGAACCATCCAACTCGATCTACCACCATTTACCTTGATTGCTGCTACCACTCGGGTAGCCCTAGTTTCTTCTCCCCTTCGTTCAAGATTCTCTGGTGGAGTTTTCCGCTTAGAATTTTATTCAAATGATGAAATCGGAGAAATTGTAAAAAGATCAAGCAAATTACTAAATACTGAATTAGAAAAAGAAGGTTTGGAAGAAATTGCAAAGCGTTCACGTTTTACTCCACGTACCGCAAATTATTTTTTGAAACGTTGTCGTGATTATGCACAGGTTCACAAAAAGAAATTGGACCGAGAAACAGTAAAAGGAGCACTCAACATGCTTTCAATTGATGAGATTGGTTTAAATAGTTCCGATAGAAAGTTTTTAGAAATTTTAATTGAAAAATTTAAAGGTGGACCGGTAGGATTGAAAACCATGGCCGCTGCCATGTCTGAGGAAGAAGCAACAGTAGAAGAAGTGATTGAACCCTATTTAATTCAACTCGGCCTCTTAGAAAGAACTTCCCGTGGACGAGTAGCCACAGAAAAAGCATACAACCATCTTGGTTTTGATGTTCCAAATAATTTGCAAAGTAAACTTTTATAAAAAATGAAAGAAAATAAGCCTGAAAATAAAATTCCAAATATAGATGCTTTTTATTTTGATAAAAAACCAACAGAAAAACTTGCCCTAAAAGAAGAAATTCAGAGCATGTCTACTGCTTGGAGTAAACTAGAAAACGAACAAATCCAAAAAACCTTAGATATTCATTTTAGAAAAAAATTAAATCATAAACTTTCTATTTGGTTAGAAAAAAATCCATACATAAAATCTGAAGACTATTCAATGTACACTACTGTTCTTGAACCATACAAGGGAGGATGGGAAAGGTTTGACGAATATGACAAGAAAAATCCGAACAATATAAAACATGATTTTATAAAATCAGGCAATCCAAATTTGGGGTGGAAAATACATTTAAACGTTGAACCAAAAGATGTAAAAATCGTTTCTGATTATTTGATAAATAATGGATACAATCATAAATATTTATCTGGAGGAGATATAGAAGACGGAAAAACATTTACTATTTATATCGGTGATTATACACTTGTAAGTAACTTGGCAAAAGAAATAAGTAATGATTTAAAAAGCCAATTGAGAAAACCGGAAGCAAAAAGTGAAGTAGAGCTTGCTCCTGGCGTTGTAGGTAGATTTGTTACTCAAAGAAAAGAATTTGGTCAATATGGAACTTGCGGATTTTCAATAATAAATAACTGGGTGTATGATAAACGAGGATTCAATGCAACCAATATTAATTTAATTAAAAATAAGGAGACATCCTATAGAGAACAAGCCTTAAGAGAAGGAGAAATGTTTTCTTATAAAGAATTAAAAAAACTATACGGGAATTACTTTTTTAAGGAATAAGCAAAAGGGACCAGGTCTTGCCTAGCTGTTTTTAATAGGTTTACTTTTGTAAAGCCGTTATGCTATACTATGCCCATACACGCCCCAGCTAGCCGGAAGGTCCGCTGGGGTTTTTCGTTTCTTGTGATAGAATAAATCTAATGGATACTATCTTACTTGTTGATGGGGAAAATTTAAAAGGCAAAATCAAGGCTGTTTTTAAGGAAGCTCAAAAAGAAAAACCTGTTTGGCATGAATTTGATTTCAATGGTCTTTTTAATAAAGTACTTATGGGAATACAAATAGATAGAAAGGTTTTTTATTTCGCCCGCATAAAGGAACACGAGGAAAGAAAGAAAAAATCTAAACAATTGATTGAGGAGCAAAGACTATTAAAAACTCATCTTGAAAATCAAGGTTTTGAAGTAGTACTAAGTGGTAGAGTACGTGGACAAATGGAAGAAGGGCAAAACGGAAAGACCGTTTTGGTTTTCAAAGAAAAGGGTGTGGATGTCAAAATCGCAGTTGATATGGTAAGTTTATCTTGTGATAAAAAAGTAAAAGAAATAATACTTGCGAGCTCAGATTCAGATTTACAGCCAGCTGTTAAAGAAGTGCGAGATAGAAAAGTAAGTTGTATTTACTTAGGGTTAGAAGCACACCTAAATAAGGGGCTTTCTTATACCACAAACCGAACCATTTTAATAAGAAACTCAGAATTATTTGAATTTGAGAAGGTACAACAAAAGTTACTGTAATTTTTAATTTATTTTTTTCAATATTATGAAAGACAAACTGGCAAAATATATCTCAATAATTACGAGTTTATATATTACAATCCCCTTTTTTGGGTTATTTATTATAGGAGTATATTCAAGTTCATTAAAAGAATTCCTCTTTTTGGGGGCAACTTATATATTTTTTGCTGGGCTTCTGCCAATGATTTTTATATACATAAGTGTGAAAAGTGGGAATATTAATGATTTCAATCTTATAGAACGTAAACAGCGTGGTGGAACATTACTTACGAGTACAGGAAGTGCCCTTCTTTTAATTTTCATATTTAAATTTATTAGTGCCCCATATCCACTTTTTTGTTTAGCAGTTATTTTAACAATGACTAATTTAGTTTTTTATTTAATAACAAATTATTGGAAAATAAGTATGCACTCAGGAAGTTTTACTGGTATGGTTATAGTTGCAACAATATTTGTAAGTTCTTATAGTTTATTTTTTCTTTTATTTATTCCAGTTATCGCTTGGGCAAGAGTACGCTTACACAGACACACAATTCTACAAACACTGGTAGGCTCTTTGGTTGCAATAGCGGTCGTATTAATCTGTTCTAATATTTTAGGAGTTATTTAATATGTCAATAAGAGAATCATTTAAAAACAAAGTTGTCTTTATTACTGGAGCATCTTCTGGGATAGGTAAGGAACTTGCCCATGAATATGCAAAAAATGGAGCAAATGTAATTTTGACGGCAAGAAGATTTGAACTAATAAATTCAGACGCAAAAATTCTTTCTTTAAAATATAACAAATGTATTGCCATAAAATGTGATGTAACAAAAGATGGTGATTTAGAAAAAGTGGTTCAAGAAGGAATAAAAACATTTAAAAAAATTAATATCGTAATTGCAAATGCTGGATTTGGAGTAGGAGGCAAGTTAGAAGATCTTAAAGTTGAAGATTATAAAAAACAATTTGAAACAAACGTTTTTGGTGTATTAAGAACAATTTATGCGACCTTACCAGAATTAAAAAAAACAAAAGGAAATCTTGCTATTATTGGAAGTGTAAATGGTATTGTTTCCTTTTTTACTGGATCATCAGCTTACATCATGAGTAAATTTGCTATTCATGGATTAATAGAATCCCTTTATCTTGAATTATTGCCTTATGAAATATCCGTAACACATATAATGCCTGGTTTTGTTGAAACTGAATTTGATATTAAAGATAGTGAGGAAGAAAAAAGAAAATATAGTTGGCTTAAAATTAGTGCAAAAAAAGCTGCAATTCTTATTATTCAAGCAATAAAAAATAGAGAGTTGGAAGTCGTACTTACTACACATGGTAAAATAGTGGTATATTTAGAAAGATATACTCCATATATCTTAAGAAAACTAAGTTATTTATATGTAAAAAATTTTAAATAATATGTCAGGACATAATAAATGGGCACAAATAAAACACAAGAAGGCAATCACTGACTCAAAGAAGAGTAAAATCTTTTCAAAAATTGTTCGTTATATTGCCGTTGAAGCAAAACTCTCGGGTGGAAAAGAGTCGCCTGGTTTGCGTTCAGCAATCGAAAAAGCCAAAAAAGTAAATATGCCGGCTGACAACATTGAACGAGCTATCAAAAAAGCATCTGAGCCGGGAGCACATATGGATGCGGTACTTTATGAAACCTATGGCCCAGGCGGAGTAGGTATAATGATTGAAACACTCACAGACAGTAAAAACAGAACTGTGCAAGACATCAAACACATATTAACAAAAAATGGTTTTGAACTTGGGGGGATTCATTCCGTCGCTTGGTCATTTACCAAAGAAAAAACAGAAGAAGGTCTTGTCTGGAAACCAAACATGTTTGTTCCCCTTTCAGACAGTGACCTTGAACTACTAGACAAACTTGTAGAAGAACTTGAAGAGTTAGACGACATTCAAGATATTTACACTAATGCAGAATAGTTTGTTTATTTTGATTTAACTGAAGACAATACCAAATTTATTTCTTTTTGAGAGATATTTTTTGAAAAAAGAAACAAATAATCTTTGTCTGTTTTCTTGTCCACCACATTAACTGGAATGTTTTTTACACTTATCATCTCAGGTTGAAATGCTTCTATGTTTGGAGTTATGAAATGGTATAAACTTTTACTATCTTTCCCAAAGAAAATTGTGGACTTTAGTGTCACATTTACAAATTTTGTTGTAAGAACTTTGTTGTTATCAAATATATTTATTTGGTCAACCCGAGCTGAAGCTAATGCTCTATAAAGAGCGATATTTGAGTCAATTTTTTGTGTAGTAAGAAAGAAAAGTCTTTCATATCCTCCATTCGCATAAAAACTTGAAATCGGGTTAAGCCCCTCTAAAACTACCATCTTTTTTGACCCATCAAAATTAAATGTTTTACTAATGCCTTCTTTTGATAATTTTTCAGATAAATTTCCTTTGTATGGAATAATAAATTTTAGCTCTTTGAATTCTTTAACTGGGTATTCTAGGGTTTTATTTTGATTCAAGGCTACTTCAGTTGGAGATAAATATAGTGTTGGGTACTCTGATTTTGGCATTTTCCAAAGATAAGGAAATATAATTACACGAGGAATTATAAAAATTACTGTTATATATAACACCACTAGAAAAGTAATTATTTTTACAATCTTTTTATGGTTCATAAATAAAGTATAACATAGGAAATCTTTTGGTATATAATTACTATTATGAAAATTTTGGGAATTGATCCGGGGTTTGAAAGACTTGGGGTAGCGATACTAGAAAAGAATAAAGGTGAAAAGAAAGAAAAAATATTATTTTCTGAGTGCTTTAAAACTTCTGCCAGTTTAGAATTTTCGGAAAGAATTTGCTTGATTGGAGAAGAAGTAAAAAGAGTAATAAAAAAATACAAACCAGATGTTCTTTCTATTGAAACTTTATTTTTTACCACTAATCAAAAAACTGTAATGCACGTGGCAGAAGTTCGTGGAGTAGTAATTTACGAATGTAAAAGAATAGGAATGAAAGTCTTTGAGGCTTCTCCTCCACAAATTAAAATCGCCACAACTGGCTACGGGAAAGCAAGCAAAGAACAAATTATGAGAATGGTTAAACTGTTGGTAGACATAGATAACACTAAACATTCAGATGATGAACTAGATGCTATTGCTATAGCCATAACTGCCTCCGCTCATTTAAAATAAGTTAACCCACACACTTACTTTTTCGAGATTTTTTAAAACGCTCAAAGAGCATCAAAAAAGTAAGTGTGTGGGTTATCCACAGTTTAGTATTTTTTCTATTGCATAACATCACCCTATTTGGTACTAATATAAGAAATAATTATTATTAGCTTTCCGCCTGAGGCGGATAAAATTCATAGGTCGTTTTAAAAAAATAAAAATAATTTTAATGAGTTACGACGAAGAAGAAACAGTGAGTGATTCTGAATTTAACCCAAATGATGAGGGCTTAGATTTAGATGATCCACTTGAAGATGATCTCCTTGATGAACCTACTGATGGCTTTAGGTTTGATGAAGAAGAAGAACCAGAAACTGTCTAAAAAATCCTCTTCGACCTAGGTCGGAGAGGATTTTTTATTTTATTATAATTTTTACAAATCTTTTTTTACCAATTTTTAATATAATATCTTTTGATATTTTTATATTTGGGTCTTCTATTATTTGTTTCTCAATTAAATCATGTACCGCCTTTCCTTCTACAAGTCTTCGCCATTCACCCTTTGAAGATAAAATCTTATTTTTTACTAGAATACCAGCCAATGATTCACCTGCCCCTGTTTTTACTTCTTCCATTTCATCTGGAATTTCTTTTTTTTGAAAAGTTTTTATAAAATTTTCTTCAGCTTCTTTTGCCTTTTTTTCTCCGTGGTAAAAAGATACAATTTCTTTTGCTAGAATTTTTTTAAATTCCATGGGGTTTTCTCCTTTTTTTATAGAATTCTCTATTTTTGTTATTTCTTCTATATTAAGATTAGTGGTAAGTAAAAAATATTTTGTAATGAGTTCATCTCTTAATGACATTACTTTACCAAACATCTCTCCTGCCGTATCAATAACTGAAATTATATTTCCCCAAGAAGAGGACATTTTTCTTCCATCAGTTCCTTCAAGCATAGATAGAACCATAATATCTTGTTCCGTTTTTCCATATCTTTTTTGTACGGTTCTACCAGCCTTCAAGTTAAAAAGTTGATCAAACCCTCCTATTTCAACATCGGCATTAACCACAACGCTATCATATCCCTGTAACGCAGGATACATAAATTCAACCATAAACACATCATTCCCCGCATCTAGTCTTTCTTTAAAATTTCTTCTTTTGGTCATTTGTTGAACAGTAAAACATTCCAACAATTCACCAATTTCAAAAATATTCATTTTCTTTAACCATTCAGAATTATGCCTAACTTCAACCTTTTTCATATCTAAAATAAGTGAAACTTGCTCTAAATATTTTTTTAAATTGCTTTTTATTTGTTGGTTTGTCAACATTGGTCTTTTTTCCAACTTATCGGATGGATCTCCTATTTTTGCTGTGTAATCACCAATAATCAACACTATGTGGTGCCCTAAGTCTTGAAAGGCTTTTAATTTTAGAAGCGTTACAGCACGGCCAAGGTGTATAAAAGGACTCGTTGGGTCTATTCCAAGCTTTATTCTTAGTTTCTTTCCAGACAGAAGTCTCTTTTCCAAATCTTCTTTTATAAAGATATCTTCTACCCCGCGGGTTAAGAGCTCTTCTATTTTTTTTTCATCTGTAATTACAGCCATGTTTTGTATTATAACATTTAGATGTAAATTTGAGAAATTTTGCCAAAAATTTGATATACTTTAGAAACATGAAAAGAAAACTAAAAAATAGAAAATTTGTAAAAAATTTAATACTATTTGGAGCAGGAACTTTAATTTTTATATTTAGTATTGGAATAATTTTCATTTCTTCGGTCAAAATTCCAGATTTTCATTCTTTTGGAGATAGAAAAATAATAAATTCTACTAAAATATATGACCGCACAGGACAGGTTGTACTTTATGACATACATCAAGATGTAAAAAGAACCAGTATACCATTTGATGAAATGGGTTTAAATATTAAAAATGCTACTGTTGCGATAGAAGACTCAAGTTTTTATAACCATAGTGGAATAAAAATTACTTCTATTATTCGAGCAACACTTTCAAACTTTACTGGAAATGGAAAAACACAAGGTGGTTCTACTATTACCCAACAGTTGGTAAAGATGACTCTTCTTAATTCAAATAAAACAATTATTAGAAAATTAAAAGAATGGGTTTTGGCAATTAAAATAGATCGTTCTATGCCAAAAGAAAAAATTCTTGAATTATATTTGAACGAGGCTCCTTATGGAGGAACTATCTATGGGGTAGAGGAAGCAGCTAAAAGCTATTTTGGTAAAAACGCGCAAGACTTAACACTTGCTGAAGCAGCATACTTAGCAGCAATCCCCCAGTCTCCTACAACACTATCTCCTTATGGAAAAAATAAAACCAAACTGGAAGACAGAAAAAATCTTGTTCTTTCTAGAATGCTGGAAACAAAAATCATTACTCAAGCTGAATACAGTAGCGCAAAAAATGAAGTTATTACTTTTCTCCCCCAATCAACTGGTGGAATAAAAGCACCACATTTTGTATTTTTTATTAAAGATTATTTAGAACAAAAATATGGAATAGATGTAGTCGAAAATGGTGGATTAAAAGTCACCACAACTCTCGATTACAACCTACAACAAAAAGGGGAACAATTTGTTAAAGACGGGGCATTACAAAATGAAAAAGATTGGAATGGCTCTAATGCTGCCCTTGTTGCAATAGACCCAAAAACAGGACAAATCTTAACTATGATTGGTTCAAGAGATTACTTTGATAAAAATTTAGAGGGAAACTTTAATGTAGCAACTGCCTTACGACAACCAGGGTCATCTTTTAAGCCTTTTATTTACGCTACAGCCTTCACTAAGGGGTTTACCCCCGACACAGTGCTCTTTGACCTACCAACTGAATTTCAAACAACCTGTAACGCTTATGGTAAGGCACTACCTGGACACAATCAAAAAGATTGTTATATGCCAGACGACTATGACGGAAAGTTCCGTGGTCCAATGACACTAAGAAACGCACTAGCACAATCAATAAACATTGTAGCGGTAAAACTTTTTTATCTAGCAGGACTTTCTGATTCATTGAAAACATCCGAGGATATGGGAATTAGTTCTTTGTCTGACATTAGTAGATATGGGCTTACTCTTGTTATTGGAGGTGGGGAAGTTTCTCTTTTGGATATAACTTCTGCTTATGGTGTTTTTGCTAATAATGGTACAAAAAATCCAGATACTGGAATTTTAAAAGTTGAAGACCAAAATGGAAAAATTTTAGAAGAATACATACCAAAAACTAAAGACGTTTTAACAAAAAATGTTGCCTTAACTATTTCTGATATTTTATCTGACAACGTAGCACGTACCCCTACTTTTGGTACAAATTCACCATTAGTAATTTCAGGGAAAGATATTGCGGTTAAAACTGGTACTACAAACAATAATAAGGACGCATGGACAATAGGGTATACCCCATCTATCGTTGTTGGTGTTTGGGCTGGGAATAACGACAACAAGCCAATGAAAAAGGGTGGTTCTGCGGTCGCCGGCCCAATTTGGCATAATTTTATTACTGAGGCTTTAACAACACTTCCTAATGATAAATTTGAAAAACCAGACTTAAGTGTTGACCCACAAAAAATCAAACCATCCTTGCGAGGGTTTTGGCAAGGTAATGAAAACTTTTTTATTGATAAAATTTCAGGTAAACTTGCAACCACATTTACACCAAAAGAAACAATGGAAGAAAAGGTAATCACAAATGTTCATTCAATTTTATACTGGGTAGATAAAAAAAATATTTTAGGCCCTTCTCCATCCAACCCAAGTAATGATTCACAATTTGAACACTGGGAAATACCAATACAAAATTGGTGGGTACAAAATAGTTACAAATATGAAATAACTACATGGGCAGAAAAACCAAATTCTTATGATGATGTACACACAGGAGTATCAAAACCTGGTGTATCAATCACTGAACCAGATGAAACAACTGTGTATAATGCTAATCAAAAAATACAAATAAAAATTGGAAGCTTTGGTAACTTTCCACTTCAAAAAGTAGATATTTTTATTAATGAAACATATTTGGGTACCTCAAAAATGCCTTTTGGTTTCTCTTTTACCCCTTCTGAATTAACCAATCTGAAAGATTTAAATGAATTAAAATTAATTTCTTACGATACTGCTTATAATAACTCTGAAACAATTTCTACTTTTAGAGTAAAATAAATTAAATAATTTTTTTAGGATATTTTTCTCCTAATGTTTCTTTTAATTTTAAAAAAATTTGATCTTTTTTAAGAAAAATTTCATTTTTATAAATTGGTTTTATGTTTAAAAAAACAGTACCATTTTTATTTTTATATCTTCTTTTTTTATTGGGAAATTAATTATTTCTGAGACCACTTTTCTAATAGTTTCTTTTTTTACCTCCTCGTTATTTAATAAACTCCCAAATTTTAAAAGTAAATCTTTTATTTCTATCATCCCAGTACTAAAATTTTAAATTTTTGTTTATAATAGTCATTTGTTTTAACTAAAAATTTAGTACGGGATAAATTATCTATTCATTGGCATTATTAAATAAAGAAAGGAATTATCAGAAACCCCAGAAATAATTATTGGTTTTTGGGGACCGTTCATTTTTATAGAAATACTATCTGAATTTATTGACTGAAAACAATCTATAAAATATTTATAATTAAAACCCAATTCTATTTCTTCCCCAGAAAGAGTTGCATCTAGTTGTGTTTTATTTTCCCCAACATCATTATTAGAAGAATATAATTCAAAATTTTTTTTACTTGGATTTATTAGAAGATTTACCTGATTAAATTTATCAGAAAAAACATTAGATAGTTTTAATGCATTCAATAAATCTTCTTTCAAAACAACTACATCTGTTTTAAATTCTTTTGAAATTATTTGTCTATAGTCTGGGAAAGTACCATCAATAACACGTGAAGTTAGATAAACCCCGTTTGCAGAAATAGATATTTGGTTTTTATTAAAACAAACCTTTATGTCTCCATTAAAATCTCCAAAAATCCTAAGTATTTCTGGTATGTTTTTATATGGAATAAGTATCCCTTCTATTTCTTCTGTATTTTTTGTTTTTATTTTCTTTTCAGCAAGTCTAAAAGAATCTGTTGATACAAAAACTAAATTACCATCAAGTGTATATATATATAC
>CAZJQE010000020.1:0-15013 GCA_964548505.1 uncultured Candidatus Saccharibacteria bacterium | reverse complement strand
CGGCTTGAAAAGCCGATGTCCTAACCGTTAGACGATATGGCCAATATATACTTTGTATAAAAACTAAACCATTTCAAACTTCTTGGCTTTTTAAAAAGCCGATGTCCGCTATATTCTAACTTGGTTAGACGATAGGGCCAAAAACTAATGCAGTATTAATTTAACATTTTTTTGAAAAAATGGCAAAAGATGATAGATTTATATTGTACGGAGATGTGGCAGAGTGGTTGAATGCACCGGTTTCGAAAACCGGCATACCCAAAAGGTATCGGGGGTTCGAATCCTCCCATCTCCGCATAGTGTGTTTTTAATATTTATAAATTAATTATACAATAAACTTATGAATGAAAATGAAAGTTTTGGATTTGAAAATCTTCAGAAAAATAAAAAGGAATTAGTTGATTTTTATGACATAAGAGGAGACGTCTTGATACTTTTTCATCAGTTAAATCGTAATGAAGATTATAGAATAGAACAAAAAATTTTTTTAGATTCAATAAAGAAAAAACATCCAGATTATGAAAATTACGAACTATATTACCGAACGGCAGGCTTAAAAGTACCCGAAAAGTGCAGCAAGTTTGATTTTCCAGGAGAAGATTCAGTTTTAAAATTTTATGAAAAGCTTTTAGAAAAGGCAAAAATATTAGAGCCAAAAGAAAGAACTGAATAAAAAATAATTTATTTTGTATTTAGCGTAACGTAAATATCTTCCAGGGCTTTTACTGCATCACCAGCAGCGATGTTGTTTTGATGATAGAGGATGTTAGTACAATCTCCAGCTGCCCAAATGCCAGGGGTTTCAGTTTTTCCAGTCCAAGGATCAATTTTGATTTTGCCAATTTGATCAAGAGACACAAGGTCTTTTACGAAGTTTGTATTTGGGATTTGTCCAATTTCTACAAAAATACCAGTTACCTTTAATTCTTTTTCTTCGTTGGTTTTTAGGTCTTTTATCACTAATCCTTCTACAAACTTGTCTCCTCTAACTTCTAAAATATCAACATTTTTTATAACTTTAAATTTTGGATTTTGAGAAACTTTTTCCACAGTGATTTCATCTGCCCGAAATTTATCACTTCGGTTTATGAGTGTCACGGAATTGCAATATGCAAGAAGTTGTGATGCTGATTCAAATCCAGCATTACCTCCACCAATTACAGCCACATCGGCACCTTCGAAAAGTGGGCCATCACAAGTGGCACAATAGGTGAGTCCTTTGTGTTCTAGTACGTCCGCATTTTTTGCCTCCAATTTTCTACGATTACTACCTGTGGTGATAAGAATTGTTTTTGTTTCAAATTCTCCTCCCATTTCAGTTTTTAATTTAAAAGAATCGTTACTCTTTATTATTGATACAACTTTTTCTCCTTCCTTTACTGAAAGCTTATCTCCGGTATTTGTAATAACATGATTTTTAAGATTATCCGCAAGTTCTTGGCCTCCAATAGATGCAGAACCAATCCAGTTGAAAATTTTTTCAGACACGACAGATTGCCCACCCCATTCAGAAGTTATAAAAAGAGTATTTAAGCGTTTGCGCGCAGCATATACCGCCGCCGCAGACCCTGCAGGACCTCCACCAATAATTATTAAATCGTATATCATAGAGACAAGTATATCAAAGAATAATCCAAAACCAAAATAGTATTTTTCCGGTACGAATTTTTTGAAGCTTAAAAAATTCTGAAGTTTGCTCGCCGTCGCTCGCAAAACCCCTTCAAAATTCTATTTTGGTTTCTCTTTCTTTTATTTTTTACTTCGACGAGTGAGGAGTATATGAACAATCTTGTTCATAATGTCCGAGTCGATGTCGAAGCAAGAAGTTTACTTCTTATTGCGTCTTAGGAATGCAGGCACCGCAGACCAGTCATCAGCATCGTCGATTATTATTTCTTCAACAATTTCTGGTTTTTTTTCAATTTTTTTTATAAGGTCAATATTGTTATTGGTGTTTTGGTTTAGTAAACTATTATGAATTTCTTTTTTAATAATTTCTGGTTTTTCATCTTTTATCAATGTTTGATTTCCTCCAATTGAACCACTAAAAAGACTTTTACGAGGGGCATCGGTAGGGAAGGAAGTGGCGATAACGGTAACTTTTAATTCTCCCTTTTTCAATTTTTCATCAAAAATTGTTCCAAATATTACTTTTGCATCTTTGTCGATTGATTCAGTAATTATTTTTGCTGCTTCTTGAATTTCATGAATCGTAATGTCATCACCACCAGAAATTGCAAACAATACTCCTTTTGCTCCATTGATGGATACTTCAAGCAGTGGGGAATTAATGGCAGTAAGAGCTGCTTTTTCAGCACGCTTTTCACCAGAAGCAGAACCAATACCCATAAGGGCACTTCCTGCATCAGACATCACAGCTCTGATGTCTGCAAAGTCCACATTTATAATTCCAGGCGTTGTGATAAGGTCAGAAATACCCTCTACTGCTTGACGAAGTACGTCGTCACAAGTAGCAAAAGCATCTTTGAAATTTGTATTTTTATCAGCCAACTGAAGTAATTTATCATTTGGAATAACAATAATTGCATCTACTTCTTTTGCAAGTTCTTCGATTCCTTTCTCAGCAATTTTCATTCGGTGATTTCCTTCAAAGAAAAATGGTTTTGTGACAACTCCCACAGTAAGGATTCCTTGTTCTTTTGCAGCTCTTGCAATAATAGGAGCAGCCCCTGTGCCTGTACCTCCGCCCATTCCGCATGCAATAAAAATCATATCAGAACCTTTGATAACATCTTGGATTTCAGATTTTGTTTCTTCAGCAGCTTTTCTTCCAATTTCTGGATCCATTCCAGCTCCAAGACCTTTGGTAAGATTTTTCCCGATGTGAATTTTTTTCTCTGCTTGTGAGTGATGCAGGTCTTGTGTGTCAGTATTCATACAAATAAAATCAACACCTTTGACCTTTGAAACAATCATGTGATTTAAGGCATTTTTTCCTGAACCTCCAACCCCGATTACTTTAATGCGGGCAAAGGATTCTATTATTGGGTTTACTTTTGGCATAATGTTTTATCCCGATTTTATTCGGTTTTTCTCCGCCTCTGGCGGGGGATTAAGCTATTAATAAAGTTAAATTTCTTATATGGCTTATATTAGTACAAAAACAAAAAAAAGCAAATTTGCTTAGTTCATAAATTCGTTGCATAAAAACTTGTCTTTTTAAAAATATGTGATAAAATATATTAAGAAAATAATTCTTTGAAAATAGGATTTTTTTGTGATTTTTATTTAAGATAAATAGATTTCTTTTCCTGGTTTTTCTATGTGGAGGAAAATTTGGACAAGAAATCTATTGTTAAACTAAATTCAATCACAATGAAAAAATCATTAGTATTATTTATTGTACTCACGCTCTCTATATTGATGAGCAATGTGAGTTTTCCCCAGGTCGTTCCTTCCTTAACCCAGGAGCAGATGCAGAAATTTATTACTGCGTTAAAGACTGGAAAATCAATTGGAAATTTTCAGTTGATAAAAAATGTCAATACAGTATCGCTGGCGTTCTTCAACAAAACCCACTGGGTTTATAAAATGGATGCAAAAGAGGGCACTTATGAAGAGCCCGAGACGGAAATTTTTTATGAATCCGAAAAGGATGCCGAAGATAATGTTGGAGACTTTGGTTCAAGAGTATGCAGGGTGGTTGTTGGACAAGATGGAGTTTTTTTTCATCTTCGGAGCAATGACGGTAATTCTATTCTTCAAGTAATCATAGGTTTAGACCTAAATGGCAGATTTTCTTTTATTAAAGAAAGCGTGGAGGGTTGCGTGATGGATGTTTGCCAGTGGGATGAATGCTGGTCCCCGTTAGGGAATTTTCACACCAAAGGGTTTGGTGGTCATCAATCTCTGAGAGTTGGAACTAATCCCAACAGAAGAGATATGAGCCTCTTGAAAATATTAAAAAACATCATTCTATTGAACATTGAAGAAAGCCAATTTATCTCTGATCCAAATGAAATGAAAGCCTGGCTTACTGTGCTTAAATTCAGTCAGAATGGTTCTCGCATGGAAAACTGGATGTCTGAATCTTATTCAGCTTTTCAGTATTCTTTTACTAAATCTGAAGGAGAGAGAAATATAATTTTAATTAATTTTAATTTTGAAATAGGTAAGATTGAAGTCAAAAAAATTATATTGGCTGGTTCGCCTTGGATAGAAACAACAACAGAGAAAGATGGTACTACTATGACCATACTTACCCCAAATGATGAAGCTTACAAAAAAAGAAAAGAACTGATTCTTACTGGAGAAGAAAGGATAAACCAGATTAATTCTCTTATAGAAGAAATTTCAGGGGTAGAAAAGATTTAAATAAGACGCGTTTAATCGCATGTTGGGACCAGTTTAAACAACTGGTCTTTTTTATGGCATCAGTTGTTTTACCCAGGATTTTATTGTGTTTTTTACGTCTTTGCCCATGTTTGAAAATGAACCTTCAGAATAGCTTTCACTATTTTCTCGAGAGACTAGAAGCCCCAATGCTACAAACCATGATTGGTCACGGAGTTTTGTTTTAGCATTGCCAAACATTTCTGTTGTGCCTATTTTTGATGGAAGTTTCAGGGACGATCGAGACAATTCTTCAAGTCCGACGGTGTTTGCTCCTCCACCGATAAAAACAATACCTGCAGGAAGAAGTTCATTCCTTTTTATTTTCTTTAAGTGGTTTTCAATTAGTTCAAAAATATCTGAAAGTCGTGCATCAATGATTTCTAGCAATTTCTTCTTTGATACATCAGTAGATGAATTTTCTATTTTTAAAGCTTCTGCTTTTTCAATTGGAATTTTGAGTCCTAGGGCTATATCGTTTGTAATATCTGCCGAACCAATTGAAAATGTTTGAAGTGAGATGATTGTTCCATTTTCATATACCCCGAGCGATACGGTTTCAGAACCGATATCAACGAGTGCCGAGCCAACTATTTTCTGTTTTGGAGATAGTGCAATATAGCTTCCGGCGATAGGGGATGCAATCACTTCAATAGGCTCAACTCCAGCTAAAGATATTACTTCAATTAAGTCTTCCCAGTGTTGAAGAGATGAAGTAATAAATAGGGTTTTTCCTTCAAGTTTTGTACCATGCATTCCTGTGGGTCTACCTAATACTTCTTTGCCATCTAGCTTGAAAGACAAAGGAAAAGAATGAACGATTTTTTTATTTCCTAAATTTAAATTTTTTTCACAATCGTCTAATACTTTTTCAATGTCAAGGTTGGTGACTTCACCATCTGCTTTTGATACTACGACATTTCCATTACTAATTTCAGAACGAAGAGTAGAGCTTGAGATTGAAATAAATGCTCTCCTGATTTTTATACCAGAAGTTTTTTCTGCCATTTCAAGTGCAGTCTTGAGTGATGCTACTGTTTCATCTTCATTGACGATATATCCATGTCTGACACCTTTTGTTTCTGATTCACCAACACCAATAACTTTAGGATTTTTTTCTCCTTTTAAAAATTCTCCAACTACAATACGCGTGGTCGAAGTGCCGATATCAATTCCGACTGAAATATTTCTGATCATATTTTTTTTCGCTTCTCTCCATTGTACTACTATGTTCCATTCCTTTCAAATGCAACATTCCGTGGATAACTAAATATCCTAGTAATTCGCGAAAATTTCGATCAAATTTTTTCGTTTGAGTTTTGACTACATCAGGACAGAGCAATATTTCACCATCTACTTTTGATAATGGAAAAGATAAAATATTTGTCGGTTCATTTTTATTTCGATAAGTTTTATTTAATTCTTTTGATTTTTTTTTGCTAATATATGCGATAGACAATAAATAATTTTCACCCAAAATTTCATTTTTTATGAGCAGAAAAGGCAAGCTAGGGAGCTTGCCTTTTGTAAGATTGGCTATAGAAATTTTATCATCCTTGGCCATACTTGGTTAATTTTATTTTACTTTTCCTAATTTTCGGAGTTTCTCTATCTCCTTTCTTCTTCCCATTCTTTTTAAAGCACTCTTTTTCATCTTAAGTTTTGATTCTTTTCTCTCGTTGTAACGGTTGCCCTTAACTTTTTGTATTATGTTTGATTCTTGAATCCTGCGAGAAAAGCGACGCAAAATACTTGCGTTGTTTTCATTTGGATTCTTTTTAACTTCAATTACTGTTTTTGCCATGAATATAGATTATCACAATATAAAATAATTGCAAATATGAGTCTGATTTCTTTGACTTTTTGATCCAAAAAAGCTAATATTTATTCCAAGAATTCTAAACCTTAAAAGGAGTCGTGGAATTCTTTTATTTATTTAATCAAAAATACATGGATAGGGCAGGAAACTATATAACCGAAGAAAAGAAGAATGCACTTCTAAAAGAGTTGGAAGAACTAAAAGGTCCAAAACGAAAAGAAATTTTGGCCGCTTTAGAGTATGCAAAATCACTTGGAGATCTTTCAGAAAATGCTGAATATCATCAAACTCGAGAAGATCAAGGAAAACTCGAAGAACGAATAAAAAGAATTGAACACATTTTAGAATCGTCAGAAGTTGTAAAAGGCGGTGGAGGTGATACTATTGAGATAGGTTCTAAAGTTGTTGTACAAAAAGAAGGAACCGATGAAAAGAAAACATATCAGATTGTAGGCTCTGAAGAAGCAGACATGGCATTAAGTAAAATTTCCAACCATTCACCATTTGGTGAAGCACTTTTTGGAAAGAAAAAAGGAGAAACTATTTCTTTTAAAACTCCTAGTAATGGAGAAGTTAATTATAAAATAATAGACGTATCTTAGGATAGGCTTTGGCGCCTGCCTGCCGGTAGGCAGGGATAAAATAATATGTCATCAATCGATGAAATAAGAGATGCTCGAATCAAGAAACTTGAACTTTTAAAAGAGCGAGGTATTAATCCATACCCAGCAGATTCAAAGAGAGAATTGTCTCTAAGTGAAGCTATTGAAACATTTGAGAGTCTTGAAAAGAACAATGAAATAAAATGGATTGCCGGACGCATAATGTCCATTCGTGGACAAGGAGCTATTATTTTCTTAACTTTAAATGACGGTACAGCAACCTTTCAGGCATTACTTAAAAAAGATATTTTAGGTGACGAGAAGTTTGATTCTTTTAATGAGGTTATTGATATTGGTGACTTCGTAGAGGTACAGGGTACTTTTTTTGCTACAAAAAGGGGAGAGAAAACAGTGGAGACAAAAGATTGGAGAATATTATCAAAATCCCTAAGACCACTTCCTGAAAAATGGCATGGATTACAAGACATAGAAGAAAGATTTAGAAAAAGGTATTTGGATATTTTAATGGATCCTGAAATTAAGGATTTAATGATCAAGAAAACAAAGTTTTGGGACACTGCTCGAAACTTTATGAAAGACCATGGCTTCTTGGAAATTGAAACCCCAAGCCTTGAAGTCACTTCGAGCGGAGCAGATGCAACACCTTTTAAAACATACAATGAAGATTTTAAATTGCCACTTTATTTGCGAATTTGTATTGGAGAACTTTGGCAAAAACGTCTTATGGCAGCAGGTTTCCCGAAAACTTTTGAAATTGGCAGAGCGTACAGAAATGAAGGCACTGATGCAAATCATTTACAAGAATTTACCAATTTAGAATTTTACTGGGCATATGCAAATTATAAAGATGGCATGGCTCTTGTAGAAGAACTTTATAAAAAAATTGCAGTTGATGTATTTGGGAAAACAGAATTTGAAACGAGGGGGCATAAATTTGATCTTGGAGGAAAATGGGAATGTGTTGATTATCGTGACACAATAAAAAAAGAAACAGGGATAGATGTGCTTGATACAACCCTCGATGAAATAAAAAATAAATTACAAGATTTGAAAGTAGTTTACGATGGGGATACTATGGAGCGACTAGTAGATACTCTTTGGAAATATTGCCGAAGAAAGATTTCGGGCCCAGTATTTTTAATTGGACATCCAAAACTTGTCTCTCCATTATCTAAATCAATACCAGAGAATAACGATCTTACTGAAAGATTTCAAATAATTATTGCTGGTTCTGAAGTTGGCAATGGTTTTTCGGAATTAAATGATCCTCTTGACCAAGCGGAAAGATTCATAAAACAGCAAGAATTAATTAAAGCGGGGGACAAAGAAGCTATGATGCCGGATATGGATTTCGTGGAGATGCTAGAACATGGTATGCCACCGACCTGTGGTTTTGGATTTGGCGAGATGCTCTTTGCATTTCTTGCCGACAAGCCAATTCGTGAGACTCAACTTTTTCCACTTATGAAACCTAAAAATAACGAATAAAAAAATAACCCGTCGATTATGGCGGGTTTCTAATATTCATTTGTGTTTCTTTATTTATTGTATAACGCCTCTTAATACATCATATTCCTCGATATGTACGTTATTAGTATCGGGGTTGTTAACACTGTGTTTTTTATGGTAACTGACGACACCAAGATTATCAATTTCTTGTTCAATGATTTCTTCCATATTATCAATTTTATTTTTCATTATTTTAACTGTTTCTTTATGGATGATTTGAACAATTTTTCCTTGGGAAATTCTATTTTTAGACATATTTTTAAAAGTTAAAGTGATGGTTCTTGTTTAGGGTCGCAATATTCTTTTTTCCTTAAATCAAAGATAGTGTGATTATTATCTTTATAAAACTCAAAAATTATAAAATTCTTATCAAGCTTAGCCGAAAAACTTTTTTCAGCAATTTGAGGAATTAATTTTTCATAGCTTCCTTCTCCAATAAAAAGAAAAGATTTTATAGGATTTCCATAGAGAATCACCAGCAAGAAGCCGGCATCACTTCTTAGGATTTTTGAACCTGTTGGCTCGTATTCGGTTTTACCGATTAGATTGCCATTATGATAAAAATAAAGGATTTTTTCTTTTAAATCCGGGTAAAGGGAATAGCCATTTAAGGTATCCTTTATTTTCATTGTTTGCATATCGTTAAGTTGCTGGAACCTTCCTGCAAGTTCCTTTTCAGAACATTTCTGTGCTGACGTAATCGTCGGCAAAAGGGTTATCATGGTTAATACAACCAGAGCCCAAATTCTCTTTAATTTTTTCATAGAACGGTTTTTTGTAATTTTAGTATAAAGGTTTATAACTGTATTTCTTAATTTTTACTATACCACGAATTCATAAAAACTCCAAAAAGCTTTAAATAGTTATCCACACTAAGGCTTTTGCTATTAATATACAGTGGTTTATAATGTATATCAGGTGGGAAAAAGTGGGAAATTAAGGAATAATAATTTTATGTTAATCGGCGAATATCCCAGTAGTAGAGCAAAGCTCACTACGGGACAGGCATACACAAATATATGTTGATAGGAGAATATATACATACAATTGACGAGAAGAATAGAATTTCCTTGCCGGTTAAATTCCGCAAGGAGATGGGCAAAAAAATTATTATCACACCTGGACTCGATCAATGTTTATTTATTTTTACATTAAAAGAATGGGCCAAGGTTTCCAAAAGACTTTCTGATGCAGATTCAGACCTTTCATTTTTAAAAGCTGATAAGAGAAGTTTCAACCGATACATGTTTGGACGAGCAGCAGAAGTTGAGGTAGATACGATTGGCAGAATTTTAATTCCGGAATTCTTAAAAGAGAGAATCAAACTCACAGGGAGCGCTGCAATCATCGGAGTGAAAGACAGATTAGAAGTTTGGAACAATAAAGTTTGGAAGGAGTACAACGAAAAGGTCGAAAAAGAAGCAGACCAATTAGCGGAGAAATTGGGAAACGAGAGAAAATCTTTGTAAATATAATTTAAAGGGTACGGATTTTTTGAAGCATAAAAAATCCTGAAATTCTCGCGCCGTCGCGCTCGAAACCCCCTTAAAATTATATTTACGCAGATTTTCAAAAATTATGAAGAGTATCCACACGACAGTTCTTTTAAATGAAACAATTGAAGGTTTAAACCTGAAAGACGGAGCGACCGTTATAGATGCGACTTTTGGTGGTGGAGGACACAGTAAGGAAATTTGCAAAAGATATAAAGATATAAAAATAGTTGCAATTGACCAAGATATAGGTGCATGGGAGAAAGCAAAAGATAAATTTAAAGATTGTGATTGTAAAGTAGATTTTGTAAATATAAATTTCAGAAATTTGGGAAAAGTGGGAGATAAAGTTGATGGAATAATTTTTGATTTAGGTTTGTCGAGTGATCAGTTGGAGAATTCCGGAAGAGGATTTTCTTTTATGAAGCTGGAGCCCTTGCTCATGACCATGAAAGAAAATCCTGAGCCGGAAGATACTACTGCAAAGGAAATTGTAAATGAGTGGAGTGAAAAAAGTTTGGCAGAAATTATTTACGGATATGGTGAAGAAAAATATAGGGGGAGAATTGCAAGGGAAATTGTAGAGGCAAGAAAGAAAAAAAAGATAGAAACAACGTTTGACTTGGTGGGGATAATTGAGCGAGCAGTACCCGCAAGTTACCGAAAAGGGAAGTTGCATTTTGCCACAAGGACGTTCCAGGCACTCCGAATTGCGACCAACGATGAGCTCGGAGCATTGAGTGAGGGGTTAAAAAAAGGATATGAGATTTTAAAAAGTGAAGGACGAATGTCGGTGATAAGTTTTCATAGTTTAGAAGATAGAATTGTAAAGAATTTTTTTCGGGATAAGAAATTAGAAGGAAAAGCAAAGTTAATAAATAAAAAACCAATAGTAGCCGGAAGTGAAGAATTAAAAATAAATAATAGAGCAAGAAGCGCAAAATTAAGAATTTTAGAAAAAATATAAAAGTATGAAAAAAACTGCAATAAAAATTAAAAGTTATGCTCCCAATGTAAACATTGTGAATAACAATAATTTAGAAAAAAGGATACTTGATATTTTACTTTATTCCTTAGGAGCACTTACTCTTTGCTATGTTTTAATTTTAGGCAATATGACTTTTAATATTGTAGCAAGGCAAAGCCTAGGAGTGCACACAAGAGCACTTTCAAATGAAGTCAGCGATTTAGAAGTGAAATACTTGGCAATATCTAACAAAATTGATTTAAATATGTCATCCGAAATGGGTTTTAAAGAAGCTGTAGGTAAGAAATTTGCCGTACGAAGATCTCTTGGTACCATAAGTTTATTATCAAATGAATTTTAGTTTTTTTTCAAGGATTAGAATTTTATCTTTTTGCATAATTCTATTTGCACTTATTTTAATTGCAAAGCTTTTTTTAGTGCAGGTAATCCAAAGTAATTCATATAAAGAGCGTGCTGATAGACAATATGCTACACCGTCTTCAAACATTTTTGAACGTAATGGTCTATATTTTGAAACAAAAACTGGTGAATTAGTTTCAGCGGGAATTCAAACCACGGGTTATAAGGTAGCAATTAATCCAAAAGATATTACAGATATTGAAAAACCATTTAATCAATTAAAGAGTGTTTTGATTAATCTTGATTTTGATAAATTTAAAACACAGACTGAAAAAAAAGATGACCCATACGAAGAAATAGCCAATCATCTTTCAAAAACTGAAGCTGACAGTATTTCTCTATTAAAAATTGAAGGAGTTTCAATTTATAAAGAAAAATGGCGTTTTTATCCAGGAGATAATCTTGCTTCACATACTCTTGGTTTTGTAGGGTACAAGGGTGATGAACTTGCGGGTCGCTATGGACTAGAAAGACAGTATAATGCAGTTCTTTCGCAAAATGTAAATAACCCATATGTTAATTTTTTTGCTGAAGTATTTTCCAATATTAATCAAAAATTAGGAAAAGAAGATGAGACTAATGGAGACGTAATCACAACCATTGAACCAACAGTTCAAGGATTTTTAGAAAAAAAATTAACTGAGGTAAAAGATAGGTATAGTGTCGATTCTATTGGCGGTATAATTATGAATCCACAAGATGGATCGATTTATGCAATGAGCGTAAAACCAGATTTTAATTTAAATGATTTTTCTGGAGTTACTAATGCTTCCACTTTTTCTGATCCATTAGTTGAAAATGTTTTTGAATTTGGTTCTGTGGTAAAACCTTTAGTCATGGCCGGAGCACTCGATGCAGGGGTTGTAACTGCTGATACGAAATACAATGATACTGGTAGTGTCACAGTTGAGAAAAAAACAATATATAATTTCGACAAAAAAGGACGAGGGGCCGGAACTACCATGCAAGATGTTTTAAATCAGTCTCTGAATACTGGAATGGTGTATGTTTACAGGCAACTAGGTAAAGATAAGTTACGAGATTATTTGCTTTCCTATAAAATAAAAGAAAAAACTGGAATTGATTTACCAAATGAAACAAGTGGATTAGTATCAAATTTAAATAGTCCAAGAGAATTAGAATATGCCAATGCTTCTTTTGGTCAAGGTATCGCAATGACTCCAATGGAAATGACCCGAGCACTTGCATCACTTGGTAATGCGGGGAATTTGGTTACCCCTCATGTTGTGAAATATATAAAATATGACGATGGAACAAAAAAAGACATGACATATGCTACGACTCCAACAAAAATTTCAAAAGCAACATCGGAAGAAATTACAAGAATGATGGTCACGGTAATGGATAAATCATTCGATAAACTTTCTCCAGGAATCGAACGTTATAGTATTGCCGTAAAAACTGGAACTGCGCAAGTTGCGAACTTGGATGCCGGAGGGTATTATCTAGATAGGCATACACATTCATTTGTTGGATTTTTTCCAGCATATGATCCAAAGTTTATAGTTTTTCTTTATGCGGTGAATCCTAAAGGTGTGCCTTACGCTTCTAATACTTGGGCTCTTCCATTTTTAGATATAGCAAAATTTTTATTAAACTATTATGAAGTTCCACCCGACCGATGATTAAAGATATTTTTAAAAAAATAATTATATATATACTTCGAGCTTTATCAAAACTCGTGCTTTTAAAGTACAAACCTAGAGTGGTAGCTATCACTGGGTCTGTCGGCAAGACTTCTACTAAAGATGCAGTTTACGCAGTTATTTCAGATATTGCTTATGTTCGAAAAAGCCATAAGAGTTTTAATAGTGAAATAGGATTGCCTCTTACAATTCTCGGATGTCCAAATGGATGGAGCGATCCGGTTGTTTGGGTAAAAAATATCTGGAAAGGAATAAAACTTGTAGCCTTACCTAGCCAATATCCTAAATGGCTTATTCTTGAAGTGGGTATAGGGAAACCGGGCGACATGAAGCGGGTTGTTTCATGGTTGAAAACAGATGCAGTGATAGTGACAGCTATAGGAGAAACTCCAGCTCACATTGAATTTTTTAATTCTCGTAAAAGTCTTATTGAGGAAAAGGCACTGCTTATAAAAACTCTCAAGAAAGGAGGCATTTTGGTTTTAAATGCAGACGATGAAGCAGTGCTTGATATGAAAAATAAAACAAAACATAAATTTATTACTTATGGATTTAAAGAGGATGCAAATTTTCGTGGTTTAGAAGATAATATTTTTTATGATGACAAAAATTATCCAAAGGGGATTATTTATCGAGTGGACGAAGATGGTAAAAGTATGCCCGTGGTTGTCGAAGGAGTATTTGGTAAAAATCATATCTATGCATCACTTGGTGCACTTGCACTTGCGTCTGGGTTAAAATTCAACATTCTTGATGCAATTAATCGTTTAAAAAAATATGACGTACCCCCAGGTAGAATGAGACTATTGAAGGGGATAAATGAATCTTTAATAATTGACGATACGTATAATTCTTCGCCGTATGCATGTGAATCGGGTTTGAAAACCCTTCATGAAGTAAAAAATATGGGAAGAAGAATTGCAGTACTTGGTGACATGCTTGAACTTGGAAAATACACAAAAACAGCTCATGAAAATATAGGAAAAATTGCAAAAGAAAATGCAGATGTTTTAGTTGTAGTTGGACAGAGAGCAGTATCGATTAAAACTGGAGCACTTGATTCAGGAATGGATTCGGAAAGAATTTTTGATTTTGCAAATTCATATCAAGCAGGCGAATTTTTGAAAGATTTTATTAAAAAAGACGATTTAGTATTTGTGAAAGGTTCTCAGGGAATGCGCATGGAACGTGCAGTGGAGCAAATCATGAAAGACCAAGACTTAAAATTGGAACTCTTAGTTCGCCAGGATCCAGAATGGATTGCCAAAGAATAAAAAAACCAGTCAGGGGTTATCTGACTGGGTTTGGTTGTCTTTTGGTTTCTTGCCCCATATTGAAAGGGCTACAAGGATTATTGATCCTATCAAAATAGAAATCAATACGTATGGGATTATTGCTTCCCATCTCAAGCTCGGTAATTCAAAAATATTTGGCATAAGTCTCAGGGGTATTTAATTTTTTATCCCAATGTTTGCACATCCATTTGTAATAGGTGTACCAAAGGATCATAGCTATTCCTTCGAATAAAAAAATTATTATTGATCCAGAGCAAATTTTTTCTTTTAAAAAGAGGTATATTTCAAAGCCCCAATAATACAGGCAAATAATAGAAGCTATAAGTATACCAACTAAAAAAGAAAAAAAGGAAAAAGCCGAAAAGGAGCTTACAAGAAATACAAATAGAATTAATAATCCAAAAATTGTTAAGAAATTTTTCATATGTTTCAGGTATTGGTGACCAAAAAGTTCAAAAGCTTAAGCTTTTTAGTCACCAATAACTTTTATTTCAAAAAACTATTATTTCATTTTAAATACCATATTCTGGAAATAAAACAATGCCAAAATCATATTTCGTATTTGTACAGTTTCTTTTTTATTAAAAAAATATATAATTGTATTTTATATGGAATTTTTCACAAAGACATTTTCTTCACTAAAAATAAGAAATTATAAATTGTATTTTATAGGACAAGCTATTTCCTTGTCTGGTAATTGGATGCAAACAATTGGACAGTCTTGGCTTGTTCTCGAACTTACAAAGTCAGGGACATCTCTCGGTTTAGTATTAGCTTTGCAGTTTCTTCCAATTTTATTTCTTGGTCCAATGGGAAGATCCGCTATGAGGAAAAGTCAAGCATTTCGGTAAATTGTTTTGTGCTTCA
>CAZJQE010000019.1:0-15143 GCA_964548505.1 uncultured Candidatus Saccharibacteria bacterium | reverse complement strand
ATTTCTCATATATTTATATCTTATATGAGTTGCATTTCAAACAAGAATCTTCAAGGTCAGAGTCATTTCATTTCCTGAGGGAAGAGAAAAAGTACTCATTTCAATAGACACGATAAATAAAAAGAAAACAGCTCTTGAATTGACAAAAAACCGAAGAGGAGTTTATAAGCTGAGCGGGGTTGGGCCGAATAATCCATATAATGTAATTAATGGAATAGGAAAAATGACAATTATGTTTTACCCTATATCACCTAAAGAACATAAGAAAGTAATGCCAGGTGATATCGTAAAAGATAAATAACAATCATGTTTCCCTGAAAAAACCATACCGGTTGTCCTAGCGATGACCGGTATTTTTTATTTCAACTTAGTCGAATTTCACCAAGTTCTTCTTTTATTATTCCTTTTATTTCCATCACCGAAAGCAAAGAATTCGCTTCACTGGTTGTCATTTTTAATTCACGAATCAAATCATCTCGCGACATTGGTTCACGCAACATTTTAATAATTAAATTTTCTTCCGGCGATAAATCATAAAATAACGATGCTTGTTTGTCTTCATCTTTTTTAGTTGCAAAACCTAGTGCGTCCAAAACATCATCTGCGCAAGTCACAGGTGTTGCTCCAAGGCGAATTAATTTATTTGTACCTTTTGAATTTAGTGAGAATATAGATCCAGGAACTGCAAGTACGTCGCGATTGTATTCTGTGGCAAGGCGAGCAGTTATCATCGTGCCTGATCTTTCTTCACCTTCTATTACTAGTACTGCACGAGAAATTCCTGCCATTAACCGATTTCTCATTGGGAAAGTCCAATAGGCAGCCTTAAAATTTGGTTCAAATTCTGAAAGTAAGCACCCATGACGCTCTACAACTTCTCTCATCAGTAATACATTTGTTTTTGGATACATTGCCTCTTCTGAAAGTCCTGATCCTGGGAAAACTATTGTTTTTAAACCTACTTGCATAGCTTTTTTATGGGCAATCGTATCAATACCCATAGCAAAACCAGAGACTATCGCTATCGGATAGCCCCGCAGGCCTTCAATTATTTTCTCACATGCTTCTTTTCCATAAGAAGTATATTTTCTTGAGCCGACAATGCAAAGACAAACTAAGTTAAGAGATGGATCTGGAAGCTCGCCAATAATCCAAAGATCTTTTGGTGGTTCAGGAATTTCGAGTAGTGCTTTTGGGAATTCTTTTTTAGGTAATTTTTTGATTTCCATGAGATTGGAAGTTAAATATATCTTTTAAAAACCGCGCATAAAATTCTGCTGAATTTTTACTATGCTCGGCTCGCCAGCCTGTGCAATGCTTTTTAAAAGTTATATTTCACTTCCAATTATAACAAAATTTGTGTATAATAAAAGATACTTGTCCCGTACTAAATTTTTGATTACGGGAAATAAGGATATAAAGATTATTATTTAAAATTTTAGTACTGGGATGTTAGACATAAAATTTATTCGTGAAAACAAGGAAGTGGTGCAGGAAGGCGCAAAGAAAAAGCGTATTGAAATTGATATTGATAAATTAATCACATTAGATGACGAACGTCTAAAAATTTTAAAAGAAGTAGAAGACATCAGGGGTGAAGTTAATAAAGTTTCAAATGACATTAGTAGAAATCAAGATCAAGCTCTCAAGGTTCAATTAATCGAAGAAATGAGGGGGGTAAAAGAAGATTTAAAACAAAAAGAAGAAAAATTAAAAGTACTCAGTGAAGAATGGCAAAAATTAATGCTACAAGTGCCAAATGTTCCAGATATTTCTGTTCCAGATGGCAACACTGATGCTGACAATCAAGAAGTGAAAGTATGGGGAGAAAAATTTAAGTTTGATCCAAAAGACCATATTGAAATAATGACAAGATTGAAAATGGTTGATTTTGAACGTGGAGCAAAGGTGCATGGATTCCGAGGATATTATTTAACAAATGACGGAGCTAGATTGTGTTTTGCTATTTGGAATTACGCAATGGATTTTTTTGGAGACAAAGGATTTTCTCCAATTATTCCGCCAGTAATAGTGCGAAAGCAAAATCTTTACGGCACTGCTCACTTGCCTGGTGATGTTGAGGATTTCTATGTTACTCAAGATGGTGATGCACTGGCAGGAACTGCAGAAGTACCTCTTATGGGAATGCATTCAGGAGAAATTTTAGACAAGAAAAGTTTTCCAATAAAATATTTAGGATTTTCTCCATGCTTCAGACGTGAAGCTGGAGCTCATGGAAAAGATGTTAAGGGTCTAATCCGAGTTCAAGAATTTTATAAATTAGAGCAAGTTGTTTTATGTGAAGCAAATCACGAAACTTCTGTAAAAATGCACGAAGAAATAAATCGAAATACTGAAGAGTTCATTGAAACATTAAAAATCCCTTACCACACTGTTATAAATTGTGGGGGAGATTTAGGACTTGGCCAAGTAAAAAAATATGATATTGAACTTTGGGTTCCAAAAGAAGGGAAGTATCGTGAGATAAGTTCTGCTTCATATTTCCACGATTTTCAATGCCGACGTTTTGGAATCCGCTATAAAGACGAAGAAGGAAAAATGCATTATGCTCATTCTTTAAATTCTACCGCCATCCCAACCCCAAGAATTCTTGTTTCTCTTGTTGAAAATTACCAACAAGAAGATGGTAGTGTTATGATTCCAGAAGTTTTAAGAAAATACATGGGAGGAAAAGAGTTTATAAAGTAGTATGAAAAAAAGAGTTGTTTTAAATTCACCAAGACTTAAAGAACTTAGGCGTAAAAAACACAAATCTACTCGAACAAGACTTGTAGTTTTTGTAGTTTTATTTTTATTTATATTTTCGATTATTTCACTTCTTTCTAGAGTTTCTAAATTTAATATTGATAATATAACAATATCAGGTAATAAAATTACAGATACAAATGATATTGAAACTGTTGTAAAAAATATAATTTCTGGCAACTATTTATTTATTTTTCCAAAAACAAATTTTTTAATTTATCCCAAACAAAAAATTATAACGGGTTTGAATTATAAATTTAAAAGACTAAATAATATATCAATTAATGTAAATAATTTCAGAACACTTGAAATTACAGTTTCTGAATATGGAGGAAAATATTTGTGGTGTGGAGGATTAATTCCAACATCTGAAAATAAAGATAATAAGTGTTATTTCCTAGATTCAAACGGATATATTTTTGATGAAGCACCTTACTTTTCAGGGAATGTATATTTTAAATTTTATGGGGATTCCAATCTAAATAAAGAGAATCCTTCTGGCTCATATTTTCTCAAAGATAAATGGAAAGATGTAATTGAATTTAAAAATACTATTGAAAAATTAGATTTAAAAGTAACCTCATTTTGGGTTGATGAAAAAAAAGAAGAAGGGAATTTTGCTATTTCAGGTGAACCTGAAACAAGTCCCAAAATAATATTTAAAATTAATGATGATTATGAAAAATTGGCGGAAAATCTCCAAGCTGCAATTTCCATAGAACCCTTGAAAACCGATTTAAAAACAAAACTCTCAACACTCCTATATATTGATTTACGTTTTGGCAATAAAGTTTACTACAAATTCCAATGAGAAATTTTTGGAGAAAATTAAAAAAACCATTTTTTTGCTTGGCACCGATGGCTGATGTGACAGATTATCCATTCAGACAAATTATTGCAAAATATGGCAAGCCTGATGTCTTTTGGACTGAGTTTACTTCGGCCGATGGTCTTTGTTCGGTCGGAAAGAAAAAGCTATTAATAAATTTTAAATTTTCAAAGAATGAACATCCAATAGTAGCTCAAATATTTGGTTCAAAACCTGAAAATATTAAAAAAGCTTCAGCCCTATGTCAAAAGATGGGTTTTGATGGTGTAGATATAAATATGGGTTGCCCAGACAGGTCAGTTGAAAGACAAAACTCAGGAGCAAAAATGATAGGAAATTTTAAACTAGTAGAAGAAATTATTAAAGCTGCAAAAGTTGGTGCTCCAAAGCTTCCTATTTCTGTAAAAACTCGTATTGGGTATAGTAAAGTAGAAATTGATACATGGATTCCGTTTCTTTTAGAACAAAATATTTCAGCACTTACTGTACATTTGCGAACTCGAAAAGAAATGTCAAAAGTTCCTGCACACTGGGAATATGCCAAAAAAATAGTTGAACTTCGTGATAAATCAGGGAAAGATACTTTAATAATATTTAATGGTGATGTTGTTGATTTAGAAGATGCAAAACAAAAAGCGAAAGAATCAGGTTGTGACGGTGTGATGCTAGGCCGTGCAATTTTTGGGAACCCTTTACTATTTTCTGAGCTTGGCTCGAAAGCTCAACATATTTCTAGAAAATTAAAGATACTGGTTGAACACACAAAACTTTTTGAAAAACATTTAGGTAAACATAAAAACTTTGCTGTTATGAAAAAGCATTTTAAGGCTTATGTGAATGGTTTTGATGGAGCAAAAGAATTGAGAGTAAAACTAATGGCAGCAAAAAATGCTATAGAAGTAAAACTTGCTGTGGATAACTTTTTAAAATCTTAATAAATATGCTATAATCTTTCCCAATGTATCAATATCGCAAAATTAAAAATCGAGTTGCAAAGAATTTTACACTATTTTTATTTTTGAGAAAAACCCCGTAATTGGGGCTTTTATTTTGTAAATTTTGAACATATATATGTTATCAATCGAAGGAATCATAATATCAAATAAAAAACAATTTCGTGGCCGAATTGAAATCGACCAAGAGAGTGGTTTGATAGTTGACATTAGCGAACCGACAGGAGTTGCAGATATCTTACTTAAAGATGAGTATATTTTCCCAGGTTTTATTGATTTACATGTACATGCTCGTGAAGACATGAGTCACAAACAAGACTATAAAGAAGATTTCAGGACAGCAGGTGAAGCCGCTATAAATGGTGGTGTTGTTATGTTTCTTGAAATGCCAAATAATCCCATTCCACCAGTTGATGATAAAAGTTATCAAGAAAAAGAATTATTAACCAGAAAATCCGATGTACCTGTAATTTTATACGCTGGAATTGGTAAAAATACAAAACCACTTTTAAAAAGTGTTCCATATAAGGTTTTTATGGGAAAGTCTATTGGTGATATGTATTTTAATACAGAAGAAGAACTTGAAAGTACACTTAAAAATTACAAAGGTTGTTTTATTAGCTTTCATTGTGAGGACCCAAAAGTAATGGATGAAAATACAAATAATAAAACACACGAAATGCGTCGTCCAATTGAAGCAGAACTTAAAGCTATTGATATTGCTATTAAATTAATAGAAAAGTTAAATTTATATGGAAACATTTGTCATGTTTCAACAATTGAAGGAATAAATAAAATTAAAGAAGCAAAAAACCGTGGAACCAAAGTAACGGTTGAAGTTGCTCCACATCATTTATATTTTAATGAATCAATGCTTAGTGATGAACTAAAAAAAATCCTCCAAGTAAATCCCCCCATTAGACAAAGTAAAGAAAATCGTGAAGCTTTAATTGGAGCATTAAAGAATGGTCATATTGATTTTCTAGCGACAGATCATGCTCCACACACAATTGAAGAAAAAGAAAAAGGAATTTCAGGAATGCCACACTTAGATACTTATGCACTTTTTACTACATGGCTTATAAAAGAACATAGTTTTACCCCAGAAGATATTGTTAGGATTTCCTCATATAATTCTGGAATTTTTGTAAATAATTTTGTAAATGACAAATACGGTGAAATAAAGAAAGAGTATGTTGGTTCACTCACAATTATTGATATTAATAAACCAAAAGAAATTTTAAAAAATAATTTAAAAACAAAATGTGGCTGGTCGCCATTTGAGGGGGTAACTTTTCCTGGTAGTGTTATTATGACAATAGTTAAAGGAAAGGTTTTTAAAAATTAAATTCATGAAATTAATTTTAAAAGATAAAACTGAATTTGAAGGTAAAAGTTTTGGGAGTGATCTCTCAGCTTCTGGAGAAGTAGTTTTTGCTACTGGAATGGTTGGATATCCTGAAGCACTTACTGACCCATCTTTCCGTGGGCAAATTTTAGTAATGACTTATCCACTAATCGGTAACTATGGAGTGCCCAAAAAAGAAGATTTTGAATCAAAAAAAATAGAAGTTAGTGGTCTTATTGTGAGCAGTTATATAAATACTCCCTCTCATTCTGAATACATACAAACTCTTTCGAGTTGGCTAAAAAAGGAAGGCATTCCAGCACTTGAGATAAAAGACACTAGATTTTTAACTCAAAAATTAAGAAGCGAAGGGGTGATTCTTGGAAAAATTGTTGCAAAAGGAAAAGACGTAGAACTTTTAGACCCAAATAAAAGAAATTTGGTTGCTGAAGTAAGTACAAAAGAAATTAAATTTTATGGAACTGGCACTAAAACAGTTGTAATAATTGATTGCGGGGTTAAATTAAACATTGTGCGCAGACTTGTTGCCAGAGAATTTCGAGTTGCAGTTGTACCGTGGAATACTGATGTAACGAAACTTGATTTTAAATATAGTGCAGTTGTGATTTCAAATGGGCCAGGAGATCCAACCAAAGTTAAAGAAATAATTTTAAATGTAAAAAAACTTTCCAAAAACAATATTCCAATATTGGGTATTTGTTTGGGTAACCAAATCATTGCACTTGCTCACGGTGGAACAACATATAAATTGAAATTTGGACACCGAAGCCAAAATCAGCCCGCTGTTGAAAAAGGAACAAATAGATGTTATTTAACAACCCAAAATCATGGTTTTGCCATCAAAAAAATACCTGCGGGTTTTCATGAATGGTTTTATAACGCAAATGACAATACTAATGAAGGAATAATCCATGAAAGCCTCCCTATAATGTCTGTGCAATTTCATCCAGAAAGTTCACCTGGACCACTTGATACTGATTGGATATTTGATTATTTTTTAAAAAAAGCAGGATTAGATAATAACAATTTAATTAAATGAAAAATATAAACAAAAAAAATAAATTCAATCCCGTTAGAAGTCGCGAGGACTCACAGCGCGCCTCTACCTCTAACGGGATGAAAAAAATACTAGTATTAGGATCTGGTGCGCTTAAAATTGGTGAAGCAGGGGAATTTGATTATAGTGGCTCTCAGGCGATCAAAGCACTTAAGGAGGAAGGTATCAAAGTAATTTTAATAAATCCAAACATTGCAACATTCCAAACTTCAAAAAATTTGGCAGATGAAGTATATTTTTTACCTGTAAATGATTTCTTTGTTGAAAAAGTTATAGCTCGTGAAAAACCAGAAGGGATTATGCTTTCTTTTGGAGGGCAAACTGCACTTAACTGTGGACTTAAATTGCAAGAGAAAGGAATTTTTAAAAAATATCACGTAGAAGTATTAGGTAGTCCTGTTTCTTCTATTGAGCTAACTGAGGATAGAGAACTTTTTGCAAAGCATTTAAAAAAAATTAATATTCCAGTGCCTCCATCGGGAACTGCTGTAAATATAGGCGAGGCAAAGAAAATTGCCGAAGAAATAGGTTTTCCTGTAATGGTTCGAGCAGCATTTGCACTTGGTGGACAAAAATCTGGCGTTGCAGGAAATGAGCATGAACTAGAAGAAATTGTAAAAGGAGCACTTGCAGTATCGCCCCAAGTGTTAATCGAAAAATATCTTCGTCATTTTAAAGAAATAGAATATGAAGTAGTGCGAGATAAATATGGAAATATCGTGACAGTGTGTAACATGGAAAATCTTGACCCACTTGGAATTCATACTGGAGATTCTATTGTTATTGCGCCCAGTCAAACACTAAACAACAAAGAATACCATGGACTCCGAGAGGCAAGTATTAAAATAGTAGAGAGTTTGAAAATTATTGGGGAGTGCAATGTACAATTTGCCTTAAATCCAAATATTGTAAATGGAGAAGTTGATTATTTTGTGATTGAAGTAAATGCACGTCTTTCACGCTCAAGTGCACTTGCTTCAAAAGCCACAGGGTATCCACTTGCATACGTTGCAGCAAAACTAGCACTCGGTAAAAGTTTACTTGAAATAGAAAATAAAATAACGAGAGTGACTCAGAGTTTTTTTGAGCCAGCACTTGATTATGTGGTAGTAAAAATGCCTAGGTGGGATCTTGAAAAATTCCAAGGAGCCGAAGAAGGTATTAATAGTGCCATGAAATCAGTAGGAGAAGTAATGGCAATTGGTAGAAGTTTCGAAGAAGCACTTCAAAAAGCAGTCCGAATGCAATCAGGTATAAAGGAAAGTGTGACTGATAATGGTTTTAAAGACAAAAATGAAGTAAAAAAATTTCTTAAAATTCCAACTCCAAAAAGGATTTTTGCAATTGGAGAAAGTATGGCAAATGGAGTGAATGTAGATATAATTCACAAAATTACTGGAATTGATAAATGGTTTTTATATAGAATAGAAAATATTGTAAATATTGAGAAAAAATTTTTAAAAAATAAAAATTTAAATAAAGAAAATGTACTTTTATTAAAACAAACAGGATTTTCAGATAAAAAAATTGGACAACTCTCAGGTAAAACTGAATTTGAAATAAGGAAACTTCGTAAAAAATTAGGAATTATGCCATCAATATTTGCGATAGACACTTTGGCGGGTGAAGTTCCAGCAAAGACAAATTATTTATATCTGACATATCATGGTTCGCACAATGATGTTTTACCACTTGGAAAGAATGCAATAGTAGTGCTTGGTTCAGGGCCATATCACATTGGTTCAAGTGTTGAATTTGACTGGTCTTGTATTAACGCAGCGCTTGCACTAAAAAAATACAATAAAAAATCAATAATTATTAACTGCAATCCAGAAACTGTTTCGACTGATTATGATATGTCTGACCGATTATATTTTGAGAATCTTTCATTTGAGACAGTATCTGATATTTTTGAATTTGAACATGCTTTTGGACTTATTATTTCTGTCGGAGGTCAACGTCCGAATAATTTAGCTAAAAAATTACATAAAGAAGGATTTCATATATTAGGAACTCAAGCTAAAGATATTGATAGAGCAGAAGATAGAAATATTTTTTCAGCAATGCTCGACAAGCTTCAAATTCTCCAACCAAAATGGCAAAGCTTTGTGAGTATGATTGATGCTGAGAAATTTGCTGATATAGAAGGTTATCCAGTACTTGTGCGTCCGTCTTACGTACTATCTGGTGCCGCGATGCGAGTATGCTACAATCGAAAACAACTTGAGAGCTTTATCGGGCAAGCAGGGCTTCTTTCTCCTGAATATCCAGTAACTATTTCAAAATACATTGAAGGAGCAAAAGAACTTGAGTTTGATGCGGTAGCTCAAAAAGGAAAACTTATGGTGTATGCAATTTCTGAACATGTTGAAAATGCTGGAGTACACTCAGGAGATGCGACGATTGTATATCCAACGCAGAGAGTTTATGCTTCAACTGAGTTTCAAATTAGAGATATTTCAAAAAAAATTGCGAGTGAACTTTCCATAACAGGCCCCGTAAATATTCAATTTTTAGTGAAAGACAATAAACCATACGTCATAGAAGTGAATTTACGGGCAAGTAGAACATTTCCTTTATTATCGAAAGCTATGGATGCAAATTTTCCTGAAATAGCTGTAGATAGTTTCTTTGGGCGTGCCGAAAAACATCACTATCAATACCCTAAAGCAGTTGTTGTAAAATCACCACAATTTTCTTTTGCAAGATTATTAGGTGCTGACCCAGTACTTCGAGTTGAGATGGCTTCGACCGGAGAAGTTGCATGTTTTGGAAAGGATTATGATGAAGCATTACTCAAATCAATTTTGAGCGCAAATAAATTTGATTTTAAAAATAAAACTGCATTGTTAACCTTAAGTGGAGTTGTAAATAAAGCAAAATTTTTAGAGTCTGCTAGAACTCTAATAACTTTGGGTTATAAAATATATGCAACAGATTCAACGAAGGAATTTTTCCAAAAAAATGGAGTAGAATGTATGCTTGTTCGAAAAGCTCGAGAAGAATCGCCAAATGTTCTTAATCTTATTGAAAGCAAAGAGATTTCTTTTGTTGTAAATCTTAGTTTGAATAATGAAAGTGCTAAGGTTGCAAGTGATGGTTTTAAAATTAGACGTGCAACGGTAGATAACCAGATTCCACTTTTCACTGATTTACAACTTTCTCGAGCTTTCATAAAAGCCCTATCGCGGTATAATGTAGAAGACTTGGAAATAAAATCTTATAAAGAATATTTAAATTAAATGAAACATATAATATCAACGAAAAATTTAGAAAAAGATGTAGTTGAAGAAATACTTCTTCGTGCCAAGGCTATGGAAGAAGGGTGTAAAAATGGGAAAATAGAGAAATTATTAATAGATAAAATAATTGCTTGTGTTTTTTTTGAGCCCTCTACAAGAACTAGGCTTTCCTTTGAAACAGCAGCATTAAAACTTGGGGCACAAGTTATATCAGTGGAAAATGCTAAAGAAAATTCTTCTTCATATAAAGGTGAGACAATCGAAGATTCAGCTAGAATTCTTTCTATATATGCTGATGCAATTGTAATGCGCCATTCTATTGCTGGTTCGGTAGAGAAGGCCGTAAGTGTTGCTACGAAATCTATAATTAATGCAGGTGATGGTCCAAATCAACATCCATCACAAGGACTTCTTGATCTTTACACTATAAAAAAAGAGCTAGGTAGACTTGATAATTTAACTGTAGCTTTTGTAGGTGATTTATTATTTAGTAGGACTATTAGATCACTCATTCCACTTTTGGGGTTATACTCAAATAATAAATTAATATTTATTTCTCCGCGAAGACTAGAGTTGCCAAAGGAGTACGTGGACGATTTAAAAAACAAAGGAATAGATATTTTAGAAACAGATGATTTTGAAAAAGGTCTAGAAAGTGCAGATATCGTATACATGACTCGTGTACAAAAAGAAAGATTTGACGATATTAATGAATATAACAATGTAAAAGATTCTTATGTGCTTGGCTTAGATAAATTAAATAAAATGAAAAATGATGCGATTATAATGCATCCACTTCCACGAATAAATGAAATTGCACAAGAAGTTGATTCTGACCCACGTGCCGCATATTTCCGGCAAGCTGAAAATGGTCTTTATGTTCGCATGGCATTATTACTCTATGTTTTTGGATTATAAAATTTAAACTCGTTGAAGTATAACTTTTTTAGGGGGTTTCGAGTGCGACGGCGCGAGAACTTCAGAATTTTTTAAGCTTCAAAAAATTCGTACCCTAAAAATGATATACCGAAAAAGAGTTTCTACTAACATTTGAATTTTTCATACTACAGAGTATAATAAAAAACATGTCAGACAAAAGTTTAGCTTTGTATCGTAAATATCGCCCAAGCAATTTTGATGAAGTTTTAGGACAAGACCACATCACCAAAGTGCTTGAAAGCTCTGTAAAAGAAGGAAAAGTGTCACATGCTTACCTTTTTGTGGGCTCCCGTGGTACGGGGAAAACCTCCGTAGCTCGTATTTTTGCTAAAGAAATAGGGGTGTCAGTAAATGACCTATATGAGATAGACGCTGCCTCAAATCGTGGAATTGACGATATAAAGACCCTTCGGGATGGAGTACGAGTGCTCCCTTTTGATTCAAAATATAAAATTTACATTATTGACGAAGTTCATATGCTTTCGAAAGATGCCTGGGGAGCTTTACTTAAAACTCTCGAAGAGCCACCCAAACATGTTATTTTTATTTTAGCTACAACAGAACTTCACAAAGTACCAGAAACAATAATTTCTCGTTGTCAGGTTTTTATTTTTCATAAAGCACCTGACACAATTTTAAAGAAGATGATTTTAGACATCACAAAGAGTGAAGGATGTGAAATAGACAAGAGCTCAACAGAACTTATCGCAACATTAGGGGATGGTTCATACCGTGACACCCTTGGAGTACTCCAAAAAATTCTTAATTTCTCTAAAACAAAGAAAATTAAAATTGAAGATGTAGAAAAAATTACTGGTGCCCCAAAAACGATATTAGTGAATGAGTTTTTGAGAGCTATTGTAAATAAAAATATTGAAGAGGGAATCAAGACAGTAGGGAAAGCAGGTGCTCTTAACTTGGATATGAAATTATATTTGAAATTAATAATTCAGAAATTCCGCATGGCAATTATTTTGCGTTATGCACCTAAGCTTGAAAAAGAAATGAGTATCGACCTATCAGAACCTGATTTAGAATTCTTAAAAGAAATTACGAAGAGTGATAAAGATGGGATGATGCGCTCCAAAGCACTATCGGTATTACTTGAAGCATATCAAAATATAGACAAAGCTTTTATATCAGAACTTCCACTAGAGCTCGCATTAATAAAAATAATCTCAGAAGAAAAATAAGGATGGCTAAATATCGATGTTCAGATTGTGGATGGATTTATGACGAAGCTCTTGGAGACCCTAAAAGGGGAATCCCTGCGGGCACACTTTGGGCAAATGTACCAGAAGATTTCAAATGTGCCAACTGTAGCAACCGCAAAAAAACTCATAGGTGGAGAAAATTAAATTAAAACTATTTATTCAAATATCTCAATAATACCAAGGCACTTCGTTCTTCTCCGATTGTGCCGTCGAGGCACATTTCTTTTATTTTTTCACGGTCGACTAGTTCAATAGTTATGTCTTCGCCGTCTTCTAGGTGTTGAGTAGATTTATTAAAATCATTTACAACAAAATAAAATAAATCCCACATTACCGTTGCACCACAGATTGATTTATGAAAAAAGGAAATATTTTTTACTTCAATGCCAGCTTCTTCATACGCTTCTTTAATAGCAGCTTTTTGGGCAGATTCTGTTATATCAATTCCTGAATCAAGGGCAGTGTTGTATTCTTCGAGTGAATCATAAACTTTTCCACCAGGCAGGCGATAATCATAGCCATTTTTCTCGTGTCTAAATTCTTTTGATAAAATTATTTTGCCATCTTTGGGAATTATTAAACGCGCACCAGGGGAGCGACGTGCAATTTCAAAAGTCATTGTTTTTCCACCTTGCTCGACTTCCTTTTGCACAACTTCAATTATTTTTCCTTGGTATGTTATTTTTTGCATTTACTAATATTTATTATATTATTTTGATAATTGATAAGCTAAAGTCATATATTTTGGGTGTGGAGAAGTTCTTTTGATATTATATTTCTCTAAAAATTCTTGGCTTTCAGCTGTAAGTGCCTCAGATACTCTCTTGAAGCCTAGCGGCAGAAAAATTTTATCATAATCTTCGGCTGATCTTTGGTAAAGTGGTATGGTTGTATTTGTACCACCTGGTGTAAAAGTATCTTTAATACCTCTGTCTTTTAATTGAAGGGGATTGTGACTTACAAAAATAATATAACCATTCTGTTTTACAGCTTCAACAATATCTTTAATTTTTTCATCTTCAATGAATTGCAATACCATGATAGAAGTAATTAAATCAAACTTACCTTCATCTTGAGCAAGTTTTTTTGCAAATTCAACATCACCAATATAAAGTATAATATCTTTATCTAAGTGTTTCTGTCCAATCTTTATCATCTCAGGTGAAATATCAATCCCAAAAGATTTAAAACCCAAGGATTTTAATTCCCGACAAAACATTCCTGTGCCACAACCAAAATCAAGTGCTCGAAGGTCTTTCGGATTTGGAATATTATTTTTTATAAAATCTAAAACAACCGGCCAAGCAGTTTCCATATTATCTGCTGCCCCATAATAAACTTTGTCTTTATAAGTATTAAATTCTTCTGCAACGTCATCCCAAGGTGTTTTTGAGGTCATGTAAGTAATATTATATCAAATTTATATCAAAATCGTTGTTATTTTAATGCTGTTTTAATCGCAGATTCAAGTTCTAGGGGTACATCTGTTCCTATGCGATACACATTTCCATTTTTCATAGTTATTTGAACTGCATCAAAGCCGGAAACATTATAAATCCACATCTTGGGCCAGAGCCATAAACGTATGCCCCAGCCGTAATACCAATGATTCTTTACTATTTGAACGGAAGCAATCTCACTAAGTGGAAACTTTTTGGTGAAAATTCCGTAACCAAATTTTATTCGGATATTGTCCTCATTAATCGAGGTCGAGAGTGTGGTAAACGATAAAAGGGTAGTCACAATTATTATCATTATGGCAGTGATGAGAAAATTTGTGCCAGAGTAGTACGAAGGATCCTCGGCTTGAGCCATAATTTGAGCCAAGACGAAGAAAACAATTACTGCAAGCGTAACAGAGAGCATTAAATATCCAATTTGTGTGTGTTTGTAGATGGTCATGAATTTATTATACCAAAATATAGTTAAAAACGCTGACTGGATGTCTGGTACTTTATTGGAACCTTTTTAATGGAAAATAAGGGTTAATTCAAGATTATATTAAATAAGTATCCAGTAAGGATTATTCCAAGCCCAACAATTCCAGCAAATATAAGAATGAGTTTAGTTTTCATTACTTTCTTTAAAATCATAAATTCTGGGAGAGATAAGGCAGTGACAGACATCATGAATGCCAAGGTGGTGCCCATAGCGACCCCTTTTTCAGTTAAAGCAGACACAAGAGGAATAATTCCAGCGGCATTTGAGTAAAGTGGAATTCCAATAAGGACAGCCAAAGGAACAGCATACCATTTATCAGAACCAACATATTGTGCTAGAAAATCTGCAGGTACATAGCCGTGTATCCAAGCCCCAACACCAATTCCAATTAAGATGTACGGCCAAACTTTTTGTAGAATATTTTTTGTATAATTTAAAGCATAAGTAATTCTTTCCTTTTTAGTCATTTTTAAGAAAATAATATTTCCATTTTTACTTTCTTCAAAAACAAAAGGTTCAACTAAATTTTCAACTTTCATTTTTCCAATAATTATTCCAGAAAAGATAGAAATAAAAAGTCCACTTGCTATATATATAAGTGCAATTTTCCAACCAAACATTCCTAGAAGTAGGACTAGAGCAACTTCATTTATCATGGGTGAAGCAACTAGAAAAGAAAAAGTTACTCCAAGAGGAACTCCTGCCTGAATAAATCCTAAAAATAGGGGAATAGCAGAACAAGAACAAAATGGAGTAATTATCCCTAAAAGGGATGCAAGAATATTCCCAGTATATTCATTTTTCTGAGATAAAATTAATCGTACTCTTTCTTT
>CAZJQE010000018.1:0-15736 GCA_964548505.1 uncultured Candidatus Saccharibacteria bacterium | reverse complement strand
CTAGGCACTCGTAGCCCTAGCGGAAATGCCCGAGGCGGATGCCGAGGGTGTACTCTATAAACTCTCAATAACCACTAAAGTAAAAGTAAATCACTTGCCCGAGACAATGTATTTGTATTTTGGATTCCGTCGCTTCTTCTTTGAAGAAGCCCGCCCGAAGTCCCATCGCCATTCCGAAAAAAGAAAAATCCGCGCGAAATCTAATATGCATGGGATTGATGGGACGAGGACGGCACTCCGACTTTGTCGGAGTGGGACGGAATCCTTCGCATTAGCACATTAGTCGAGCGTAGAAATTAGTTTAAAGTTTTCTCGTGTGTGGAGCGTAAACCTTAATTCGCTTGGAAACTTTTACAAATTTCTGCTAAAGTAAGTTCGAGCCTCGTTTAAGAGGCTCTCTAGGTAAAAACTAAATACAGAGCAGATGTGAATTATTTTTTGAATGGAAGATATAGAAATAATTCACATCTGCTCTGTAATTAAAATCGAGTAATTTTGACTTTTTGGTTTCTAGTGTTAATATAGAAATATGTCAATAGAAGATAAATTTGAACAAATGTCTGCCGAGTATGAAAAAAAACCTGACGATTTTTTGGAGAGCAAGAAAATAAATACAAAAGAAAGAAACGAAGAAAGATTAAGGCAACTAGAAATTATTAGGGGCTCTCTTGACTTAAGATCTAATGAAAGTGAGGATACGGGCAAGGGAATGAAGGAATATTCTAATGATGTTAAGGAAAATTTTGATGAACATAATACAAAAATCAAGAACATTGTTTCTGGTAATAGAAATTTAATGGGGGCATATGGCATTGAGGAACCGGAGCAATTTGTGGCAAGTAAAGAGTTATCTAAAGATGAAGAAGTTGGGGAATATGTTAGAGATTTAGTTGGAAAATATAAAAAGGCAGACGAAGATAAAAAACAATTATATAACAGTGATGCTGAGTTAAGAAAAAAACTTATAAGCTTGGGGGTATATAAGGATAGTGTGGAAAATGCTAGGTCGTATGATAATTTAATATATTCTATAGATAAACAAATAGAATATTTAAGAGAAAAAATTGAAAAGGAAACGGAAGTTGAAAAAGAGCAAGACAATCCTTCTCTTGAAATATATCAAGAAAATAAAAAAGATGAAGAAACACAAGAACAAAAAAGAATTCGTGAACAAAAAGAAATGATAGATAACTTTATTTTAAGAATCGAGGAGATAGAAAAGAAACTTCCAGATGAAGAAATAACTTATTATGGTAATTCGGAAAAGGATAAGTATTATTTTCAGATATTGCAATTCTCTTCAGAGAAAAATATGAATAGTGAAATAGAGAGGTTGGGTAATAAAAGAGTTTTTTTTGTGCAAGAACATAACAAAAAAATAAAGGCCTTAGATAAAATAGTATTCAAAACTGTTCAAGAAAGAGATGCACAATTAGATGCTTTAGAAAAAGAGAAAAAAGAACAACTTGAAGAAATAAAAAATGGATTGGACAAATTAAGAGGAGAAGTAGATAAGTTAAAAGAAAAAAGTAAAATTCTCGTTAATATGATAAACGAAAACCCTGGATTTGAGGAAATAATTCGAAAATGTTCTTTAGCTAAAAAGATTGGGAAACCATTAGAAATTTTCGAAGAATTCAAAAATGAATTGATAAAAGCTAAGGAAAAACTCGAAAAACAACAATAATGCCCTTGGGCTTTTGCCACCCTAGCTCAGTTGGTAGAGCACGTCTTTCGTAAAGACGGGGTCCTCGGTTCAATCCCGAGGGGTGGCTCACGTGTCCCGTTAGAAATTCAATTTACGGGGAATAAAGAAAAAAATTATTAATTAAAATTTCTAATGGGATGAACATATATTTTACAAAGATGCATGGATTGGGAAATGATTTTATAGTCATTGATAATTTTAATAGGCGGATAAAATTAACCAAAGAAGAGGTTACTCTTTTTTGTGATAGACACAAGGGAATAGGCGCAGATGGATTGATTTTAGTTGAAAAATCGGGAGAAGGAACAGATTGTTTTATGAATTATTACAATGCTGATGGAAGCATTGCTGAGATGTGTGGAAACGGAGTAAGATGTGTTGCAAAATTCTTAAAGAATTTTTATTTAAAAGACAAAGAAGAATTTGAAATAGAAACTAGGGCTGGAATAAAAAAAATAGTAGCGGAAGTTGATGGCACATTCTCTGTAAATATGGGCAAGCCTGTTTTTGTTCATTCTGATTTTCCTGAAGAAAAAATTAAAATAGAAGGATTAGAACTTGATTTTGCCTCTATGGGGAACCCCCACGCAGTTGCTTTTGTAGATGATTTAAGTATTTATGATTTAAATAAAATTGGTCCTCTTGTAGAAAATGATTTAAATTTCCCAAATAAAATAAATTTTGAATTAGTAGAAAAAAAAGATAATAAAAGATTTAAAACAATTGTCTGGGAAAGGGGATGTGGAAAAACACTTGCTTGTGGTACAGGAGCATGTGCCATATATGCTATAATTCAAAAGCAAAATAATGGAGAACAGGAGATTGTTATAGAATTACCTGGTGGAGAATTGTTTTTATCAGAGAACGAAGATGGTGAAATTATAATGCGAGGTGAGGCTCGAAGTTCTTTTAGTGGAGAAATAAATTTATCTCGCTAGAAAAGAAAAAAATTATTTATATAAATTTATAATAAAATGTCTAAAGATATAAAAATTGCAATAGTTGGAGCTCCAGGCTTAGTAGGTGGAACGATGCTAAAAATTCTTGAGGAAAGAAATTTCCCAGTTAGTGATTTATTTTTAGTTGCAACAGAAAAATCAATTGGTAAAGAAATAAAATTTAAGGGAAAGTCTTATAAAATAATTTCGGCTGAAGAAGCTATATTAGAAAAACCAGACCTTGCTTTATTTTCTGCTGGGGGAGGTACATCACTTAAGCTTGCTCCGCTTTTTGCAGAAGTAGGCACTACTGTTATCGATAATTCTTCTGCATGGAGGATGGATCCTTCAAAGAAACTAGTAGTCCCTGAAATAAATGGCAATGTTCTTTCTAGAGAAGATAAAATAATTGCTAACCCTAACTGTTCAACTATCCAGATGGTTATGGCACTTTATCCATTACATAAAAAATATAAAATAAAAAGAATTGTAGTTTCTACTTATCAATCAGTGACAGGTACTGGGAAACGCGCTATTGACCAGCTGATGAATGAGCGCACAGGGGTTAAAGGGGAAATGATTTATCCATATCAGATTGATTTAAATGTCATTCCACAGATTGATGTTTTTTTAGAAAATAGTTATACCAAAGAAGAAATGAAAATGGTAAATGAAACTAGAAAAATATTGGGAGATGAAAGTATTCGTATTACTGCTACTACTGTCAGAGTTCCAGCTATGGGTGGCCACTCAGAATCAGTAAATGTTGAATTTGAACATGATTATGATTTAGAAGAAGTAAAATCATTACTTTCCGGAATGTCAGGGGTAGTAGTAGAAGATGATATACAAAAATTAAAATATCCAATGCCTATTTTTGCCGAAGGAAAAGATGAAGTGTTTGTAGGAAGATTGAGACGAGATGAATCAAATCCAAATACTCTCAATATGTGGATAGTGTCAGACAATTTACGCAAAGGTGCAGCGACCAACGCAGTTCAGATTGCTGAGTATTTATTAAAAAATAATTTTTTAGCTTAAAAATAATTTAATGTTGTCTTCGGTTAATAAATTTGGTGGGGGAATAATAAATGGAGTACAGCCTGTAAAACATTTATCAGAAATATTTAAAAATAATAGTTCACAAGTTTCAGTGAACGTGTTTTCGGCGATGGGGAAGACCACCAATAACTTAGAAAGTTTAGTGAAAGCAAATATCAATAGAGATAAACAGGAAAGTGAAAAAGTATTAAATAACTTACTTTCTTTTCACATAAATATAGCTTTGGAATTGTTTCCGAAAGGGCATGTGGTGTTTGAACATATTGAAAGTATTTTTGAAAAAATAAGAGACACATTGGCTAATGAAGAATATTTTAAAAATCCAACGTTACTCAGTGACCAAATAATTCCTTATGGAGAAAAACTGGCTACACTGGTCGTTGGTAATTATTTTGATTATGTTGGTATTCCAAATAAAGTTATTGATGCAACTACATTTTTAAAAACTGATACTAATTTTGGTTTTGCTAATGTAGATAAAGAAACTACTGCAGAAAATCTAAAATTAGAGATTAGTCCAAGTATTTTAGAATCAAATAAAAATATTATCACTCAGGGGTTTATTGGTTTTTGTGATTATAAATTCGATAATCAAGAATTAAAATTAATGACTACACTTGGTCGCGAAGGGAGTGATTATACTGCGGGGCTACTTGGTAATATTTTGAATGTGGATAGAGTTATTCTCTGGAAAGATGTTCCTGGTGTCATGGAAGGGAATCCAAAATTGGCAGGAAATGAAAATGTAAAAAAGATTGACTCCATGACCTATGACCAATTAGAAAATGTTTTGAAAAGTACTGCTCAAGGTTTAGTGCATCCTAAAACGATAAATGAAGTAAAAGAAAAAAGAATTTCTCTCCAAGTAAGACCTTTTTGGGATTTAAATAACGAAGGGACAATAATTAGTTAGAGTGACTACTTAATTTTTTTATAGGATTTCCTAATTCTTTTAGCAGCTTCTTTTACGTCTTTAGGTGGTGGAACTAATGCAAAGCGTACATAGTTTTCTCCTGGATTTTCATTATTTTCATCTATATCTGAAACCCAAGCTCCGGGAGTAACAACTATTGCAAGCTCCGGAGATAGAAGTTTTTTTGCAAATTCTACCCCATTCATTCCCTTAGGGGTTTTTACCCATAAATAATAAGTTGCATCACTTTTGTGACTTTTCCACTCTACTGTCTTGAAAGCATCGAGCATTATTTTTCTCTTTTCTTTATATTCTTTTCGCATACTACTCACATGTTTTTCATCCGAAAGTGCACTGATTGCTCCCGTTTGAATAAAATTTGGAGTCCCTGAATCTATATGAGTTTTTATTTTTTTAAATTTTTCTATGATTTTCTCATCGCCTGCTACCCAGCCGATTCTGTAGCCAGTCATATTATTTCTCTTACTTAGTGAATAAAAAGTAATTATCCCTTTTCTCTCGAGTTCTAATATTGACATTGGTTTTTTGCCAAAATAAATATCAATATAGCAACCTTCATCGGCGGCAATGATTATTTTGTTTTTTTGTGCCCATTTAATTAGTCCTTTATAATATTCTTTATTTGCACAACTTCCAGTAGGAGAATTTGGATAATTTACCCAAATAATTTTTGCTTTTTTTACAATATTTTTTGGGATTGATTTATAGTCTAGTAGGTAATTGTTTTCTTCTTTCAATGAAACAAAGTAGGGGATACCTCCAGCAAAAATAGTACCAGTTTTCATTGGAGGGTATCCTGGGTTTGGTAAGATTACAATATCTCCCGCATTTATAAAAGCTTGTGGAAAATGAAAGACGGCTTCTTTTGATCCGATAGTTGAACATATCTCAGTTTCAGGATTCAAAGTTACTCCAAATCTCTTTTTCATCCATTTTGATGCAGCATTTCGATATTCTATTTGACCGACATAGCTTGGGTATCCAGCTGAAGAATATGTATCGAGTGCTTTTTTTACAGCATCTCTGACAAATTTTGGAGTAGGAGCGGTCGGGTCACCAACTCCAAAATCTATTGGTTTTATTCCAGCTTGTTTTAATTTTGCAACAATTTTATTTACTTCACTAAATGCGTAACTTCCTATTTGGTTTAATCTGTCAGATCCATCGATTTTCATATTTTATTTTTTAAGCGACAAGATTCATTTTTTTTAATAATTCTTTAACAATTTTTCCGTGTTCTTCTTCAATGGGGCACATAGGTAGCCGATAAACATTTTTACATAATTTCATTTCGTAAATTGCATATTTAACGGGAATTGGATTTGTTTCAATAAATAAAAATTTAAATAGATCTGCTAATTCTTCGTTAATTTTTTCGGCTTCGTCCATTTTTCCATCAAGTGCGAAGTGAACCATACTAGCCATCTTCTCTGGTACCACGTTAGAAGCTACAGAAATTACTCCATCTGCCCCATATTCTTTTAATACTTTAAAAGTCAAACCATCATCTCCAGAGAATACTGCAAAATTATCTAATTTTTGGTTACAAACTGATTTAATTTGATTCAAATCACCTGATGCTTCTTTCACTCCGATTATATTTGGGGTTTCTTTTGCAAGTCGAACCAAAGTTGGAGTTTCTAAGTTAACTCCTGTACGTCCCTTTATATTATATAAGATAACTGGTAAATCAGTTGAATCAGCGACTGCTTTAAAATGTAAATATAAACCCTGTTGTGTTGGTTTGTTGTAATAAGGATTTACAATTAACGCAACGTCGGCTCCGGCATCACGAGCAATTTTAGTTTTTTCAATTGATTTTTTTGTGCTGTTAGTTCCGCTTCCTACCATAATAAGACAATTCTCACCGACTATTTTTTTTGCTCTTTTTATCATTTCCACACATTCTGCGTCTGTAATATTTGGAGATTCTCCAGTAGTGCCAGAGAGAAGTAATCCTCTCACATTTCCTTCTAACTGTCTTTTTATTAATCCTTCAAAAGATTCCCAATCAATTGATTCATCTTCATTGAAAGGGGTTATGACTGCAGTCCAAACACCTTTTATTTTTTCTTTGTTTAAATTATTTGTTATATTCATTTTTTAAAAAGTTATTCATATTAAAAAGACCTTTTTTACCATCTAGCCACTCGGCAACTTTTACTGCCCCTAACGCATAGCCACCTCTGTCTCTGGCGCTATGAGTAAGGACTATGGTATCTGATGACGAGTCAAATCCTATAGTGTGACTAAAGTTTACAATTCCACCACGAGTGGATGAAAAATGTATTTCATTTGGATTAATTTTTCTGTCTAATTTATCATATACGACTGATGTTTTTTTATCAATATTTTCTAATAATATTTTAGCTAATTCTTTTGCCGTTCCGGAAGGAGAATCAGCTTTATTGTAATGATGTAATTCTGTTCCCCAAACGTCATATTCATCATATTTATTTATCAACTCTGCCGCTTTTGCAACGATATCAAAATATACATTAACTCCAATTGAAAAATTAGCAGACCACAAGATTCCTATATCATTTTCTTTAGCAATCTTTTCTATTTCAGCTAGATTTTCATACCAGCCAGTTGTGCCAATTAATATATTTTTCTTGAGAGATGCTACTATTTTTGTATTTTCTACTACTGACCCCGCTGAAGAAAAATCTATAACTAAATCAATATTATTTAAGTCAGCATCCTTAATACTTTTACAAGTTGCTTCGGGATTCTTTGGATCAATTGTTATGTTCACTTTATGTCCACGAATCTCTGCAATTTCTTTAATTTTTGTGCCCATGGAGCCAAAACCTATAATAGCGATGTTCATAATTTTATGGATTCTAATTTATTTTTTAATATTTAAATTGTACCAAAAATGGCATATTGTAGCAAAAAATTACTATTATCTATATAATTAGTTTATGGCAGAAGATATATCAAAAATTGATCAACAAATAAAAGAATTGGAAGAAAGAATGGCAGAACCTCTCTTTTGGAACGACAAAGTACAAGCGCAAGCAGTACTAAAAGAGCTTTCTGAATTAAAAGATAAAAAAGAAGGTTTAGGGAAGTACGACAAAGGTCCAGCAATATTAACTATTATTGGAGGTGCAGGCGGGGACGATGCTGAAGATTTTTCAAAGATGTTACTTGATATGTATCTGAAATATGCAGACCGAAATAATTTCGGAATTTCTTTTATTCATGAACACAAAAATGATCACGGGGGATATAGAAATGTTTCTTTTGAAATGTCTGGAAAAAATGTTTATGGAAAATTAAAAAATGAATCTGGGGTGCATCGACTTGTTCGCATCTCTCCGTTCAATGCAAAAAAATTAAGACATACATCTTTTTCGTTAGTAGAAGTTTTACCAAAATTCTCAAAACTTGAAGAAAAAGATTTTAATATTCCTGAGAGGGATTTAAAGATAGAATTTGCCCGCTCTGGTGGCCCAGGAGGACAAAATGTAAACAAAAGGGAGACTGCAGTGAGAGTGATACATATTCCGACGGGAATAGCAGTTCATGCTTCAGGGGAACGTTCTCAGGAGCAAAATCGTGAAAGAGCGATGACGATACTTTTTGCTAAAATTTTCAAAAAAGCACAAGAAGAAAAGAAAACCATAGAAGAAAGTATGAAAAAAAGTGGAAATACAGAAATAGAGTGGGGGAGTCAAATTCGCTCGTATGTACTCCATCCCTATAAAATGGTGAAAGATCATCGTACTAACACTGAAACTTCCGATGTTGATGGGGTTCTTTCCGGTGATCTTGATATATTCATTGAGGCAGAACGAAATTTATGATAAGATAGATAGGTGCTTTACTTTAATAATGTTTCAAAAATATACAACAAGGATTCAGTGGCACTAGAAGATGTCACCTTGACGGTCAAAGAAGGAGAATTTGTGTCTGTGGTGGGACATTCAGGTGCTGGAAAGACAACTTTAGTCAAAATGATCCTTGCAGAAGATATTCCAACAGGCGGAACAGTATTTTTTGAATCTCTAGATATCCATAAGTTAAATAGTAGCGACCTTACAAAGCTTCGTCGTCGTATTGGAGTTGTTTTTCAAGATTTTAAATTGCTTTCAAATAAAACAGCATACGAAAATATAGCTTTTGCTATGGAGGCAGTGGGAAAAACCGACGAAGAAATACGAAGTGATGTACCACATGTACTTGAATTGGTTGATTTAGGCAATAGGCACAATCACTTTCCAAGCGAAATGTCGGGAGGAGAGCAACAAAGGCTTTCTATTGCTCGTGCCATTATCAATCAGCCAGAAATTATTATTGCCGATGAGCCAACAGGGAACCTTGATCCAGTAAATACTTACGAGATAATTCAAATTTTAAAAAAGATAAACGACTTAGGAACGACAGTGATTTTAACTACCCACAATCGGGGCGTGATTGATTCAATCAAGAAAAGAGTGATCACGATGGAAAAAGGTAAAGTTGTTCGAGATGACAAAGAAGGGAAATATACTATATAATGTAATATAACTAATATTTATGATTTTATTGAAAAGAGTAATTAAATCAGGTTTTAAAAATTTCAAGAGAAATGGATTGATTTCTTGGGCAGCGATTCTTGTGGTGACAATTACTTTGTCTGTTATCACTACAATAATATTATCTCAAGCAGTTTTACATTTTTCTCTAAATCAAATAAAAGAAAAAGTTGATGTCACAATATATTTCAACGTAGGGGCAGATGAAACGAAAATCATGTCTCTCAAGAGTTCACTCGAGAATTTACCAGAAGTAGCAAGTGTTGCCTATACTTCAAGTGATCAAGCCTTGAAACTTTTCCGCGATAGACACAGTGAAGATTATCCTACTATCCAAGCATTGGATGAAATAAAAGATAATCCATTGGGGGGATATTTAAATGTAAAAGCGAAAGAAATTTCTCAGTATGAAGCTATTGCTAATTTTCTAAAAACAGATAGTCTTTCTGTTTCAGGCTCAGGAGCAATTATTAATAAAGTAAATTATCATCAAAACAAATTGGTAATAGATCGATTGAATTCTATTATTGCTGGAGCGCAAAAACTTGGATTTTTAATTACTCTTATTTTAATAATTATTTCAATTATCATTACATTTAACACCATCCGTCTTACTATTTTTATTTCTAAAGAAGAAATCGGAGTAATGCGTCTCGTTGGAGCTTCTAAAATGCGGGTTCGGGGTCCATTTATGATTGAAGGAGCTATTTATGGATTAGTTGCGACGATTGTCACTATGCTTTTATTTTGGCCAGTTACATCATGGCTTGGGAAAAATATGACAAGTTTCTTTGGATTAAATTTATATAATTATTATATTTCAAATTTGTTTCAAATCTTTATAATTGTTTTATTATCAGGCGTCTTCTTAGGTATGGTTTCAAGTGTTTTAGCTGTTAGAAGATATTTAAATAAATAATAAAAATAAAAAAATGCAAAAAAAAGAAAATTGCAAGTATATTTTTGTGGTAGGAGGAGTTATTTCAGGAGTCGGGAAGGGCATCACTGCATCTTCTATTGGGCTTATTTTAAAAAACAGAGGATTGAATGTGACTGCCATAAAAATTGACCCATATGTAAACATTGATGCTGGAACCATGAATCCCACCGAACACGGAGAAGTATTTGTGCTCTCAGATGGTGATGAAACTGATCAAGACATGGGGAACTATGAAAGGTTTCTTGATATAAAATTAACTAAAATAAATTACATGACGACGGGGAGAGTGTATCAGACCGTCATTGAAAAGGAACGCAATTTAGAATATAAAGGCCGATGCGTAGAAGTAGTTCCGCACATACCTCTTGAAGTCATCGGACGCATAAAAAAGGCAGCAAAAAATGCTAATGCAGATGTAGCTATTATTGAAGTGGGTGGCACAGTTGGAGAATATCAAAATATTCTATTTTTGGAAGCTGCCCGAATGATGAAATTAGAAAGTCCTAAAGATGTAGTCTTTGTCATGGTTTCTTATTTACCGACTCCTTCCAAAATTGGTGAGATGAAAACAAAACCTACTCAATATGCAGTGCGAACACTCAACGCTTCAGGAATTCAACCAGATATTTTAATTGCCCGAGGGGACACAATTCTTGATGAAAAAAGAAAAGAAAGACTCTCCCTACTTTGCAATATGGCACCAGACAAAGTTTTCTCAGCTCCAGACGTAGACAGTATTTATGATATACCTTTGAATTTTGAAAAAGAAAATCTTTCTGAGAAAATTTGTAGTATCATGGAAGCTTCTTGTAAAAAGCCTGATGAAAAGAAATGGAGTGCTTGGAAAAATTTTGTGAAGCATGTTCACAATGGAAAAGATACAGTAAAGATTGCCATGGTTGGAAAATATTTTGAATCAGGAAGTTTTGTTTTGACCGATTCATATCTTTCAGTAATTGAAGCTATAAAATATTCCTCCTATGCGGAAAATAGAAAGCCAGTTATTTCTTGGATAAATTCTGAAGATTTTGAAAAGAATCCAAGTAAATTAAAAGATTTGAAAAAATATGACGGTATCATTGTCCCAGGTGGTTTTGGTTCTCGGGGAATAGAAGGAATAATTTCTGCCGTTCGCTTTGCCCGAGAAAATAAAATTCCATATTTTGGACTTTGTTACGGGATGCAACTCATGGTTATCGAATATGCACGAAATATTTTAGGATTAAAAGATGCACATACGAGAGAAATAAATCCAAATTCTAAAAATCTTGTGATTGATGTTATGGAATCTCAAAAGGAATTGTTAAAGAAAAATCTTTACGGGGGTAGTATGCGACTTGGGGAATACAAAGCAATTCTTCGCGATGGAACAATTGCAAGCAAATCTTATAATGAAAAAGAAATATTAGAGCGCCACAGACACAGATATGAAGTAAATCCTGCATATGTTGGGGATTTAGAAGCAAAAGGGTTAGTATTTTCCGGACGTTCTCCCGATGGACATTTAATGGAAATTGCAGAACTTCCAAAGAGTAAGCATCCATTTTTCTTGGGTACTCAATTTCATCCAGAATTTCTAGCACATCCACTTTCTCCACATCCGCTTTTTTCTAGTTTCATAAAAGCTTGCATAAGTAAAAAGAAATAAAGTGGTATAATAGATCTATGAATACCCAATCAGAAATTTTCTTCGTTATTTCTTCGATAGGTTTTGTTACTTTGTGGATACTCGTGGCAATATTTTTAGTTTACCTTATTCGGGTAACACGTACTTTTTCGCGAATCATAAATAAAATTGAAGAAAATATAAATGAAATTGGCGATACTACGAAAGATATGTTGGAAGATTTAAGAGAGAGTGCCGTATTTCGTTTTATTTTTGGGAAAAAAAGAAGAGGTCGAAAATAAAAATTTAAACAATAATATGAATAATAAAATTATGGTTAATAAAAAAGAAGTAAAAAAAGGTAAAATATCAGTTGGTAAGGTAGTTGCAATAGGTGCAGGAGTTGCGGCACTTGGTGCTGGAGCATATTATTTCCTTGGTCCTAACGGCAAAAAAAATCAAAAGAAAGTAAAAGTTTTGATGACAAAAATGGAAAAGGAAGTAGGAAGCAAAATGAAGAAAGTAGAAAGTGCAACTCTACCAATTTATCACAAAACCGTAGATACCTTAGCAGAAACATACAGTAAACAGTACAAAGAACATGCTCCCGAGATAAAAGCTTTTGCAAAACATCTAAAAGGTAGTTGGAAAAATATTGAGAAAAAAGCAAAACCAACTATCAAAAAAGCAAAAAAGACAATCAAAAAAACAATCAGTCCAGAAAAATAGTAATATTAAAATAAAACATCTCTAAAATTAACAATTCGATTATTTTTGTCTAATTTAATTCCTTCTTTTTTATAAAGCTTAAGACGTATTTTACCGTATTCATCGTTTAGCCATACTTTTCCATCAGCATATACAATTCTATGAAAGGGGATGTTCTTTACCCCTTCCCCGTAGGCTTTACCTAAAATAGTAGTGATACTCTGAGATGCCATAGGTCCTGCTCCAGCAGCGCGAGCAATTCTCCCATAAGTAGTTACTCTTCCTTTTGGAATTTCCAATGCTATTTTTATTACTCGTTCACTAAAAGTTTGCATGTTAAATATGTTTCACTTTATCAAATTGAATAACTAATTCTTTCTAGTAAAATAATGTTTTTCACCTTTGGTTAATTTATTATAAATTGATTCTCTGATAATTGAGTCATTTTCTAGAAATATTTTCCCTTGATCGTCTGTTTCGGACATCTCTTTTTCTCTGGATTGCAAAAACCAATTATAATATTCTTCTAAATTTCCATCCTCAAGGGCTTTTTTGAATTCCCTAAATACAGCATATTCATGTCTAAATTCGTAGTTATTTTTTGATAATTCACCATAAAATTCTTGTCTTGAGTTACCTTCTTCAAGTGAAGAAATATTTTTTGATTCCGTATATTCTCTTACTGCTTTTTTATATAAATTATGTCCATCTTTTCTAGCAATGTATGCTTCCCATTTTTCATGAATTTCTATATAAGGTAAATATTTTTCTGGAAATAAGTCTTTGCAAATTATGACTACTACCTTTCCATCAAGATTTGTATTTATGGCTCTCATTTGTAGTATTTCTTCATCTGAAGAATTTGGATCTAGCTCTCTCATTTTAGTTATAAAGTCATTTTTTGAAAGAGAGAATGTTTCAATATTATCAAAAAAATCTTTTTCCTTTTCTTTTTGATTTTGTAATTTTTCCATAAGATTATTATTGTAAAATTAATTGTATTTTTTAGCGGAAATACAAAGTTGATAAAATTGTGAGTAAAGTCATAAAACCAGCCAGTCCATTGCTACCCATGATAAAGCGGTCTCTAGTGAAAAATCCATGGAGTGAAAATCCGCTTTGGATAAAAAGAAGAATTAAAAGAAAAACTAGCGAAATACCTGCTGTTTCTCCAGTATGCCAAATCTGCCAAAGCTGGGGAATGGTCATAAAAGGGTTCACAATACTTACAGTCCAAATAATAGAATTCCAATGTATTTTTTTAGCAAAATCTTCTCGTGTAGTCATGTTGTGTGATTATTTTTTAATAATTTTAATTTTTGGATTTTGTTCTCCTATTTTAAACTTGGGAGCTGATTTATTGAATTCATATCCTGTTCTACTGTCAACCTCCCCAAATTTATTTTTAACAAATTCATCCCCAGCTTTAACTGTTAAAAAATTTTTGGCATTACCGATGACTACTGGATCTCTTAGTGAGTCTAATAATATCAAATTTTGATTGGTATTTTTTACTATAGAAAAAAAATGATTTTGTATGAGAAATATAGTAATGTCAGAAAAATATTTATCATTACTTTCATCATATTTTAAAAAAGGAATTTTCCTCATTATCTCCATTAAAAGAAAATTGTCAGTCCACTTATTGTTGCTTTCATAAGATTTATCTCCTCTAATTTCAGCCATTTTTTTTCTTATACCAGAAGAACTTCTAAATCCTTCCGGAATTTCTACCTTATTAAGAGCTTCAAGAAAATGAAGGCTGTTTGAAATAGAAAGTGGGCCACAGTTTGCTGGTGTTCTTTGTATTGAAAAGCTAAATTTTAATCCGTCTAGATTTACTATTTTATGGATTGATTCTACAGGTATTTTTCCTTCCATATTGATATGGTATCACAATAATTTTTATATTTCTATTCCAAAATTTTTTAAGTCTTGCAAAAATTGTTCCTTGTTCTTAAAAAGAATAGTTTTTAGTCCGAGTGTTTCTCCAGCTTTGGTGTTTTTTTCTCGATCGTCTACGAATATAGCTTCTTCAGGTTTTACTTTAAGCATTTCAAACATTTTATAAAAAATTTCATTATTTGGCTTTATCATTTTGTGTTCCGAAGAGATTATATATTCATCAAAAAGATCCCAAAGATTATTTTTATCAATTATTTCACGAAGCCATGGTGCGGTGAAATTTGAAAGTAAACCAATTTTATATTTTTCTTTTAGTTTTTTTATTATTTCAACCAACTCCCAATTTATGAAAGTTTCTTTCTTTGTTCCTTCCCATACCTCTCCCGGAGTTGTGCCTAGTATTTTAGAAATTCTTTCAAGGAATTCTTCATGAGATATTTCTCCACTATTTACCAAATCATCGAGATGGTCTTTACCAATATCAAAATCTTTAAAATCCTTGGCAAGCCAATCTCCAAATCCATCAGTCGCTATTACTTCTGTCCAGTCAAAAATAATTGCTTTGATCATAAAATTTAAATTTTAAAAATTCCTTCAGCTGTGGCTTCTTTTTTAATTGTCTCATATAGTGCAGTTATTGTTTTTGAAAAGGAATGGCGTGGAAGCTGTCTCTTATCTAAAGCCTCGATTGTGGCATGTTCTTCTTCTACATTTCCTTTCCAGCCTATCTTAAAAGCAGTTCTGTGAAGCATTGGGTCAAGTCGGTCGATTGATTTTACTATTTTTGCCTCTAGTGTTTCTTTTTTCTCACATTCTTCCCAAAGTTCTAGAACATCCTTCGATAAATCTTTTGGTAAATTTTTCACAATATTTTGGATTGCCGATCTTTCTTTTTCTTCTTTCTTTATTCTTTTTTCTGGCTCCCATGGTTTTGTGTCTTCGGTTTCAAGTTCTGCTAGGTCGTGCAATAGTGCCATTTTCAACATTTTTGTTTGATCCAATTTTACTCCAAATTCTTTTTCAAGCCTGGTATCAAGAATCATAATAATAAAAGCTACAGACCAAGAATGCTCTGCGTTATTCTCAGGCCTGCCATCAGGGTGAGGAGTGAATCTTTTTTTGTGCTCCATTTCGCGAGCAATTTTAAGGAAATCAAAAATTAATTCTTCGTCGTTTTTCATTTTAATAAATTATAGAAACCAATAATTTAAAACCCCAAAAAGGATAATCAATGTGATAATAATAGTGTTCACAAACATACCAACCTGATCGGCTTTTTTCCATGCTTTATAAGAACTGTAAATCCAAAATATTTGAGATATTAAGTTAAAAACGAGACCATAGGCTGGGAGTTTTATGGATGTAAAAAAGAAGCCCAAAAGAGTGAAAAGCACGAGACCAATCTGAAC
>CAZJQE010000017.1:0-16075 GCA_964548505.1 uncultured Candidatus Saccharibacteria bacterium | reverse complement strand
AGATAGTAGTACCAAAAGCTGCACAAATTAAAATTATTTCTTCTTTATTGAAAGAAATCGTAGGCATTATTAAATGTCGAAATACATCTCCCCAATTTATATTTACATAAAATGCTGAGATAACGTAAGCAAGAAGTATCAAGGCTAAATATTTTAAATATTTAGAATATTTTCTATAAGGAATAAAAATCTGAAGTCCGAGAGAAAGTACTGCAAAACCTATAACTAAAAAAGTGAAACCTAAAGTTGGGTAAATTAATTGCATTGCTTTAGCCATTGCTCCTAGGTCTGCTCCAATATTGAATGTGTTTGCAAATAGAAGCAACACAACACAAAAATATAAAACTTTTTTTGAAAAATGTCTTTTGATATTTGTGGCAAGCCCCGCACCTGTGGCAAGCCCTATACGTGCACACATTTCTTGAATCACTCCCATGAGTGGAAAAGAAAATAATGACAACCATATTAAATTGAAACCTCTTGAGGCTCCCATTTGTGAGTATGTGGCAATTCCAGAAGGGTCATCGTCGGCTGCCCCAGTCGTAAGCCCTGGGCCTAAGGTTTTCCAGTATTCCCTTGCCTCCTTTACTGGCTCTTGTTTTTCAACATCTAGAGCTATTTCATGCTCAAGTTCTACGCTCTTTTCAAGCATTTCTGCAGGCATACTAAAGATTTTTTCCAGAATTGATTTCTTCATAATTTAATTATGACATAATTTTTAAAAAATAGTATAATATACGGGCTAATCTCGCTTGGCTTAAAAGAGGGAGAAAATAGCATTATTAGTTAATGAAAAAATTTACAAACAAATGAAAAAATTTTCTAAAAGAATACCAAGACTAGGCACTGAAAATGCTTTTTCGGTTATTGAGAAAGCAAAGAAATTTGAATTAGAGGTTTTAAAACCAAAAGGCAAGAGTTTGATTTATTTACAAATAGGTGAACCAAGTTTTGACGCACCTTCGAATGTTAAACGAGCAACAATTGAAGCGGTAAAAAATAATAAAACACACTATACTGCAACTCTGGGTATCCCTGAACTCCGCGTAGCTGTTGCAAAAAGCACTAGTAAATATACAGGAATAAATTACGTAAAAGAAGATGTCATTATCACTTCTGGGGCAAAACCAATAATTTTTTATATGTTGAATGCACTCATTGATCCAGGCGATGAAGTAATAATTCCAAACCCAGGCTATCCTATTTATGCTTCAATGACAGAATACTTGGGTGGAAAAGTCATACCTATAGAGTTAAAAGAAAAAAATAATTTTTGTTTGGATATAGGAGAGTTAAAGAAAAAAATAACTAGTAAAACAAAATTACTTATTTTAAATTCCCCTCAAAATCCAACTGGGGCAGTTTTTGACGAACAACTTATAAGAAAAATTGCAGAAGTTGCAAAGAAAAATGATCTATGGGTACTGTCTGATGAAATTTATAATGAAATAATTCACAAAGGAAAACATTTTTCAATCGCAAGTGTTCCCGGGATGACTGAGCGAACAATAATTTTAAATGGCTGTTCTAAAACCTATGCAATGACAGGCTATCGCATCGGTTGGGGTATTACCAAAAATAAAGAAATGATGGCTACTCTTGAAAAACTCGCCTGTAATGACACTTCTTGTCCAAATTCTATGGCTCAATATGCCGCGATTGAAGCAGTATTGGGGCCTCAAAAGGAAATAAAAGCCATGATAAAAGAATATAAGAAACGAAGAGATTTGCTCGTAAAACTAGTAAATGAAATTCCTGGAATGAAATGTCATTCCCCAGAAGGTGCATTTTATCTAATGGTAAATGTACGTAACATAATAGACAAACTTGGGATTACAGTAGAAGAATTTTGTGACAAAATAATGAAAGAAGCAAATGTCTTAATTTTGCCCGGTACTGTGTTTGGCCATTTTGGTGAAAGCTTTGTTCGTTTCTCTTATGTTTCTTCAGAGGAAAACATAAAAAAAGGAGTGACTCAAATGAAAACTTATATTTCTTCTATATATAAAAAATAATTTTAGAAAAACTTTATTAAAAAAGACCCACGCAATTGGGTCTTTTTTATATTCTGCTATATAACTTAAAGAAACTTCAGAAACCTATTATTTTTATCAACTAAAATATTGGTAGGTGTTATTTTTTTATCGGAAAGCTCAAAACCCATAATTATTATTTCTTCTCCCTTTTTTATCAAATGAGCGGCTGCACCGTTCATGCAAATAATTCCAGAATCTGGTTCCCCTTCTATCACATAAGTCTCAAGTCGTGCTCCACTAGTATTGCTCACTACCATAACCTTTTCTCCAGCATTAAGCCCAACTTTTTCAATTAAATTTTTATCAATCGTAATACTGCCAATATATTCTAGATTGGCTTCGGTCACTGTTGCCTTATGTATTTTTGATCTTAAATACCATCGCATCACCTATAAAGTATATCATTAAAGAAAAAACATGGGCAATTTATATTCTTTATTATATTTTAATTGAAATAAATTTATGTTAAAATACTCCAATGCATCCTGGTATACAATCTTGGAAAAACCTAGTTATTTATGCTTTTAATGCATTTTCAATTCCTCTACTTGTAAAAACACTACTTTCCCCTTGGGGCAACGATACTGCACATGGAGACAAACTGGGACTTTTAGAAAAAGTTGTTTTTGCTATTTTTTCTCGAATTTTAGGTTTTATGGCAAGAGTAATTTATATATTAATTGGTTTAATTTTTACCTTTCTTGTTATTTTAACTTTTCCAATTTTCTTTCTTATTCCAATCAAAATCAGTGGAGAGTATCTGGAAAATCTTCCGAGTTTTTGATTCTTGATGGAATTTTTGTCCCAGAATTTTTAAACCGATTCAGTGGTATTGTATTTTTTAAATCCCTAGGTGAAACAAACGTCAGACGTGTGACAGAACTAATGTTGATAGAATTTAGGGATAGATTGTTTGAAGACAAGAAAATAAAACTCCTAGTGACAGATGCTCTAATAGACAAAGTTGCTTCGGCTGGTTTTGACCCAGAATTCGGAGCAAGACCTATCAAACGTGCCATGGAAGAAATAGTGGAAAACAAAGTTGCCGACTATATTATAGAAGGCAACACTGAAGGCAAACTGAAAATTCTATAAAAATTAAGTCTCATTTATATTTTGAGTATTCTTGTTAAACAAACTAATGAGATATTTAGACAAATCAAACATGTTTTGAAAGTCATCTCTCTTGGTTATTACTCGAACGGCATAGATGTAAAGTTTGTTCCCAATGAATTCAAAACTAAGTTCATAAGCCATGTCGATTAATTTTGTCATCACGTCTGGAGTAAAAATTTGAAATGCTTCTTGCCCATGCCCTTCTGGTACACGTAAGGTAAAATATTTATTAAAATCTCCTTCTAAATTTATTGTTTCATCTTCACTAAACCAATCCGAAACGACACTGTTATGTATTTTTGAAAATAAAAGGATATGAGGCACCGTCCCAGTAAGAGTTGCTTCAATGACTGTATAAGAATACGTATGTGAACTTTTCCCAGAACCAATAGTAAAACGAAAAGTAAAAATTTGCATTGGAATATTTTGATAGACACCAGACAATACATCAGAAATACTTCGGTCGTGCCCAGTACTAAAAAGCTTTCCAGAAACACTTTCAATGGGACTGGAGTCCATATATGTAAATCCAATAGATCTGCCGAATTCTTGAGTGAATTCACGCTTAACTTTTTTATACGCAAATGAATAACCCCAAGAACCTAAAATCGCTAATATAAAAATAGTGGGTATGGTAGGAGCAAAATAAAAAACTACAACGCAAAAAAATAAAAATAAAATAACATAGACCATATAATGTGCACTGATATATTCCCAAGTACTTGAAGAAACATCTTCTATTTGAGAATTGTCAGTATCAGGTTCTATTTTAATTAATTCTTCGGACATATTTGAATTATATCAATATAAACTAGAATTACTATTCTTTTTTTAAATATTCTAAAAGTTTCTCCCGAGGCATTTCAGCTTGGCTTATATCTCTCTTGTCTCCTTTGAAATGTTTATCTTTTAAATTTTTACCAATCAATCCAGTAATAGTAAAACCTAAACGTTCCATGGTTGTTGGCATTTCTGTAACTATCCAAGATGTAGCTGTTATTTTTTTTATTTTTTCATCCTGTTCGACTATTTTAGCTAATTTTTTTAATCCATCTTTAACTAAACTAATAGAACCCTTTATCCCCATTTCTTTTCTTAATTCTTTCGCAGGAGCAAAATGAATGTGAGCATTGTCCCAACTAATACCATAAGATAAAACTTCATTTAGTTTTATAAATTTTCCTTGCTCAAGAAAAACATCTCTTTGTATTTCTTCAATTAATATGGGATTTGTTTTTTTGGTTTCCAAAACTGGCTCAAGAATGATTAACATTTGATTTATAAATTGATTCTTGTCTTCTATCTCTGAACATCTTTTTAATTCAGGAATAAACTTGTTTTCATCTAAAATACCAGCTTTTATAAATTTTTGAGCTATTACTAGAATAGCATTAAACCTTTCTTCTCCTCCTTTATTTGTATCAAAAATTTTCCCAGCAAAATCACCAACTTCCTGTTTAAATTTTTCTTGATGTTCTTGGTTATTTGCTTCGATTGATATTTTTTCCATACTTACATTATATCAGTTCAATTTCTAATTGGTTATCAAAAAATAAACCTAGTATCATAAGGCCAAAATCGTGGGGTTAGTATCCAAATTTTATTATAAATGTATTAGAAAATGAGGAATATAAGGATATTTTGTATCAAAGATTTCTGGATATTAAAGCTAGGTTAATATATTAAATTTATGCTCGCTTAGCAAGAACAAAAACCATACCGTCATACCCAACTACGTCTTTTTCACTACCCACTAATTCGGAAATTATCTTTATTTCAAATCCTTCTTTTCTTAATTTTTCTGAAATACTTTCCGCGTTAACTGCAAATGCTGGCATTCGTTCATCACCAACTTTATACCAACTAGCATTGCGGATGGCTGTCATAAGTAAAAAACCATCTTTCGGAACTCTTGAAGCTATGTTTTCCATCCCTGTTTGCCAAAATTCTTGGCTATCTTTTATCGATTCTATACAAAAATTTGAAGTAATAAGTTCAACTGATCCTTCTCGGCCAACGTTAACCAAGTCATAAGTTTCTTCAATACTACCCATCCCAAGATCTTTTTTGGAAACATCGCAAGCTAAAATATTAACAATCTTTTCTCGCAACTTGTCCTCAAGAACATTTATCCCCCCAGATGCAATCTCCCTGAATCGATTTCGTACTTCTTCATTAGCACTACTTGCAATATTATTGTGATTTTTAAGATACTCTTGATATGTTACAAAAAAAGATTCCCAGCTAAATTCAGATTTTCCGTCTTTCCAATTTTTAATTTCATCTCTATTTGATTTTAAATATTCAGAATGAATAATTGAATCCGCAATCCCCATAAGTGGGATATGTTGATAAATTGTTGGGCCACCACCAACATCTAAAATTTTTAAGTGATCTTCGGGACGATCCTTTAAAATTTCAGGAACAGCTTTGCGAAGCAAAAAATCATTAATGCAACAGTTTTCTAAAGACTCAAGGGCTTTTTCTCCAAAATTTATGTTTTCTTTTTTTAGTAATTCTTTTACTATTCGAATATCAATAAGGATTTTTTCTTCTTCTACTTTTTCAGTTTCTTCGATTATTTGCATCGCACGTAATGCAAATTCTGAATTTAAATTAGGGTAAAATTCTTTTAAATATGAAATGGAGTCAAATTCATCAAAAGGATCGTTAAGAATTTCCTCAGTAAGTTTTATCGCTTCATTTTCTAGCTTTTGACTATAAGAAACTGTCGTAGAAATATTCTCAACGTTCTCATCGTTTTCAGTAAAATTTATTTTATTTTCTTCTTTATTGTCTGACATTTGTAAGCTCTTTTTTAATTTCTAAAAAATCAGTACCTATCTTATAAGGTTGTAAAAGAGAATAACTGAATGATTTAATCCCATATTCGAGGCTTACATCAATAAGTGATAAACAATATAATCGAAGTGCTTCTGTTATTTCAGAAATCTTTTGTTCATTAATCGTTTTATCGTTAAGTTTTTCCAAAAAAACTTTTTTATATATAAAGTAATTACTAATCATTTTTTCACGAACATCTTTGCCGTATAAAGAATAAACAATTTTTTTAAGCATATCATCATAGATAGCATCTACCATTAATGCCGGTGCTTTATCAATCTTAGAAAAGATTATTTCATTTTTGTTTTTAGAAGACAAAATGCTTTTATATGCAAAAAGAAAATAATCTACTGCATATATTTGCATATCTTTTTTTAAAATTTCAATGTCATGAATATTAATCTCATTAGCATTATGAGAATCCCGATACTTTTTTGCTTGTATCTCAGAAATATTAAATGGCAAAATCCTAGTAAGAAATTTATCTACTACTGGAAATAGTATTTTATGAGAAACATTATTATTGGCATTACCAAGTGCATCTAAGAATGGTTTTAGGTTGGTAGCAAATTTTTGTTCATCAACTCCTTTTTCAACAGCTGATTCAAGTATTTTTACATTGTTAAAAAACTTAGTCTTTTCTAGCCCATTTTTTTCTAAATTAGTTAATATCTTTAAAAAAATAACTGAGAGACTATCTGAAACTTCGTTTTGCTTTTCAGGAGAAAGAAATGAAAATGGAATCTCAGAAAAAGCTTCTATTGAATCAGAGAGTTCTAAAAAATTTTTCTTTAACCCTGGCATACTTAAAAAGTATAACAGTTTTAGTAATACAAAACTACAAGTTAATTCCTGATGGTTTAAAAACCTTTATATTATACGCAAACAAACGTTCGTTGGGTGCCGTCGTGGAAGCTGTTAGAACTGAGATTAGTATAACTAATAACACACAAATACATATCCCTGCTGTTGATTAATTGCCACTATCTATTTTAAAAGATAAAAAATTGGTATAATAAAAAACAACTATGGCATTATGTTATAAATGCAATAAAAATATTCCTTTCAGGCAATTGTTTTTAAGTGGATTTACTAATGGTTTCAAATATCTTTTCAGTTCAGATGCAAGGCCAAAGATAACTTGTCCTTATTGCCTTACAATTAATCAATTATCTAAAAAAAGTCAAAGGGTGTCGGTTTTACTTTTCTTTTTTATCGCTTTAATATTAGTTTTGATAAACAAATTTTCCCCGATAATCATTTCGGGGGCTTTGTTCTTTTTAGCTGGGCTATTTCCCAAAATTCCTTTTATGGTTTTTAACTTTTTTATTTTGGTAATAATTGTAATTATTTGTAATTATTTTTTGTGGAAATATTTTTATAAATTTGAAGAATTTAGAAAGTTCTTAAGATAATATTTATTATATATAAAGGAGTTTAATTCTTGGAGTGACACCAAAAACGCCCCTTGTATTATAAGATTAAAAACGTCATGGGTCAGTATCCAAATTTAATTATAACTGTCCTAGAAAACGAGGAATATATGGATATTTTGTACCAAAAATTTCTGAATATTAAGACCCTATTCTCACAGTGGCTAATTTAGTTTATTGATTATCACTTTTTTGAAAACAAAAACAATAAAAAAAGGCCTGCACTCTTGCAAGCCTTTCAAAAATTAAATAAAGCGATATCATTTACGAGGATTCTCGAGTCCGTAGTTGTACTTTTTATCAGCCCTCTTGAGTTGATAAGCAAAAAATATTGCTATTATTCCACAACCGACGAGCATCAAAGATTGGATAGGTATAATTGTACATCATCTTACCTTGATGAATTGCGCCGAGGTTTTCTGCATTTGCAACATCAAGCACCTTTCCGATTCCCCAGAAAAATGCCATAAGCCCCCAATTCTGAATGGTAAAGACAGCAGCAAAGGCTGTACCCAGTTTTTTCCCGTCAATTACCTTTGGAACACACGGCCAAAGTGCTGCAGGGACAATTGAGAAAGCCATTCCGAGAGCAAATAATCCAAAATAAGCAAAAAATACACCGTTCATCAAGGATAAAGATAAATGAGCTATGATTAGTAAGGCGGAACCAACAATTACCATAGTTGCAGCTTTTCCTTTTTTATCCATAATCCTTCCGAATATTGGCATAAAGATCATTGAGGCAATGGGTATAAGTGCTGCTATTTTAGGACCGAGTTCGTGGCTAAAACCAAACTTGTTAATCAACATATCTGGCGCATATTGCATAAACGGGAATACTCCCGCATAAAACGATACGCACAACATGGAAATAATCCAGAAAGCCCGGCTTTTGAGAATTGATCCCAAATCTGAAAATTTGAAGGGATCTTCTTTTTCATCAGTTTCCTCTCTGTTTGCAATCAATTGTTTGTTAAGTTTTCCATCGAAAAAGATTAAATAAATAATGTAACAAACAAATGATGCTGCGATTAACATAGCAGCAAAATTGGCAGCTGTTGAAAGTTCGCCTCCCGCAATATCAACCGAGAATGCTGTAGACATAGCTGATCCAAGTCTGCCGAAAGAAGTATTCAGTCCCATTGCAAAAGCCAGACCAGCAAACAAAAACCATTTTGCGACAACTTTGGTCGCGATTACGCAGGTAACTTCCAGGCCTATTCCGAAAAGTAATCGTCCAATTTTTATTACCCAAAGATTGGAATCAATTTCTTTATAGAAAAATCCACTGGCACCGGCTGCAACAAGGAGTGCACCTAAGGTAGCAATTCCGATAAAGATTAAGCCTGCAATTTTGGCTCCATATTTGTCGAGGATAATTCCGCCTACGATTATCATTCCAAGGCAGTTGGCTAGTGTTGTCCATTGTATAATGGACCCGAAGTCCGCTGAGGAAATTCCCCATGATGATTCCATCAGTGGTTTCAAGCCGCTGAAAAAATCCTGGAACCAGTACGTACTGAACATCAGAGTTGTAACCAGAGCGAAAACAATCCACCTGATGACTGGATTATCGCGCATTGTTTTTACTTTCATTTCTGTGGTTTTTGTGAATTTCAGTTTTGATTTTTTTATTTAAAAATCTAGGGCAAAAGATTCTCTTTCATTTTAAAGATTTCTTTTGCAAATTAAACTAGTTTTTTAACGTCAAAAATTTCTTCTGATTTTCAAGTTTATACTTTTTTATCTATTAGTTTGATGGCTTTTATTTTCAAAGAGCCATCAAAATGACCAGTTACTACTAGCCACGCATTTACTGTAATTTAATACAAATATTTTTGTTTGTCAATGTATTAATTTTAAATTTTCAAAAATAAAGTTCAACTCCCGATAGCCTAAAATAACCACTGTACTAAGTGGAAAGAATGTAAAGAATGGAAACGTGGGGTGGTTATCGGGAGTTGAACCCGAACTAAAAGCTCCACAAGCTTCTGTGCTACCGCTACACCATAACCACCATATGTATTACTTACATAAACTTTACTACGTTTAATTTATATCAGAAAAACGTTTAAAAATCTAGTAATTTTATTTACTATTTTTCTATTTATAATCTGGCCCTTCTTCCTTAACGCCAAATTTATAGTTCGTAAGTCTAGCCATAGCATAAAGTAAACTTGAAAGTCGATTCAAGTATGCTTTTGTGAAGTCACTTATTTTAATTTTCCCTTCATCGGCAACTCCTATCACTCGTCTCTCTGCTCTTCTGGCAATAGTTCTCGCAATATCAAAAAGTACGGCAATTTCTGAGCCACCAGAAATAAAGAATGTTGTTATTGGAGGAAGTTCTCTCTCCACCCAGTCAATAATCACTTCAATTTCTTTCACCTTTTGGTCTGTCATAGACATTGGAGAACCCGCAATCTCAGCCTGAATGATAAAAAGATTTTTCTGAACTTCATGTACCATTTTAGCAAAAGAAGTTCCATCTGCTAAAATTAATTTTTCTTTCTGAGATGCAACTTTACAGATCCCCATAAAGGAATTTATCTCATCAAGAGATCCGAGAGCTTCAGCAATAGCCGAACTCTTTGAAATTCTCTGATCACATCCAAATGTTTTAGTTGTTCCATTGTCTCCTTTTCGTGTATATAACATATATTAAATATACCACTTTTTATAAAAATTTTTAAGGAATTTTTACCCTAAATTTTTTTAATGCTTTCATTACTGCTTTAACTGGAAGACCTATCACACTTAATGGATCTCCTTCTATCTTTTCAATAAATTTATCAGAAATATCATTTACTGTATAAGAACCTGCATATAAAAGAGGATTCCCACTTTTTATATAGTCTTTTATTGCCTTTTCAGATAGCTTTTTAAATGTCATTTTTGTCTCAACAACTTTAGAAACTGTTTTACTATTTTTTGTATCAAAAATAGTAAAACCTGTAAAAACGGAATGTGTATGTCCGCTAAAGCTTTTAAGAGTTTCAAATGCTTTTTTCTTTGTATGTGGTTTACCAATAACTTTTCCCCGAAAAGATACAAAAGTATCTGCTGAAATAATAATTGCATTTTTATATTTTCCTGCCACTGATAGAGCTTTGCCTTTTGATAAAAATTTTGCAAGTTCGAGAGGAGGAAGAGGTAATGTCATATCTTCCTCATAATCACTAGAAACAACCTCAAATTTAAGTCCAGTTTGTGCCAACAATTCTTTTCTTTTAGGGGAAGTTGAAGCTAAGATAATTCTCCGTATCATATATTTATTTGTGCCCAGGGGGGGAGTCGAACCCCCATGCCCGTGAGGGCGCTACCACCTCAAGGTAGTAAGTCTACCAGTTTCTCCACCTGGGCTCCCTCAAACTCTATCAAAAAAATCCATTTTTGTGAAATGGATTTTTTTGATTATTTTTATTTAGTTTCTTCTTTCTCTGCTTCTACCTCTTCTTCGTTCTGACTTTGAGAAACAGATCGTAGTTTTCGGCGAACATCTTTCACTGCCTTAGTTCGGACATAGTATAACTTTGAGCGACGGGCTCTCGATTTCTTTGTTATTTCAATTTTGTCTATTGATGGAGAAAATAGAGGAAAAATTCTCTCTACTCCAACACCTGAAGCTACACGCCTAACGGTAAAAGTCGCACCAATTTCTTTACCATGCTTTCGCGCAAGAACTAACCCTTCAAAAGCCTGGAGGCGAGTTTTACCTTTTTCGTCTAATATTTTTGACCAAACACGAATAGTATCTCCTGCATGAAAATCCATTTTTTCACGTGCTTCTATATTAACTCCACTTAATTTTGTTTTTGCAATTGCCATCCCATTAAAAAATTTAATTATTAAAACTTAATCATCCCGCAAATTCGCTGATTTTTTAACGGGACAAGTAATAAGCACTTTAGCATAAAACTTGCTTGGTAGCAAATTTAGATTATTCTCATTTCTTTACCCACTAGAGATAGAATAGAGAGCGCTTGGTCGAGTTGTTCACGTGTATGAGCAGCAGAAACTTGAAAACGTAAACGTGCGGTACCTTCAGGGACAACTGGAAACCATAGTCCAACCACAAAAAGACCTCGCTCAAGTAGTTTTTTGCTGACTTCTTGGGTAATTTTTGCGTCCCCTAGCATTACTGGCACAATTGGATGAATTCCTTCTAGAACATTAAACCCTAGTTTTTTTGCTCCATCACGAAAATATTTTGCATTTTCTTTTGATTTCTCTAAAAGCTCTAAATTGTTTTTTAATAAGTCTAGTACTGACATTGTTGCCATTACAACAGATGGTGGAACTGAATTTGAAAACATATAGGTGCGAGATTTTTGTCGAAGAAGTTCTATTAATTCTTTTTTACCCGCAATATATCCCCCAACTGCACCACCAAGCGCTTTCCCAAACGTACCCGAGAGCACATCAATCTGCCCGTGGAGTCCATAATGCTCCGGAGTTCCCGCACCAGTCTTTCCTAATACTCCAACAGCATGCGCATCATCGACAAAAAGCATTGCTTCATATTTTTCAGCAATTTCTTTAATCTTTGGTAAATCAGCAAGATACCCTTCCATTGAAAACACTCCATCAGTCACAATTATTTTAAATCTATATCCTTTTTCTTTATCTTCTTCTAAATATTGCTCAAGCATTGCTGTGTCACCATGTTTGTAAATTCTCTTCACAGTATTTTCTTTTTTACAAAGTTTAAATGCATCAATAATGCTTGCGTGGTTAAGCTCATCAGAATAAATCGCATCCATGTGTTTCCCGTCTCCACTAAATGTTTCATTGGTAATCGAGGCGAAAAAGCCGAGATTTGACATAAAGTTTGTAGAATACAAAATAGAATCTTCTACGCCTAAAAATTCTGCTAACTTTTTTTCAAGTTGTTTATGAATTGTCTCAGTACCAGAAATAAAACGCACGGATGAGAGTCCGTAACCATATTTTTCTAGTGAATCTTTTGCAATCTTTACAACCTCAGGGTGATTTGCAAGTCCGAGATAATTGTTCGATGCGAACATCAAAATCTTCCTGCCCCCGATCTCCACCTCCGGCCCTTGCGCCCCTTCGAGCTCTCGTTCAACCTTAAATTTCCCCTCTCTCTTGAGTTTTTCTAATTCTTTTTCAATATTCTCTTCAAGTTTTTTGGTATACATATATTTATTAAAGCACTTCCTCCCAACTTTTGCACTCCATTCACAAGGACAGTCTTTGCAAATTTTTTTCTTTTTATTCTTGTCTAATTTTTAGAGATCTATAATACTCAAAGAAAGAATCCACTAATGCTTTATATACATTTAATTCTTTTAGTTTTTGTTCAGATTGTTCATTCGTAAAATTAACAGCAAATTCCTCAATTGTATCGTGAATAGAATGACTATTTGTAGCTTTATATCCTTTGCTTTTTGCATAATCCCACAGTGCTTTTGTTTTTTGCCAATATGTTTTCACATTTTCCGCCAGTTTTCCAAACTCATTTTTCTTTTCGGCTTCAACGGCACTATATAATGCTGGCATACTAAAAAAATGCACTAGCTCATGTATTGCAACTTCTTCGGTCATATGTTCAGGATTAATATTTATTCCTTTAATTTTTATTTTTCCAGAATCAGTTTCATCGATAGAATTTACCCCATAACCTCTTTGGTCTGGATTTAATTGAGCAGGAACAATTTTTAATAGTTCGGGGTTTTCTAAAAATTTTGAAGCAATGTCTTTTAATCTCCCGTTGTTTTTGTTAATGGATTCTAAAATACTAAAATAATTTATTCTTTTTATTTCGTTTTGTTGTAATATTTTTTCAGGTTTCATATTTTTTTACTCGCAAAAATAATTTATGCAAGTGATTTTTACTTAAACGACAATTTTCCTTTTTTGGCTTTTGCTAGTTTGCGGTCGGGGACGGTATCTTTGTAAAGTTTTGCAAAATTTTTGCTGTCGGCTACGGTCCATTTTATGTTTCTTCGCTTTGACATTGCAATTTGGATTTTCTCGGCGATTTCTAGTGGTATTTCATAAAATACTCCAGACCTTATGTGGCTTACAAATGCGGGTACATTTTCAGTCACGGTGCCATAAAGATGCGCGGATTCACCTATAACTTTTCCGCAAAAAACTGAGGTATTTATGGCTGTTTTTACATAGTCATTCATAATGCATCCAAAAAATTGCGAGCCGGTATCGATGCCTTCAACTTTTATATTTGAATAAATATTTTTCAAATTCGATACGCTTGTACCCGCGCCAATATTTACCCAAGAGCCAACATATGAGTGCCCAAGAAATCCATAATGTTGTTTATTTGAGTAGTCTTTCATAAAGACATGTTCCATCTCTCCACCCACCTTACAATGGTCGCCAATTCGAGAACATGAAACCTCGGCAAAACTATTGACGGTGCTGTGAAGCCCAATATAAAGTGGTCCGCGCAAAATACTGCCAGCTTTTATTTTTGTTTCATCGTCAATTACAATTTCCCCCTCGCTTGCATCAAAAAAAACATTCGGCTCAACAACAACATTTTTCCCAAAAAAAATTCCCTTTTTGAATTTCTTCTTTCCTTTCGCAAGCCAGGACATATCTTTCTCAAGATTCTCTTTGACCCTTAGCACTTTATTTATTTTTTCTTGTATATTCATCCGCCTAAATTTTATACCAAACTTATTTATATTATTAAGTTATATGATTGATATAAAAATAAATTAATTTATAATATTTCTTCTGTAAAAAATTTTGGTGGATAAATTTATTCTACGGTTACACTTTTTGCTAAATTGCGAGGACGATCAATATCACGCCCGAGACCAACGGCTACATAGTAGGCAAAGAGTTGGAGAGGAATAGTGTTGAGTAGTGGTTCAAGAAGCTCGACAGTTTTTGGCACATAGATAATGTCATCGCCGATTTCTTTTGCTTCTTCGTCACCTTCATTGGCTATCAAAATAATTTTTGAATTTCTGGCTTTCGCTTCCATGATATTGCTTTTCATTTTGTCATAAAGTTTATTCTTTGTGAGAATCGCAAATACCGGACATTCAGGTGAAAGGAGCGCGTTTGCACCGTGTTTCATTTCGCCTGCTGGGTATGCTTCAGAGTGAATATAACTTTCTTCTTTGAGTTTATGCGAGCCTTCCAAAATTACCGGGAAATTTATTCCGCGTCCTAAGAAAAGAAAATCTTTATAATTTTTATATTTCTCGGCAATTTTTTTTATCTTTTCTGTTTCTTTTAAAATTATATTCATCTTCTCTGGAATCTCCAAGAGGGCTGTGATAAGTTGCTGGCCAGTTGCCGCATTCACATGGCGCAATCTGCCGAATTGAAGAGCATATAAAATTAAAATCGCCACAGTGTTAGTAAATGCTTTAGTGGAAGCCACTGCAAGCTCGGGCCCTGCATGTATATATGTACCCGCTCCCGCTTCCCGGGCAATAGTCGAGCCCACAACATTAACTACTCCACGCACGATTGCCCCTTTCCTTTTTGCTTCGCGAAGTGCCATGATTGTGTCAGCGGTTTCTCCAGACTGAGAAAGAGCAAATACTAAAGTCGTCTCATCTATCACCGGATCACGATAACGAAATTCACTTGAAACATCTACTTCAGTTGGAATCCCGGCCAATTTTTCAAATGCGTATTTACCAATAAGCCCAGCATAAGATGCCGTTCCGCAGGCAATTATTACAATTCTTTTTACTTTTCTCATTTCATCATCAGTCATAGCAAGACCTCCAAGATGCGCAGTGCCTTCTTCCATGTTTATCCGTCCACGAATAGCATCAACAAAAACGGAAGGTTGGTCAAAAATTTCTTTCAGCATAAAATCATCAAAGCCATTTTTTTGAGCCTTTTCTCTGTCCCATTCTATTTCAGTAATTCCTTTTTTTATTATTTCATTTTTTAGGTTTGAAATATTGAGTCCTGAAATATTTATATCCGCAACTTCTCCGTCGTCTAAATAAATAACTTGCTTAGTAAAAGGCAACATTGGAGTCACATCGCTTGCGATATAGTATTCCCCTTCTCCAACCCCAAGTACAAGTGGACTTCCAAGTCGTGCGGCTACAAGTTCATCTGGATGATCCGCATGCATTGCAAGGAGTCCGTAAGTTCCACGAACATATGGCAAAGTTTTCTTTACTGCTTCGAGTAAGTCTCCCGAATAATTCTGGAAAATAAGTTTTGCTAAAATTTCCGAATCTGTTTCTGATTCAAAATTTGTATCTTTTATTTCTTTTTTGAGTTCACGATAATTTTCAATAATTCCATTGTGGACAATTACAAGTTTTCCGTTGCCTGCGGTATGCGGATGCGCATTCTCTTCTGTAACTCCCCCGTGTGTTGCCCAGCGAGTATGTGAAATCCCAATATTCCCGGCCAAATGTTTTCCATTTATTTTTTTAACTAGTAAATCAACTTTACCAACTTCTCGAATACGTTCTATTTTGCCACCCGAAAGTACCGCTACCCCTGCTGAGTCGTAGCCTCGATATTCTAAATCATGTAAACCTTGCAAAAGTATCGGCAAGGCTTCTTTTTTCCCAATGTATCCAACAATGCCACACATATACTATAAAATATAGCAAAATTTGAGAATAAAGCGAACTGTTATATTTTTTTATGCTTTATAACTTTACGAAC
>CAZJQE010000016.1:0-16143 GCA_964548505.1 uncultured Candidatus Saccharibacteria bacterium | reverse complement strand
ATATATAAGGGGCAATGCGAGCATCAGTAAATGTCCTAACAATAAAATCAAGATACTGCTCTCGAGCTTTCTTTGATGCTTCTTCATCAAGCTTTGAAGTCGTCATATCAATTAAGAATTCTCGCAAGAGAGGTATTTCCCCAATTTTATCTTGTATTTTTTTCACAGCATTTACATCTCCCATTATTATCTCATATGGGTCAAGAGAAATATTATTTTCGAGGTTGTATTGCTTTACGCTACCAACATAGGGTCCTTCTCCTTTGTTTTGAACGTCTATGTCATGAATAAATAATAATTTTTCTTTCATAATTATAATTATACATTAATTTGCTATTAATTTAATTCAAGGTAGCTTTTACTCCTGGGGGAACGCCTTTTCTGTAAAAATTTGGTTCAAATACTTCCTTCAAGGCAACCCCGAGCTCCCCAAATATCTCGACCCAAGCACTTTCGACATCTTTATAATCAATCAAATTGATCATAATACTTCCTGAAAGCCCTCCAGATAATCCATCTATAAAATCATCAAGATCTTCTGAGCGTAAATTTGTATATACATTTTGGCCAATCAAAAACTTTTCTTTTAACTCTTGATAGTTTGTAGAGAAGGGAACAAATCGCCAAAATTTTCTACCTTCGATGCTGACTCCTACTCGAACATTTTTCTCAGTGAAGTCTCTAGTTGTTTGCAAGCTACTGCCTGCTCCGTTTACTCCATATTGTTCCATTCGTACTTTCAGAATTTCCAACAATGTTTTTCCTAGGACAAGTCCTATGTCCTCCATCACAACGTGGCTAGAACTCAACATTTTTGAATTGAAATCAACTTGCATTGTAAATCCACATTTTTCAGCAAAATATTTTAGAAGTTTTTCAACCCCATTTACATTTATCGAATTATTAACTTTGATGGAAAAAGTATTTGGGCGATTTTTTGAGAAATCAACTCCGATAGACACTCCTGTTTCAGCTGTGCCCCTTGAAGTAAGCGCATAGTAATAAGAGCTTTCTTTTGGTTCATTGTTTACATTTATCGGAGTGAATATTTTTGAAAGTGCTATTCCTACGCCACGGTATATTCCTTCCCAGGTGTGGTGCGGATCTTCAAAATTACACATCATTACTTCAATTCTTGCTTCTAGCCCTTCTGAGAGTCCTTCAAGTAGCGTCACTAGTGGTTTGCCCGAAGACAACTGCTCACATCTTTCTGATAAAAACCAATCCAAATTTATGTTTTTGGTGGTAGAAATTTGCACCCCAGTTTTTCCAAGTTCTATTTTAATTTCAGCTCCTCCGTCATCAATCATTCCTAATGCAACTCCGGAATTTTCTCTTGATGGGAATTTTTTTATTTCATTTCCAAGTGACTTACCTAGTGAAAACCAATCTTCGTTTTCCCAGCTTAGAGAAATTTTCATTCCCAGACGCCATGCAATGTGCTCTACCATGTGTGAGACAAAGTCATCTTTTGTAGAAATGCTTTTTTCACGAACGTCTCCAAATTGTAATTTTATTTCATTCATAATATTTAATTATCTAGTAATGGTTTTGTTATTTTTAGTCCATTTGGAGCTTTTACTAATACTGCTTTCTGTTCTTCGCTCAACATAGACAATCCAACTTCGTATAATTTTTCTACATCTTCATCGTTTGGAGCTATGGCTACCATCCCATTATTTTCATCGATTTTTCCTAGTCTAACTTTAAGACCTTGGCGAGATAATGCTCCTAGAAAAATTAAATCGTAATCGGGATACCATTTCTTTCCAAGCTCACTCGGAAGCCAAAGCAATCCATCCAGTTTGCCTGATGCTAGTTGTCCACCAGCCCATACGGCAGAAGGATATGAAGTTTGGTCGCAAGTATAATTCGCAAGATTAAACGTTTTTTGAAATAACTCTAGAAAACGTTCTTGTGTTCCATCACGCCCATAGTCGTACACATCAATTGCAAGTTTTTTTCCGCTATTAATTTTTTCACTAAAACTCTTTGGCAAAGAATTTTTTCCTAAGTCATTACTCTCATATATTTCTCCAGTAGAAAGTAAATTCCAAGAATATACGAGAGCTCCATTTTCATCACATGCTCCAACCATCACACCCCATCTCTCTCCACCTTTTCGAAATTCACTCGTACCATCAAGTGGGTCAACGATTAATTTCCATACTGGCTTACTGTCTGATTTTTCTTCAATAAAGTCTTCTTCTGCGACAGTTTTATATGATCCTTGGACAGGGGAGTTGGCAAAGTAATCAAGAATTAATTTTTGAATTTCGGTATCAGCTTTTGTAACCCAGCCCCATTCATCTTCTCCTTTTTTCTTTTCTGCTAAGGTTTGGTCAGTTTTTAGTTTTAACTGAATATCTTTTGCAATTTCTAGTATCTCACTTGTGGGCAATGCAGAAAAAACTTCGGGTATTTTGTTCAAAATTGCCTCTTTAGCAAGAATATTTTGTTGTTCATTATTTTCCATATTGTTTAATTATCTTGCTGATAACTTTCTCAAGTGCAAAATTGCCTGTTTTTTCATCGCCTCGTAATATCCTCGTAGTTTGCATTGCATTTCTGTGTGATGGTAATAATTCACATTTTGCTAGATCTTCGCAAACTCGGAGTCCCTCTGTAGCACCTTCATTTGTAATGTTCATTACTTCAATTTCTCTCAAAAACATCTTTGGGGTAGTTCCACCAGGCTGAAGGCGACCCACTTGCCCCGTTGGGAGAGTTGCGTGATATGTGCCTCCATAATTTGCTCTTGCGGTAGACATGAAAGACATTTTTTTATTTATGTCATTTAGCGATACCGAAGTGCTGTTCACCTGAGCTACATACTGAGATGGATTTTTCATATAGATTCCTATGTGCTCACCTCCGTATTTACCAGCAATATCTACCATTTCCTTAGGTGATTTTGCGACAATTATGGCACTTGCTCTTCTCCAGGCTTCGTTTATTACGTCTTTTCGCTCTTCTATTTCAGCAAATTGAAACATAATATCTCTTATTTGTTCAGCAATTTTTTTTGAATTAGTAATCACTACTCCAGTAGAAGTTTCACCGTGCTCACACTCTGTGAGAATATCTCTTGCAGCCATGATGATAGATGTCAGTGGGGCACCACTTTCTACTAGTACTACTTGCTCAGATGGTCCACCGATTGCATCAGTAAAAGTTCCATTTTCACGAGCAATAATTTTCCCAGCCTGAGTTATGTTACTTCCTGGGCCTACAATCATATCGAATGGTTTGATGTTTTCTATCCCAAAGGTCATTGTGGCAATCGCCTGAGCTCCACCTATTCGGTAAAATTCTGTGGCTCCAGCTTCTTTCCCTGCAACGATTATTTCAGCATCAAGTTCTGTAGGTGGAAAAAATACACCGATTCTAGGTACCCCAGCACACGATGCTGATTGAGACAACATTCCGGACACAATAGGGAGGGGAACCTGACCTGCAGGGCAATACACTCCGACGCTTTCTCTGGGAACAGTTATGTATGATGCAGTAAAGCCAGGAGAGCGCTCAACTGTTACATCTTTTCTTTCTTTTTCCATAAGAGCATCGCCAATAATTTTTACTCCTCGGACGTATTCTTTTATTGTTTTAAGCCCCTTTTCTCCGACTTTTTTGTAGGCTTCAACTATTTCTGTTTCTGAGATTTTTAAATTTTTCACATTGTATGTTTCAGAAGTAAGGTGTTTGTTGTATTTTAATTCGAGCTCTATTACGGCTTTTGCACCACCGTTTTTTACTGCTTGAAATATTTCACGTGCGATAGGCAAAAAACCTTCCATCTCATTTTTATTGCGGTTGAAAATCCTCTTCATTTCACTTTTATTTTTTTGCAATTTTGCCCACTCATATATAGGCATCCGATTTTCTTTTTTCTCTATTATATTTTTTTTAATATTGTTTTTCATAATTTTTTAAACTAATAATTAACTATTAATAATTACTTAAGACTTTTATTCCACTTCTCAATTCGGTCAAATGCTTCGTTTAATTGTTTTATTGAAGCCCCAAAAGAAAAACGTATATGACCTTCACCGAGTGAGCCAAAAGCGCTCCCTGGTATTACGATTACTTTTGCTTCATTGAGAAGTTTTAAAGTAAAGTCCCACGAATTTAGTTTAGTTTTTTTGTATCGTGCGAGGATATAATATGCCCCTTGTGGCTTCTTGTATGAAAATAAATCACTAAGTGCATCTAACCTTTTGCAAATAACCTCACGTTTTTTTGTTAAATCTGCCTTTATGTTTTCTTTACTATTTTTTGGTTTTTTTGTTAAGCCGATAAGAGCTGCATATTGAGAGATTGTAGGAGCACATATTACAAACGCATCATGGATTTTTGCTGCTTGTTCTAGGATTTGCGCTGGGGCAAATAAATATCCCACTCTCCAGCCTGTCATAGCAAATTCTTTAGAAAAACCAGAGCAAATAATTAACTGATTTTTAATTGATCTGTATTTAAGGAAAGAAGGTGGCACTTTGTTGTCATACACGAGAAACTCGTATGTTTGGTCAGCGATAATTAGTATATTATATTTTTTAGCAAGAGAAACGATTTTTGCTAAATCATCTTGTCCCCAAAGGATGCCTGTTGGGTTTGAAGGATTGCAAACAATAATCGCTTTTGTTTTTTTAGTTATTGATTTTTCTAATTTCAATATATCAAGACCCCATTCTTCTTTCAGTGGCACTGAAACTGGAGTGCCTCCTGCAAAAATAATTTGCTCATTATAAGAAGGGTATCCTGGGTCAAAAACCAAAACTTCGTTTCCAATTTCAACTATTGCTGAAATAACGATAGCTAGCGCCTCCATTGCACCTGCTGTGATGCATATCTCTTTGTCCTTATCAATTTTCCAGCCACTTACTTTTGAGAGATTTTTTGCAATAATATTTTTAAGCTCGGGAAGTCCAGGTTGTAAAGAATATTTTCCAACTTCATTGCTATTTTTCAGTAAATCAATAACGCCATTTCTGATGTATTCTGGAGTTTTAAGATCAGGGATGCCTTGGCCAAGCGAAATTACATTTGTTAATTTGGAAGCGATTATCGGCAACTGCCTAATAGCCGACACTTCTATGTTTTTTACTCTATTTGATATTAAGTTTTCTGTTTTAGTATTTTTTTTCATTTTTTATTTACTACGTTTTTTTATTTCAACTTCTATCTCTTTGAGTACGATTTCTTTTTCTGCCAGTAATACAAAGAGGTGATATAGAAGGTCCACAGTTTCTTCGATTACTCTTTGCTTCGTTTCCTTTTGAGCGGCATGAATAACTTCTAAGGATTCTTCTGCTACTTTTAGTGATATTTTATCGAGTCCAGCATTGAAAAGTGATGTTGTGTATGATTTTTGTGGAAGTTTTACTTTACGATCAGAGATTGTGTCGAAAAGTTCTTTGAACGAATAATCTTCAGACTCTTCTTTGAAACATGTTGTGTCTCCAGTGTGACATGTTGGTCCTTGAGGAATAACTTTGACAAGCAATGTATCATTATCACAATCTAGCTTGAGGTCAACTACTGTAAGGGTGTTTTGACTCGTTTCTCCTTTCATCCAAAGTCTTTTTTTTGTTCTACTGTAGAACCAGACAAAGCCTGTTTCCATTGTATTTTTTAGTGCCTCTTTGTTCATGTATCCGAGCATTAGCATAAGCCCTGTTGAAGAATTTTGAATAATGGCTGGGACTAATCCATTACCTTTTTCCCAATTTATTTTTTTAATATCAATTTTTTTCATAAATAATGTTAATTCTCTATTTTAATAAAAGCTCTCTAGTTGCTTGTTTCCAATTTTTAACTACATCATTTGTGATAAGCAGAGCTTTCGATTCAAGGATAGTTATTATTGGTTTGAGACCGTGAGCTTTTAGGGTTTCACCGGTTTGAGTAATGTCGCATATTGCATCAGCTAGATTGAGCTCAGGGGATATTTCTACCGAGCCTGCTATTGGAATAATGGTTGCGTTTATGTTGTTTTTTGCTAAGTAATTTTTTAAAAGTTGCGGGTATGATGTTGCGATGCGTTCTCCTTCAAGGTCACTCGGCTTTTTTATTGGAGAATTTTTTGGCACAGCGATGACAAGACTGCATTTGGCAAAATCAAATTCACGAATCACTTCTACATCAAATCCACTTTCAATCTTTATGTTTTCACCTATTATTGCGAAATCCGCAATCCCACGATTGACATAAAGGGGGATATCATCGTCTCGCAAGAGAAGAAGGTCGATGTTTCTATCTTTGCATTTTTGGATGTAGTAGTTTTCATTTGGGGCAAATTCGATTCCAAGAGATTTCAAAAATGCCATGCTTGCATCGCTTAGCCTTCCTTTTTTCTGTACTGCAATTATTATTCGATCTTTGTTCATATTATTTATATCCTATAAAATAATTACTAATTTGATTTTGCGGAATTGTTTTTTGTTTGCCTGTTTTCATGATTTTGATGATTACTTCATTGCGAGACATTTCTTCCGGACCGCAGATGAGAATAAATGGAACCTGTTTCTTGTCAGCATATTTCATCTGTTTAGAGATTTTTGCTGGTTCAAAGTATATTTCAGCATTGACTCCAGCTTTTTGAACTTCGTTTAATATTTTTATAGATGAAGCTAGAGTTACATCGTTGAAAAATGTTACCAAGGCTTGCGCATTCAAGATAATATTTTTTAATAGCCCAAGTTCTTCCATCGCAACCATTATTCGATCAAAACCAAATGCTACTCCTACACCACTAAATTGTTCTCCACAAAATAGGGAACATAGGTCGTCATATCTACCTCCGGCACATACTGCGCCAATAGGAAGGTTTGGAATAAATACTTCAAAAATTATACCGGTATAGTAATCAAGTCCACGAGCAAGACTCGGATCGAAAAAGAGGTTTTCTTCTTTGATATTGAACATGCGAGTAATTTCAATGAATTCTTTTATTTCAGTTACCTCATATTTTTCTAAAAGTTCAATTTTTTCTTTTGTTGTTCCATCTATGGAAATAATATTCAATAGTTTATTTGCAAGTGATTTATCGATTAGGGTAACTAATTCTTCAATTACATTCTCTCGCCCAATTTTTTCTAATTTATCCAAGATGCGGATTATTCCAGCCTGACTTTCAGTTGATATATTTAGATTTTCCAAAATACTATTTATCAGATGCCTGCTGTTGAATTTAATTACAAAATCCTTAAAACCAAGGGCAGTAAATGTTTTAACTATTACTGCTGCAATTTCAGCTTCAGCCACTAAATTTTTTGTGCCTATTATATCTACATCACACTGATAAAATTCTCGGTATCGGCCTTTTCCTGGACGATCTCCTCGCCAAACTGGACCTATTTGATAACGCTTAAACGGCATAGGCAGTGTTTTGTAATTTGATGCTACGAGTCGTGCAAAGGGGACTGTTTGATCATACCGGAGTGCGATATCTCTTCCTCCGTTGTCTTTAAATCTATAAACTAACTGCGATGCTTCATCACCGTATTTCCCGAGTATTGTTTCTGCGTATTCTATCGCAGGTGTTTGGACACTATCATATCCAAAACTGATAAAAGTATCTTTTATCTTATTCATTACGAATTCGCGCCTTGCCATATCAGCAGGCAAAAAATCGCGAGTTCCTTGTAGTATTTTTGGTTCTATATATTTTTTCATTTTTTTATAATACTTTAATAAGCAAAACCCCTTCTCAAACTTGAGAAGGGGCTGGCTTTATATATTTTAAAAATTAGGTAAATATCAAGACAATCCTTTCTCAAGTTTTAAAGGATTACTATGATGCAATTTATTTAATATCAAACGATAGCCACCGAGGGGGCCACGTAGCCATTTGGAGATGCGAGCGATAGTAGTAGAGGAGAGGCCAGTACGCTCAATAATCGCACAATATTGTGTATCACGAGTGAGTAGGCGAGCAGCTTCGAGGCGATTGCCAAACTCTTCAATTTCACCCACAGTCATAAGGTCACGCAGAAAACGCTTTGCCTCATCGGCATTTTTAATCTTAAGAAATGCTTCAACTAATTGCTTGGCTTCTTTGCTGTTCCAATTTACATCAATTTTTATGCCATTTTTATTATTTTTTGCCTTTTTATTTTTCATCTAGCTACTTTAGCAAACTAAAGTACTTTAGTCAAGTAAAGTAATGTGGATAACTTTATATATTTAATCATAAAAATATTCGGAAGTCGGACTTCCGAATATAATATTTTATAGTATTTTAATAGATTTAATTTTTAAAACTTCCTTCAAACACTATTTCTTCTAGATTTTTTCTCTGGCTTGGTATTTCACGTTCTCGGAGTGGTTCAGGTAGATCTTCTATTTTCCCAGGTTTACCGATAGCTATCATCATTTCAACTTGGTAATCATCCGGAACAGAAAGTTCATTTTGAGCTAGTGTATAATCAAAACCAGCCATCCCGTGAGATATTAGATTCATATTTGTTGCTTGTAGCGCTAAATTTTCCCAAGCAGAACCAGTATCAAAAGAATGAGTCATGTTTGGTTCACCCTTCATGTTTTTTTTATTTGAAACTACTACAACTAAAGCAGATGCATTTTTACACCAAATCTTATTTCCTTCCATAAGAAATGAAAATAATTTTTCAAAATTTGGAGTATCTCTCAGCCCGTATATGAATCTCCATGGTTGTTCATTGAATAAGGATGGAGCCCAATGTGCTGCATCAAATAAGGTCATTAGTTCTTCTTTTGTAATCGATTCTCCTGACATTGCACGAGGAGAAAACCGTTTTAAGAATATATCGTTTACTTCATATTCTGTTGACCTATTATTTATTGTTTTCATACTTCAATTATAACATAAATATGTTATAATCTATCAGTGGAGAAAGAAACATACAAAGTAAAAACTCTTAATTTCGAAGGACCATTTGGGGTTCTTTTAAATTTAATTGAAGAGCGTAAACTCATTATAAATGAAATTTCACTTGCAGAAGTTACCGAAGATTATCTAAAGTACTTAAATTCTTTAGATAAATCTCATCCCGATGAAATCGCAAGTTTTATTGTGGTAGCTGCGACGCTTATATTAATAAAATCAAAATCATTACTGCCTAATTTAAACCTTACTAATGAAGAAGAAGGTGATATAAAAAATCTAGAAGATAGATTAAAACTTTATGAACTTTATCAAAGGTTTGCTCAAAATATAAAAAATAATTTTGGTAAAAAAATAATATTTGCACCAGAAGAAAGAAAACATACTGATTTAGTATTCTTGCCTGATGACCAAATAACACCTGATAGCATGATGACTTTTGCCCACAATGTACTTGGTAGAATTCCTAAAAAAGTATTTTTACCAGAAGTTGAGGTAAAAACAGTAATAAGCATTGAAGAAATGATAGATAAATTAACAGAAAGAATCCAAAGTTCTCTGAAAATGAATTTTAAAGATTTCGCCTGCCTACCGGCAGGCAGGCAGGACGTTCCTATGACCAAAGAAGAACGAGTAGTTGTAATTGTTGGATTTCTTGCTATGCTTGAAATGGTAAGACAAGGAATATTGAGTGTTGTACAAGAGAATAATTTTGAAGATATTATTATTGAAAAACAAGACAAAGAAATAGAAATATATGGATAATTTAGAAAAAAAATTAGAAGCGATATTATTTTGGAGAGGAGAGCCGATGTCACGAAAAAAACTTTCGGAAATTTTGAAAGTAGGACAAACAGAAATAAATGAGAGTATAGAAAAATTAAAAGAAAATTTAGCGCTGAGGGGAGTTGTGCTTATTGAAAAAGACAATGAATTGACACTTGGAACTTCACCAGAATTTTCTGATTTGATTGCTAATTTACAGAAAGAAGAACTCAACAAAGAACTCTCAAAGGCAAGTCTAGAAACTCTTTCTGTCGTTCTTTATAAAAATGGAGTAACGAGAGCTGAGATTGATTATATACGTGGAGTGAATTCAAGTTTCATTTTACGAGCACTTTCCATAAGAGGCTTAGTTGAAAAAACAGTTGATTCTAGTGACAATAGACGCTTTATTTACAAGCCAAGTTTTAATTTGCTTTCTTTTATGGGTGTAAAATCTGTAGAAGAATTGCCAGAATATGGTAATGTTAATAATTCTATTTCAAATGCAATAGAAAATATTGAAGATATGTCTTCAGTAGAAATCGAAGAACAAAGAATAGAAGAACCAAAGACAGAAGAAAGTATCTAAAAATATTAAATAAAAATTTGCAATGGATAAAAAATCTGAAAAAAAGATATGTCAAAATTGCAAACAAGACTTTACAATCGAGCCAGAAGATTTTAAATTTTATGAACGAATAAATGTTCCATCACCGACTTGGTGTCCAGAATGTAGAATGATTAGGAGACTCGCTTGTAATAACGGATGGTATTTATATTATAGAAATTGTGACAAATGCGGGAAACGAACGCTTTCCATGTATCCACCTGAGCAGAAAATAACTGTATATTGTCAGCCGTGTTGGTGGGCAGATGATTGGGATGGAAGTGAATTTTCCTTAGAATATGATCCTAAAAAAACTTTTTTTGAACAATTAAGGGAACTTTCAGAAAAAACTCCATATTGTGCTCTCGAGACTACATATTCAACTTTAAAAAATTGTGATTATTGTAATGGAATTGCGTATTCCAAAAATTGCACTTTAGCTTATTGGGCAGATTTTTGTGAAAATGTTTGCCATTCATCGATATTGAACGGTTTAAAATTTAGTTCTGATTGCATAAGAGGATATTCTTCAGAATTGTGTTATGGATCTATTGGTTTTAGTAGATGTTATAGAATGTTTTTCTCAGATGAGTGCGATGATTGTGTTGACGTTTGGTTTTCTAGAAATTGTTATGGTTGTACAAATTGTGTTGGTTGTGTAAACCTAAGTGGCGCTTCCAATTGTATTTTTAATGTTAAATACAGTAAAGAGGAATATGAAGAAAAATTAAATGAATTTAATTTAAAATCTTGGAAAAATATAAATGAATTACAAAAAAAAGCGCAAGAATTTTGGCTTACTTTGCCATATAGGGGATATCACGGAAACTCACTAAATAAAAACGTAACAGGTGAATATGTTTTTGAATCTAAAAATTCAAAAGAAGTATATATTTTTAATGGTGGAGAAAATAGTAAATGGTGCGAACTTATTACAGTAAAACCAGTTAAGGATTGCTATGATTATTCAGGGTGGGGGAATAATGCTGAACTTTTATACGAATGTTTTAACGTTGGAGACAATGTAAGCAATTCAAAGTTTTCTGGTTTTTGTTTTCCTGATGTTATGAATATTGAATATTGTCTTTGGTGTCCTTCTTCAAAAAATAATTTTGGTTGTATAAATTTGAAAAGAAAACAATGTGCTATTTTAAATAAACAATATGAAAAAGAAGAATATGGAAAGTTGAAAGAAAAAATAATTGAAGATATGAAAAATAATCCTTACGTTGATGATCTTGGGCGCTCTTGGACATATGGGGAATTTTTCCAACCTGGATTCAGTAAAATTGCATACAACAATTCCAATGCTTTCCGATTTTTTCCAAAAACACAAATTGAGGCTTTAAAAATGGGCTATTTTTGGAATGAAGAAAAAGAACAAGATGCAGTTGCAACAATTAGTGGAAATGAATTACTAGACTCTATTAAAGAAGTTGATGAGTCAATTTTAAATGAAATAATATCTTGTGCTACTTGTAACAAAAAATTTAAAATTATAAAACTTGAATTAGAACTTTTGCAAAAAATGGAATTACCTATCCCACACGAATGTCCTAAATGTAGAGAGAATAAAAGATTTTTAAGAATGAATTTACCAAAGTTATACGATAGAAATTGTGCGAAATGCGATTTGCTATTTAGAAGTCCATATTCACTAGATAGGCCTGAAATATTATATTGTGAAAAATGTTATCAACAAGAAGTTTATTAAGATTTTATGGAATCAAAAACACCAAAATTTGATAAATTATTAGATGATATTTTAGAAAAAATTGTGCCTCACGAACGAGAATGTGCACAAAAGGATATTTCAAAATATTGTGAAAAGAAATTTAAAATTATTGATGAAGATATAAAATTTTATAAATTACTTCGTGTGCCACCACCTAAATGCTGTCCTACGTGTCGTCGCCAGAGACGTTTCGCTTTCAATAATCGAATTAACTTATACAAAAGAAAAGATGATGCACCAGGAGCCATAAATGATATTGTTTCTTATGTTCCACCGGTATCTCCACTTACTGTTTATAATTTAGATTATTACAGAAGTGCAAAATGGGACCCTGTTTTTTATGCAAAGAATTATGATTCAAATATTTCTTTTTTTGACCAATTTTTCGATTTACGACTAATGATGCCTCAATATGCCATAGTTAGACATCCATCAAGCATAGATAGTGAATATTCCTTGAATGGTCGAAATTTAAAAAATGGTTATCTTGTGAGCGGAGGTAGTAATTCAGAAAATATTTGGTATAGCATCTTTCTAAATAATTCAAAGGAAATAATGGCTAGTCATGATGTGAGTAGTTGTGAAAGGTGTTACGAAACATTTTTAGTCAAAAATTTGAATACTTGTGCTTTTTGTTATTTTACAAATAATTCAATAAATTCTTATTTTTTGTTTGATTGTAGAAATTGCCAAGATTGTTTTTGTTGTGTAAATTTACGTAATAAAAAATATTGTTTTTTTAATAAACAACTTTCAAAAGAAGAATATGAAAAAAGAGTGGAAGAACTGAAAATTTATACTAGATCTGGAATTAAAAAAACATTAGAAAAATTTTGGCAATTTGTTAAATCAAACCCTGTTCGAGCTTCACGTTCAGTATCAGCAATAAATTCAACGGGTGTACTTTTGATTAATTCAAAGAATTGTCAGGATGCTCATTCTTGTGAAAATGCTGAACATGAAAGGCATGTAACACACGTTAAAGATCACAAAGACTCAATGGATATATATGCATCAGGAAATTCTGAACTTTTGTATGAAGTATCTTCGGTCGGAGCAAATACTTCAAATGTTAAATTTTCTCAAGGTTCAAAAAATGTTTCAGATTGTGAATTTATTGTAAATTGCCATAATTGTTCCAATTGTTTTGCTTGTGTAGGACTTGAAAACAAAAGCTATTATATTTTTAATAAGCCCTACGAACCAGAAGCATATTCCAAAGAATTAGATAATGTTAAAACCTCAATGCTCCTTAGGGGAGAGTATGGGGAATTTTTTCCATATAAATTTAGTACTTTTTCTTATAATGGCTCAGAGGCCGAACTATCTTATCCACTTTCAATTAAGGAGATAGAGAGAATTGGGTCTATTTATCAGCCCGATATTGAAATAGACATAGGGGATATTGAAGTATTAAAAGTTGAAGATGTTCCAGATTCTATTTACGATATAGATGATAATATTTTAGGCAGAGCAATTATTTGTGAAAAAACCGGAAGACCATTTAAGGTTATAAAAAGTGAACTTGAATTTTATAGAAAATTAAAGTTTCCAATCCCTACGATACATCCACTCGAGAGAATGAAAAAGACATTCAATTATTTAGGCAATAACCTTAAATATAATGGAATTTGTAAAAAGTGTGGGATAGAACTAGAAACGATATATAAAGAAAGTGAAGGATGGGAAAAGTTATATTGTGAGAAATGTTATCAGCAGGAAGTGTATTAGAAATTTATTATGATATAATCAGAAAATGCTCCCTAATTTGTTGTAATAATACCGACAGCACTGGCTTTTGTGATTGGGCTTACCATTACTCCTATCGCAACCCATTTCTTCTACAAATACAAAATGTGGAAAAAATATTCTAGAAATGAAGATATAACAGCATCTGATTTTCATAAAATTCATAACGAACAAGAAGAATTGAAAACTCCACGAGTTGGCGGAATAATAATTTGGATTTCAGTTATTTTAGTTGTTTTTTTATATTATATAATTTCCTTTTTTATCCCTAATTCATTGTTTTTAAAAATGAATTTCATGAGTAGAAACCAGACACTGATACCTCTTTTTACCTTAATTATTGGATCGTTAATTGGTTTATGGGATGATCTGATTCAAATTTACGGGAAAGGGAAAATTGCTCGGGATGATAAAACCTGGCGTAATTGGAAAGTTCTACTTATTTTTATTTTTTCTTTTGTAATTTCAATATGGTTTTATTTTAAATTAGGAATGACTTTTGTCCACATTCCTTTTGGTGGAGAATTTAATTTAGGAATTTTATTTATTCCATTTTTTATTATGGTAACTCTGGCAACTTTTTCAGGAGGAGTAATTGACGGAATAGATGGACTTTCCGGGGGAGTACTTGCTTCAATTTTTACTGCATATGCTGGAATTGCATATGCAAATCATCAAGTAAATTTAGCTGCTTTTTGTGGAATTATTACAGGAGCGGTTTTGGCATTTTTATGGTTTAATATTCCTCCGGCTAGATTTTACATGGGGGAGACAGGTATGATGGGGCTCACAATTACGCTTGCAACCATAGCATTTCTAACTAATTCCGTGCTAATTTTACCAATTGTGGCAATGCCACTACTTATTTCTACTCTTTCTGTAATTTTGCAAATTTTATCTAAAAAAATTCGAAATGGTAAAAGAATTTTTCGACTCGCACCCATTCATCATCACTTTGAAGCACTTGGATGGCCTTCCTATAAGGTTACTATGCGATTTTGGATTCTCTCAATAATGTTTGCGATTATGGGAATTATATTTGCAATAATAAGTTAAAAAATAAATGAAAGAAAAAAAAGTAGATAAATTTTTTTTGACGACTGTCATATTTATAATTTGTTTAGGTACAGCAATGTTTGTTTCTGCATCTCTTGGATTTTTAGTGAGAAATGAAAAAATTTTTTATAACGTTTTATTTACCCAATTGGTACTTGGGTTGGGCCTTGGTATTATCGGTATGTATTTTTCTTATAAAATAAATTATAAAAATTGGCGTAAATTTTCTTTATATATTTTTTTAGCCTCAATTATTATTACAGCTCTTGTTTTTGTTCCAGGGCTTGGTTGGAGCCATGGGGGAGCAGAAAGATGGATAAAATTAGGATCTTTGGGAACTTTTCAACCTGCAGAACTATTAAAGTTTGGTTTTATTATTTATTTTGCTGCCTGGCTTTCTTGGGCAAAAAATAAAGTAAAAGATTTTAAATTTAGTATTTTGCCATTATTGATAATGCTTTTAATTATAGCAGGGGTTTTATTAAAACAACCTGATACTAAAAGTCTTATTTTAATTATCATCACCGGATTATCGATGATTTTTTTTGCAAATGTACCTTTTAAGTATATTCTTTGGTTGGTAATGGGGTCAGTCATAGCACTTTCAATTTTAGTATTTTTTACCCCCTATCTACAAGAAAGAGTAAAAACTTTTATTGATCCATCGAGCGATCCACGTGGTTCATCTTATCAAATACAACAATCTATGATTGCAATAGGTTCTGGTGGAATATTTGGACGCGGGTATGGACAAAGTGTTCAAAAATTTAATTATTTACCCGAGCCACAAGGGGACTCAATTTTTGCAGTTTTAGGAGAAGAATTTGGTTTTATTGGAACATTTTTGACGATATTATTATATTCCTTTTTTGCACTAAGAGGTCTTCGTATTGCAAATCATTCTCCTGACCTTTTCAGTAGACTTTTAGTGTGTGGAATTGTTATACTGATTACAGCGCAATCATTTATGAATATTGCTTCCATTATTGGGGTAATTCCTTTGACTGGTGTTCCGCTTGTTTTTATGAGCCAAGGAGGTACATCGCTTATGATATATCTCATTGCGCTTGGTGTTGTGCTTCAAATATCAAAATATCAGCGTAAAGAAATATGAATCCCGTTAGAAGCCGGGGTCGCAGTATAATTTTAAAAAATATGTTGTTAGGAAATAAAAGTAATTTTAATAATATAACCAAGCAAGTTCACGGTTTTTTGACCGCGACCTGCTTCTAACGGGATGAAAATAGTTTTTACAGGAGGAGGAACGGGAGGACATTTTTATCCTATTATTGCCGTTGCTCAAAAAGTAAATAAAATAATAGATAGGGAAAAAATTCTAGGAGTAAAGCTTTATTACATGTCTGATAG
>CAZJQE010000015.1:0-16143 GCA_964548505.1 uncultured Candidatus Saccharibacteria bacterium | reverse complement strand
AGAAGTACTAATGTTTCGATTCCTGTTAAGAAATTTGTAAACCACAATTAAAAAAATTGAAATTCTGAAATTGGGAATTTATTATTAGATTTCCAAAATCTTAGAAAGTGAGGGCTTAGTCTTCAGAGTTCTTGCTACACTTTGAGCAAGAGAAGAGAAGAGAGAAAGAATATTTTGATATAAAATTCTCTCCGAAAGAGCTCTTACTTTTTTAAAAAAGTGGGTAATATTTTTTTACCCACCCAATTTCAGGATTTCAATTAAAATCAAATTTTTAGTGTTGGTGATTTGTCGTAAGGGCCACACCTCCTTCTTACAGAAGCTGTACACCTTTCGCACCTAACGGTGCTCAAGGTCTTGCAGAACGGGTCCCATCCCATTCTTCACCCATTCCGAACAAGAAGCATCCCCTGTACTAAAATTTTTGATTAAATTGTTTAAACGTTTTGTGTTGGTGATTTGTCGCAAGGGCCACACCTCTTCCCATTCCGAACAGAGAAGTTAAGCCTTGTTGAGCCGATGATACTCCTTGTGGGGAAAGTAGGCTGTCGCCAACACAAAGTGTTTAAAAATTTTTAGTACTATGGTTAAGCCTTGCTCTGCCGATGATAATTCTTGCGGGGCTTTTGTTGGGTTTAAGGACCCGACAAAAGAAGCTTTTGAGATACAATCGAGCACTGCGAGATTTTATCCAAAAGGTTATACTGCCTCTGTAGGAGGAGTAGGCTGTCGCCAACACTAAGTATTTGATTTTCTAACAAAAAACCTTATGAAAATGAGGTTTTTGGTGTTTTCATTTTTATTATAATTTTAATATAGTATAATTTAGCTATATTATTAATATTAAAAAATTATGAAAAATAAATTAATTGTTTTTCTTTTAGTTGTTTTTACGTTAGTTCCAAGGATTTCTTTAGGAATTTCTACCTTTTTTAGTACTTCAGATCAGGCGATATTAAACTATCAAAAAAATTGTAAAGAAACAACAGACCAGAGAGAGAAATTTTTTTGTATTATAGAGGATTTAAAGAAAACAGGAAATTTTAAAGGATGCGATGAATTAAATGGTGAATATAAGGATGAATGTTATTACAGTATGTCTGTGGACAATAAAAATATTAAACTTTGTGAATTTGTAATAGGTCAAAAAACTAAAGATATGTGTTATTCGGCAAATGCGAAAGACGAGAAAACTTGTAATATTATTAAAACACCATCGTCCAAAGCTCGTTGTTTAGAAAAAATTAATCCTAAAAAACTTACTAGCAAATTATGTAGTTCTATCGATAAAAAAGAAAATGGAGGTTCTGAATATGACACTTGTTATTATAAAGTAGCGACGATAAATAATGACATTAGTTTATGTAAAAAAATGACAAGTAATAGCGGAATAAATAATTGTTTTTTTGATTTTGCGACAAAGAAAATAAATATGAAATACTGTAATCTAATCAATATTGATACTGGTAGTAATGGTAAAAATTGGTGTATTACAGTTATTGGTAGATTAACTAAAAATAAAAAAGTTTGCGAACTCATTAAAGACAAGCAAGAGAAAGAGTCTTGTTATGCCAATATTTAATTTTTAAAAATATCAATACCTAGCAAGAACGGTTCTTGCTAGGTTTTTTTTATTTTCCAAATGCTTGACTTGAAATCGTTTTGGGTATATATTCATAACGTAAGGTCGAATTAAAAATAAATTAAAAATAAAAATGGTAAGACCAAAATGTGACAAGAAGGTAGGCTTTTGTCCGAAATATGAGGAGTTTAAGCCAGAAGGCTGTTGTACGAATGAAAAATTTATAAATATTGAAATCGAAGAAGCAGAAGCCCTTCGGTTGAAAAATATTAAAAATTTAAATCAAAAAGAAGCAGCGAAAGAGATGGGAATTTCTCAAAGTACTTTTCAAAGAATTTTGGCATCTGCCTATAAAAAAGTCTCCTATGCGTTGATAGGAGGCAAGATTATTAAATTAAATAAAAAATAAATTATGAACAATGTAAAAGAATTAGTAGAAGATTTAGTAAAGATGATTGGTGAAGGGAAAATTATGGAAGCATTTGAAAAATATTATGCTGACAATGTAGTGATGCAAGAAAATGAAACTGATCCACGTGTCGGCAAAGATGCAAACAGGGAATATGAAAAAGCTTTTGTTGGAGGAATCGTAGAAGTGCATTCAGCAAAAACTCTAGGGATTGCAGTGGGAGACAACTATTCCACCGTTGAATCTTTTATGGATGTAACTCATAAAGACTGGGGTCGCTCAGTTCGAACTCAAGTAGCAGTGCAGAGATGGGAAAATGGGAAAATTGTAAGTGAAAAGTTTTATTACGATACCAAATAGATATCAAAATTGAAGCAATTTAATTTAGCAAAAATTCACTCCACATTGGGGTGAATTTTTGCTATGATAGATATATTATGCCGTGGGCACTTAAAAGACAGATTCTATATTCAATAATCGTAATTGCTTTTATCTCGGGCATTGGTTATTGGATTACTTACCCATATTTTAACAAAGCACCAACTTGTACAGATGGCGTGCAAAATGGTACGGAAACAGGGGTAGATTGTGGTGGTTCGTGTGTGATAGCTTGCACTTTACAAGTTGATCAAATATCGATTCTTTGGTCTCGTGCTTTTCAAGTAGTCCCCGGTCGTTACAATGCTCTTGCGTATCTTGAAAATCATAATGAAAATACTGCAATTTATAAAATAAAATACAGATTTCGTTTTGCGGATAAAGATAATTTATACATTGGCAAACGTGAAGGAGAAACATATATTCCACCCAAGGGGAAATTTGCGGTTTTTGAACCAGCAATAGATGTGGGGAATTCTATTCCAGTTTATACTACTTTCGAATTTACCGAAGTGCCTACTTGGATAAAAGTATCAAAACAACAGGTTGATCAACTGAAAGTTTATGTTTCAAATATAAAATTAGAAAATGAAAATACTGAGCCGAAAATGTCTGCTCTTGTAAAAAATGATTCTCTTTTTAGAATTCCAGAAGTTTCTTTTGTGGCTATCTTATACGATACACTTGGAAATGCGGTATCTGCCAGTCATACATATCTCGACGTGCTTCAAGGAGAAGCTAGTGCCGACATAAGCTTTACATGGAGAGAACCAATTACATCAAAGATTGTAGAAAAAGAAATAATCCCCATGTTTAATATTTTTTTAGTAAAAATGAAATAAGAGTTTAAATGATACTAATTAGAGAATCATTAGAAAATTTTATAAAAAAGATCTCCAAGAGGATAGATTGGCTGTTGGTTCTTTTTGTGTTGCCCATAGTTTTGTCTGGACTTTTTACAATGAAATCTTTTATTCCAGATAATGGAACGAATAATTTTTTTGGAAAACAAGTAATATGGATAATACTATCTTTAGTTATTTTCTTTATTTTTTCTTTTATTGATTTTGGTTCTTTAAAACGGACGCATATTATAGTTTTTTTATATATATTGTTTTGTGGAATCTTGCTTGTTTTATTTATTTTAGGAACTGTCTCAAATGGAGCAAAGAGTTGGTTTAATTTTGGTAGTTTTTCCTTTCAGCCTGTTGACCTAATGAAACTAGTTTTAGTTATAATTTTAGCAAAATATTTTTCTCGTAGACATGTTGAGATTAGAAACATTAAACATATTTTTATTTCTGGACTCTATGCATTTATTCCTTTTGTTTTAGTTTTACTTCAACCAGATTTCGGTTCAGCGATAATAATATTTTTAATATGGTTTGGGATGGTTCTAGTATCAGGGATTTCAAAAACCCATTTACTTTTTGTTTTTATTTCTGGAGTGTTGGCAGTGTCCATGTTATGGGTTTTTGCGTTTGCCCCATATCAGAAAGCACGTATTGCAAATTTCTTAAATCCTCTTGCCGATATTCATGGCTCTGGATACAATTCTTTTCAATCTACGATTGCCGTTGGTTCGGGACAAATTTTAGGTAAAGGTCTTGGTTTTGGAACACAATCACGTTTGAAATTTTTACCAGAAAACCAAACAGATTTTATTTTTGCAGCTTTTGCTGAAGAATGGGGGTTTGTTGGTTCAATGATATTATTGTTGCTCTTTGGGTTAATAGTTTGGAGAATTTTATATTGTGCGTCACTTGGGGCAACAAATTTTGAAACACTTTTTGGAATGGGGATTGCAATATATCTTTCAAGTCATATACTTATAAATATTGGGATGAATCTAGGACTTATGCCAGTTACTGGAATTCCGTTACCATTTATGAGTTACGGAGGGTCTCATTTAATTACTGAATTTGCTGGGTTGGGAATACTTATGAGTATGCGTAAAGATGCAAGGTCTGTACATAGAGATGATATGAAGAATGAGTTTTTAGGAGCCTAGTCGCGTTCTAATGGACGGCAACGCGGTCGCGTTTAAATTGACGGCAACGCGACACGATTCCGTAAAATCGATTTCGTTAAATCATATGACACAAATTATTGATGGTAGAAAATTAAGAGATGAAATTTTAGAGAGGGTAAAAAAAGAAATTGCTATTTTGTCGTTTCAGCCAGTTTTTTGTGATGTGCTGGTGGGGGATGATTCAGCTTCAAAGCAATATGTTGAAATGAAAGCACGTACTGCTGAAAAAGTTGGAATTCATTTTCATCGTGCTTCATTCCCAGAGACTATTTCTACAGAAGATTTAATAAATGAAATAAAAATTTTAAATAAAATTCCAAACATGTGTGGTCTTATTGTTCAGCTTCCATTGCCAGCATCTTTAGATCGCACAAAAATTCTCAATGCGATAGATCCCGAAATTGACGTTGATTGTTTGGGAGAAGTTGCTAGCGATAAATTTTTTAATAATCAAAGCAATATTGGTCGTCCAACAGCTGTTTCGTGTATGGAGTTACTAGACTCTGTTAAATTAGATTTGAAAAATAAAAAAATATTAATATTAGGACAAGGAGAATTAGTTGGGAGACCTGTGACTGCTTTAATGAAATTTCGTGGTTTGAATCCAGAGATTGCTGTTAGAGACACAAATAATCAAGAGAAACTTATGAAAGAAGCTGATGTTATTATTTCAGGTACTGGGCATGGTGGGTTGATCACGGGAAATAAGATAAAAAATGGAGTCGTAATTATTGATGCTGGAACTTCCAAAAAGGATGGGAAAATAATTGGAGATGTAGAAAGAGATTCTGTTGAAGGAATCGCTTCATTTGTTTCTCCGGTTCCTGGGGGGGTGGGGCCTATGACTGTTGCTGTATTATTAAATAATGTTTTAGAAATAGCTAAAACACGAAAAGAATAAGTTTTTTCCGGTACGAATTTTTTGAAGCTTAAAAAAATTCTGAAATTCTCGGCCCGTCGGCCTCGAAACCCCTCCAAAAATTTATTCTTTTCGTGTTATACTCAAACAATGTTAAACGATAATATTTTCTTATATTTTTATAGTTTTGCCCATCAGTCATTTTTTTTAGATTGGCTGATAGTCTTTGTGGCACATACATTTCCATACTTAGTTATTTTAATAGCAGGAGTTTATCTTCTTTTTCATCACGATATCATAAAATCAAAAAATCCTTTTACTGCATTTGCTCTAAAGTGGAAAGAAATAGTTCTAGTATTTTTCTCAGGAATATTTGCTTGGGTAATAGCAAATTTAATAAAAATTATAATACAAATTCCAAGACCCATGTTTCAGCTTGAAGACATACATCCACTTATTGAAAAAACTGGGTATTCTTTTCCTTCTGGGCACGCTACATTTTATATGGCATTAGCTGTTGCCATATTCCTTTCTCACAAGAAGGCTGGTTGGTGGTTTGTTATTATCGCACTATTTATTGGTCTTGGTCGCATAATGGCAGGAGTTCATTTTCTAATTGACATTCTAGGAGGATACGTAATCGGCATAGGAATTGCTTATTTTACAAGGTATTTTTACGATAAAATTTTCAAAAAATAAAAAATATGCTTATTCTTAGATTGATTCTGATTGTAGTTATCTCAATTATTATTCTTCTTTGTTTGTTCTTTTTTACAACTCCTTTATTTTCAAAGGTTCCGTTTATTCCAACCAGGAAAAAAGTTTTAAATGAAATTATTTTGGCATTAGGTCTCTCAAGTGAAAGTGTTTTGTATGATTTAGGTTGTGGAGACGGGCGTATTCTTTTTACTGCTTGCCAAATTTATCAGGGGATAACTTGTATTGGCATAGAAAAAGCCCCTTTTCCTTTTTGTGTTGCTCGGATTCGTAAATTATTTTACAAAGACAAGAATGTTTCAATAGTTTATGGAGATATGTTTAAACATGATCTATCTTCGGCTACACATATTTTTTTATTTCTATTTCCAATACTTATGGATTCTTTGCTTCCTAAATTTGAGAAAGAACTCAAACCCGGAACCAAGGTAATCTCTTGTGATTTTAAATTTTCTAAAAAAGAACCTACAAAAGTCATTCACCTAAAGGCAAATAAATCGGCACTCAATAGAACACTTTATGTATATGATTTTTAAAAATATGTTACTTTATCTCAAAGCTAGCTTTGACGGTAACCATTATTTCTTTATTGATTGAAGAAGTGTCGTACATGCCGTAATCGCTGACTTCAACTGAGTTTGGAGCCATGACTTGTACTACACCACTTGAAGCAGATTTTAATGTACCAATTTGTTTTCCTCCCGCTTTTGCCAATTGTTCTGCACGAGCTTTTGCATCTCCAACTGCATTTGCAAGAAGTTCAACTCTAACATCTGGAAGTTTCGAATAATAAAACTCAAGAGAATTTGTTGAAAACATTATACCTTTGTCTGCAACGAGTGAGGTAGTATTTTTTGATAAGTCAGAAATTTTTTGCACATCAGCAGATTGGATAGTAATATTTTGCACCAAGTTGTATTTTTTATCAGTGCTTGGATTTTGTTCATATACTTCATTCATAAAAACAGGGGAGATATCTGTTGATTCTACTGGGACACCATTTGTCGCAAGAAATGCTTTTACTTCTTTCAAGTCAGCATCAAGTTTTGTATATCCGTCTTTTACTGTTGACTGTCTAATTGAACGAGTAATAGAAGTATTCCATTTTACCTTGTCGGAAACAACTGCTTTTTTAGCTGAACCAGTTGTTGAAATATAGTCCATTGAGCGGAGTTTATAAAATGTGAGAGATCCAATTGTTGCACTTACTATTAATGAGAGCCCTAAAATGAGCCCGAAAACCATATAATTTTTGTTTGTATTTTCCATGTTTTTTTAGTTAGTTAATAATTTTTCTACTATTCATTACTTAAGACGTATTAAATATGTATATATTACATGCTTAATATCTTCTCTTAAGTTTACAAGAAATTAATTTTTTAAGCAATACTTTGATTCTATAGATTAATCAGGTTATTATTGCTATTTTTGTATTGTAGTATATAATTAATATTAATATGAATAAACAAGAAAAAACTAAAAAAATAGAAGAAATTTATCAAAATGCTATAAGAAAAATGAATGAACATGGACAAAAAGCTCTTTCATTAATAAATTCTCTTATTAAAAAAAGAGAAGGAAAAAAAGTCGAAGAATTATCAAAAAAGTTAAAGGAATAATTTTATGTATAAGGGAATAGAAACAAAACAAGATGCTGTTGAGGTTCTTCATAATGTGGAAAGAAGAACGAAATATTTGGATAGAAAAAGTGAAGAAGTCACACATGTAGATGGTAAGGAAAAAATAAGAGAAGCAAAAGCAAAATTAAAAGAGTGGTTGGATAAAATTAAATTAGCTGAAGATAAATTAAATATTTTGGGTGATGATAAAAACGATGAAATTTTATATGCTGAAATAAAGAGGATAAAATTTGACCTAGAAACTGAAGGAATGGAAGTAGAAAAATTAATAGAAGATGTAATAGGTGAGAACGAAGACGAAGATGAGAAAGAGCAGAATGAAATTAAAACATATTTAAAAGGATTGGCGGAGGATTTTAAGGAAAAGGCTCCTAGTTTGATAGACGAGTTAAAAGGAAAAATAAAAGAATACAATCAACAAAAAAAATTACTTGAAGATAAAACAGAGGCATTTAGAAAAGAGCTTTCTGATTTAAGTGAAAGATATTATAAATTGAAAAAGAATATTTCTTCGTCAAAAGCTGGGGAGGTAAAGGATCAAATGGAAATGAAGAGGATTAATTGGGCAGAAGAGAAGAAAAACCTTATGTATTTAGTTGATGTGGATGCAAGCTCTATCGGTGTCAGATACCAAAATCTTATTCAATATGAAAGGGCGTTAGACGAGCATCCAGAAGATATTAATATGAAAGAAGAAGAAAAAAAGAATATAAAAACAGAAATTACAGAAATTCGTAAAATATGTGAGGAATTAGATATTTCTTTAAATAATTAAATTTAATTCAAGATTTCTTTTTATAAATTTTGCTAGTTTTATTGTTTGTTTTTTGGTACCCCGTAGTAGATTTTTGCAATGCCCAAAGTGCGTATTTTCTCTTGAAAATACGTTGCAAAAACTCACTACAGGGTGGTATAATAAGAGTAGCAGAAAACTTGTTTTTTGCTTTTCTTTTTACGAAAAGAAACTTAATTTTTAAGGTTTATTTTAATTAATATGGCTAAAAAAGAGGAACAAAAAAAGGCAGGGAATGGGCATCATTATGATGCTTCTGACATCTCAGTTTTGGAGGGGTTAGACCCAGTTAGGCGTCGTCCTGGTATGTATATTGGCACTACGGGGCCTGAAGGACTTCACCATTTGGTTTGGGAAATTTTTGATAATTCACGCGATGAAGCGATGGGTGGTTTTTGTGATGATATAGAGGTGGTACTTCTGCCGGGAAATCGTATTCGAGTGGCAGATAATGGCCGAGGAATTCCGATTGATATTCATAAAAAAACAAAAGTATCAGCCCTTGAGACTGTTATGACTACACTCCATGCTGGAGGAAAATTCGGTGGAGAAAATAGTGGTTACAAAGTTTCTGGTGGGCTTCATGGAGTGGGTGCGTCAGTAGTGAATGCACTTTCTATTTATTGCAGAGCAGAAGTTCATAAAGATGGTGGAAAATATATGCAGGAATATTCTCAAGGGAAGAAAAAATCTGCTGTCAAAAAAATTGGTACTTCAAAACTTAACGGAACGATTATTACTTTTGAACCAGATGTAGAAATTTTTAAAGATATTAAATTTAGTTTAGATACTGTCATAAGTCATATTCGCCAGCAAGCATATTTAGTGAAAGGGCTTCGCATTTTGATAATTGATGCGAGAGGATATGAAGGCAAAATTGATACAACAGACGTTTTTTATTTCCGAGAACTAGGTTTGGAACTTCCATCAAATTGTTTTTATTTTGAAGGGGGACTTACTTCTCTTATAAAATATTACAATAAATTACAAAAGCCAGTTCAGAGTAGTATTTTTTATGTAAATAAAGAAGTAGACAGTGTTGGGGTTGAAATTGCTCTTCAATATGTCGATGACATAGTTGACCGTATTGTTCCTTTTGCAAACAATATTTACACAGGAGAAGGCGGAACACATGTGACAGGTTTTAAAACTGCTCTAACGAGAACTTTAAATACATACTGCAAGAAAAATGAAATGATGAAAGAGTCTGAAGGAGGGTTCACTGGAGATGATGTTCTTGAAGGGCTTACTTGTGTTATTTCAGTAAAACTTCGTGAAATACAATTTGAAGGTCAGACGAAAGCAAAACTAGGTTCTATGGAGGCTCAAGGTGCTGTTGCTACTGTCTTTGGTGAAGCGTTTGCTTCATTTTTGGAAGAGAATCCAGATGAAGCAAAGGCTATCGTAAATAAATCTATTCTTGCATTAAAGGCTCGAAAAGCCGCAAAAGCCGCAAAAGATTCTGTGCTTCGCAAAGGTGCACTTGAAGGAATGACCCTGCCAGGAAAACTTGCAGATTGTCAGAGTAAAAGCGCTGAAGAATCAGAATTGTTCCTTGTAGAGGGAGATTCTGCAGGAGGTTCTGCAAAACAAGGTCGCGACAGAAGAACTCAAGCAATACTTCCACTTCGTGGAAAAATTTTAAACGTTGAACGTGCTCGTATCGATAAGATGCTTGCTTCAAAAGAAGTGAAGTCCCTTGTCATTGCGATGGGCGCATCCATTGGAGATACTTTTGATCTTGAAAAAATGCGATATCATAAAATAATTATTGCCACAGATGCCGACGTGGACGGTGCCCATATTAGAACTTTGCTTCTTACTTTGTTTTATAGATATTTCAGACAAGTTGTGGAAGCAGGATACATCTACATTGCACAACCTCCACTTTATAAAATAAAAAAAGGAAAAGAAGTAAATTATGCATATTCCGATGAAGAGAAAATAAAACTTATTGGTAAAGGTGCCGATGTTTCAGAGATAGAAAATTTAGAAGACGGAGAGGGTAGGGGTGAAGAAGAAGCCGAAGATTCTGAATCTGAAGAGAAAGAAACTAAAACAAAAAATACCAAAGTGCACATTCAAAGATACAAAGGTCTCGGAGAAATGAACCCTGAAGAACTTTGGGAAACGACTATGGACCCAGAACATCGCATAATCAAAAAAGTAAATATTGAAGATGCCGAAGAAGCAAATAAAGTCTTTGATATTCTGATGGGTAGCGAAGTTCCTCCTCGAAAATCTTTCATTCAATCCAATGCTAAATTGGCAGATATAGATATTTAATAAAAAAGTTTTTATTTTATAGTTTCAGTATCTTTCTGAATTTTTTCTAAAATCTTTGGAATTTTTTTGAAATCATCCAGTAGTGTTTCCCTCATTCCGCCGTTATAAAGGGCAGCAGCTGGGTGGTAGAGAGCAAGGAAATATTTTGTATCAATATTTGCGAATTTTTTGATTAAGAGTTTTCCATGTACGGCAGAAATTTTTTCAGCTGGGAAAAAGTCATTCATTGAGTGGCGCCCAAGAAAAACAATAAGTTTCGGTTTTATAAAATTAAGTTCTTCGTGAAGCCACTGCCGGCACGCATCTTTTTCTTCTGGGAGTGGGTCACGATTATTTGGCGGACGATATTTTACGATGTTTGTGATATATATTTCTTCTCGTTTTAATCCGATTTTCTCAAGCATTTCGGCTAGAAATTTACCTGCAGCACCCACAAAAGGAACTCCTTGTTCATCTTCACTTTTCCCTGGTGCCTCACCAATAAAGACTATTTTAGATTCTGGGTTGCCATTGCCAGGCACAGGCTGTTTAGCAGTTATTTTAAGCTCACATTTACAAGCCTGGAACCACTTTTCATGAATTATTTTAAGCTCTTCACTTTTTTCCATATTCCAACATTATATACTATAATTAGCTTGTTATAAATTTACATAGTCAATGAAATATTTTTTTAAAATTTTTTGGTTGGTATTACTACTTTTACCTATTTTTGTATTTTCTGCTGGTAATGTAAGTAAGTTAGTAACCAAAACTAACTCAGGTGAATATCTTTTCAATGTTAAAAATATGCCAAGTATCAAGGCTTTTTCTTTTAGTCCTGACGGTAAAGAAATTTGGGGAACAAGCCTGATGAATAATAAAAATGGAGTTTTTGTGATAGATGGAGATACTGGGAAAAAAATTACTAATATTGATCTTGCCAAAGCTGGCGGAGTTGAAATTGTATTTTCCAAAGATGGAACAAAATCTTATGTAAGTCAGATGGAAACAGCGAAAGTATTTGAAATAGATACTGGGACGAAAAAAATTTTACGAACTTTCAATACCGGAGGAAATTGGACAAAAGTAATAGCCTTATCACCTGACAATAAAACCTTATATGCTACAAATTGGTTGAGCAATGATATCTCAGTCATTTCTATTGATACTGGGAAATTAATTAAAAAAATAAAAACAGTAAAGACTCCGCGAGGAATTTATATTACCGAAAATGGAAACATTATGTATGTGGCAGGTTTTGATAATGGAGAGTTGCAAAAAATTAATTTAACAACGGGAGATAAAAAAATAATTTATAAATCAGGTGGAGCTCTCAGGCATATAGTGGGGGATAATGTAAATAAAGTTCTTTATATTTCCGATATGGCAAAAGCTACAATTTACAAACTAGATCTTAGTACCGATAAAGTAGTAAAGTTTGTGACTACTGATAGCCATCCAAACACTATTGACCTTATGTATGATGGGAAAATTTTAGTTGTTTCTTGTCGCGGGAAGAATAATCCTAAAAGCTATTATATCCCAGGGCCAACATGGGGTTCGGTTCAGCTTTTTGATACAAAAACAGGCGATTTACTTGATGCCGTTATTGGAGGTAATCAGCCAACAGCCCTTGCAGTATATGGCTCAAAAATTGCATACTCAAATTTTTTAGATAGTGAAATTGAAGTTTATAAATTCCCAGTATATGAAAAACTAGTTGAGAATTTAAAATCAAATACTTGGATAAAAAATTATAAAAAATATTTAATTAAATAATATAGAATTATTTTTTCTCCTCAATTTCTTTTTTGAGTTTTGTGGTGAATTCATCAATAGCAATATTTTCTGTTTTTGTACCATCACGATTCTCTATTGTGAGTTTGCCTGATGCAACTTCTTTGTCTCCAAGTACGATGATATAAGGAGTTTTCATCGATTTTGCTTCATGGATTCTTTTACCTAAGCTATTTCTGTCGGCAGAGAAAATTTCTACTCTAATTCCTGAATTTCTTAAAGTATCAGAAATTTTCTTTGATTCTTTTTCATGATTTTCTCGTACTGGAACGATTGCAACTTGGATAGGCGAGAGCCATGTAGGAAATGCGCCTGCGTAGTGTTCGATAAGGACTCCCATAAATCTTTCAAGTGATCCAGAAATTGCTCTATGTATTACCACAGGGCGTTCTTTTTCTCCTTTTTGATTTGTGAAAGCTAGGTCAAAACGTTCAGGAAGATTAAAGTCACATTGGATTGTTGCAAGTTGCCACTGTCTCCCAATGGAATCTTTAAACATAAAATCAAGTTTTGGCCCATAAAAAGCTGCTTCACCTTCCACTCTTTTGTAATTTAAGTTATTTGCCTTAGCTGCATTTTCAAGCGCTTGTTCTGCTATTTCCCAATTTTTTGTTTCTCCGATATATTTTGACAAGTCGTTTCCTCGGACAGAAAGAGAAACCCAATAATTTTCCATCATACCGACGGCAGTATAAAATTCTCGTACGATAGATACAATGGTTCCAACTTCTTCTTCTATTTGATCTTTCCTACAAAATAGGTGTCCGTCGTCTTGAGTAATTGCACGAACACGGGTGAGCCCACCTAATTGTCCTGATTTTTCATCGCGATATACTGTTGCTGGTTCAAAATATCGAACAGGCATATCTCTATAAGAAAATTGATCATCCGCAAAAATTTGCATGTGATGCGGACAATTCATTGGTTTCATAAAGAATTTATCTTCTTTCCCAAAAACTTTAAAAAGTTCATCTCCAAACTTTGCGGCATGTCCCGATGTCTCATAAAGTTTTTCTTTTGCAATATGTGGAGTCCACACTTGTGAATATCCTTTATTTTTATGTAAATCCCAAAGAAAATCACTTATTTCTTTTCTTATAATCATACCTTTTGGTTTTATAAGTGGGAGTCCAGAACCAATAAGTTCAGATATAGTGAATAATCCAAGTTCGTAACCAAGTTTTTTATGGTCTCTCTTTTTTGCTTCTTCACGCATATTTATATATTTTTCAAGTTCATCTTTATTAGGAAACGCAAGTCCGTAAATACGAGTGAGCATTTTGTTTTTTTCGTCTCCTCGCCAATATGCACCAGCTACGCGATCAAGTTTGAATGAGTCACTGGCAATTTCTTCTTTTGGATTCTCTAAATGTCCTCCACGACAAAGGTCTGTAAAAGTTCCGCAAGTATAAAAAGTTATTTTTTCACCTTTTCCAGTTATTTCTTCAATGAGTTCCTTTTTATATTCATTATTGTCAAAATATTTTTTTGCTTCATCAACAGTTTTTTCTTCATGCGTAAATTCTTTCCATGATTTTAGTAGTTCTCGCATCTTCTTTTCTATTTTTGGTAAATCTTTATCAGAAATAGGGGAGGCAAACTCAAAGTCATAATAAAAACCGTCTTCAATAGAGGGGCCAATGGTATTTTTTGTTCCGGGGTAAAGCTCAAGTACCGCTGCCGCCAATAGGTGAGCCAAAGAATGTCTTAATTCATGTAATTTATCAATATTTTCCATATCTCTCAATATTATCACATTTTTTTATATTTTCACTAATACATTGGCTAAGCATTGATTTTTTATGAAAAATATAGCATAATTTAACTTATATGAATAAAGACAAAAAAGTTATTGTTGGGCTTATTATTATAATAATTGTTTTAATAGTTGGTTGGGTTTCTTTTAATTTAGGTAGAAATTCTAAGGAGAAAGATGTTCTTCCTTTGGTAGAAAATAATCTTCCCCTAACACCAAATAATATTCCACAAGAAAATCAAAATAATATCTTTATTAATCATAATTCTAAAGGGTTTAGTTTTAATTATTTAAAAACTTGGCAAATTTACGAAGTAAACAATAGTATTACGATTGATCCCAAAAAAGTTTTTTCGGCGGAAGAATTACAAAAAGTAGATATGCCCTCAGGACTAATTTCTTTTAGTAACAATCAAAACGAAAGTAATACTAATGTGATAGGGTACAATACTTTTCCAGTAGTTCACATTGGGAAAGATGGAAAAATTGAAGCAAGGAAATTTGAAAAATATTATGCCACAAATGCTCCTGAAGTAAGCTTACAAGGTAAACATACCATAGAATATTTTATTGGGGAAAATAGACGGATTAACTATTATGGAGAATATAATGATTCATATTTAAATGATTTTAATCAAATAATTAATTCTTTAGAGATTCAATAACCAAATAAGTTTTTTTTAGGTATTGAAATAAAATTTCAGATTTTAAATGCTTTTAAAGCTTATAGAGATATAATATATTTATGAAAAATTACAAAAAAGGTTTTATTGTCACAATGATAGTAATACTTGTGATTGTCATTATTTTGGCAATTATTGGGGTTTTATATTCCTTGAGAAGTAATTCAAATACAACGTCAAGTAATGTATTGGAAAATAAATTAGTGCAAAAAAATAATGTTTTACCTGATTCTTTTACTTTGGAAATGTATACTGATAGTTCTAGCTCTTCAGGTGCTGTAAGAATTTTTAACGGAGAGTTAACTTTTAAGAATAGTAATTTAGCTAGTGGTCAAGAGAGTTACTACACAGTACAGGGAGGTGGTTGTGCAATAGAAGATTGCAAAAAAAATACAATAGAGTGTGTTATAAAAAATGGGCAATGGGTAGATAAAAATGGGGAAGAATGTAAAGTTGAAAATTTCATTGCTCTTACAAAAGAAGGAATTGAAAAACAAATAAATGCAAAAGAAATTGTTCTGTCGGAAGATTTTAGTAATTTTAGTAATTGTCATTATAAAACTTGCTATAGAATAAAAAAAGGAAACAGTTCTTCACAAGAAAACCATGGGATAGGCAATAATCAAATAGGTTGGAAAACATATAGTAATTCACAATATGGTTTCAGTTTGAGTTATCCTGCTGACTACATATTTAGTGAAAGTAATAATGGAGGCTTCTTTAACGAATTAAATATTTTTGAACTATTCATACATGTACCAAATGGATATCAAAAAGGAACTGATTTTAGTATTGGGGCAGTAAATGTAATGGTTAGCCCTTCAATTTCTAAATGTTATTCTTCAGATGGAGTAAACGAAGATATGACTTCAACAAAAATTATAAATGGAAAATCATTTAAATATAACCCAAGACAGCCATTAGATGATAGTGCAATGGGTGGTCAGGTAGGTTCATGGTCAATGTTTACTACTGTTGAAAAAGGTCAATGTTATAGAATAGAAAAACAAGTTGGATATAGAAATTCTCGTGGATTTAAAGATCCACCCTATCCTCCACATTTTGATGAGCAAAAAGCAAATTCAGATTTAGATAATATAATCTCAACTTTTTTAATTAAATAATAATTTGGGGAATATGCTAATAAAATAGTGGTCTTTTTGGATTTTGCATTTCTATTTAAATATGCTAATATGGACACATTATGGTAGTACGAATGAGACATACAAAAT